>JAITWM010000212.1 GCA_031285265.1 Lysobacteraceae bacterium
CCGAGCCCGAGCCCGAGCCCGAGCCCGAGCCCGAGCCCGAGCCCGAGCCCGAGCCCGAGCCCGAGCCCGAGCCCGAGCCCGAGCCCGAGCCCGAGCCCGAGCCCGAGCCCGAGCCGGAACTGCCGGAACCGCCGGATGTGGAAGAGCCGGAAGAAGAGTGTCCGGAACCTCCGCCGGAAGAGCCTTATCCGGAGGAGCCAGAGGAGCCGGAATTGCCGCCGTTGCCGGACTACTAATAAGGGAATAATGAGGTTCCGTTACGGTAGAGTTGGAAACCCCGCTGGATCGCGGAGGCGGATGGAGAAAAGGGATATTTGATCGAGAGATGTTCGATTAGGATGTGGTGATGAATCGGGAAGCCCGCGAAAGCGGGCTTCTCGATTTTTGTCGACACGCTTTCAATATGCTCGATGAGTACTGCCCGTGGAGATTGCTGTCGGATAGCGGATGATCGCTACGGATGGGATCGAGCTTAGGCGCGATGCCCGGTGATCCGAGTATTGAGCCAGGTGATCGCGATCAATCGACGGTGCTTGGACGTTCCAGTTCAGCAATTTTTACCGGCGCAATTTTTCTGTCTCATCGATTGGATGTACATGCGTACGACGGGAGTATGGCAATCACTTGTATTGGATAATGAGTGAGATGGGGCTCTTGGTCGCTTTCGCAACGATGAACCGTTGATTTGAAGAAATGTAGACGTGCCGGTATTCTGGCGCGTTTTCGTGCGCGTCATGCATGGTTTCGGCGTTGCTCCCACTGCGGGAGCGGTAGTCATGGCGCGGATTGGCTCGATGAACGAAAAACGAGATATGAGTCGTTTGTTGCCATCATAAATTTGCCGAGCGAGCTTCCAACGAACGGAACCCCGGCGAGCGTTTCAGCGGTTGCTCCGTAGACCGGACAATGCTGGTTTCAAATGGTCGATTCCGTTTTTCAAATGTTTCCAGATGGGAGTATCCACTGGACCGTCGTCGACCAATGTCGAGGCGATTGCGCGTTGAAATGGCAGCAGCCGCCCGCCGATTCGCAGTGTCGCTTCCCGTAGCCAGCGAGCTGGCATCCGATCGTTGGTGTAGAGCTCGACGATGCCGCAAGTGGTCAAGAAAAGCGGCAAGGTGCCTTTACGATGGCGCCGCTGGTAACGCGACAACAACGTGGGATCACCCGGATCGCGTCCTTGCCGCAGTGCGATACCCAGGCTGTCGGTGAGGCGTTCGATACTTGCCAAGCCGAAATTGAAGCCATGTGCGGTGACAGGGTGCATTCCTACTGCAGCGTCCCCAACTAGCGCGAACCGGGTGCCGACGAAGCGGCGTGCATAGACGCCCACCAGAGGATAAACATGCCGGGTACTCTCCAATCGCATGTTGCCGAGACGATAGTCGTAACGGCGTTCGATCTCGCGGGCGAATTGCTCTTCCGGCAGTGTCGATAAACGGCGTGCTTCGATGCCGGTTACCGTGATGACGGTCGAAGACAGGCAGCGGTCCAGTGGCAGTAGCGCCAGAGTCTGGCCGTGATCGAACCATTCCCAGGCGGTTTGCTGGTGGTCATGTTCGTGATGCATGCGGCAAACCAGCATGCTCTTACCGAAGTCTCGCATATCGGCATCGATACCGAGGGCGCGCCGTGTTTCCGAGAAGCGGCTGTCGGCTGCGATAAGTAAGGAGGCTGTCAGTTGGCTGCCATCGTTCAGTCGAATGCGTACTTCATTTGGATATGTTTCGATGGTCTCGGCGTGCATTCCGGAGAAAAGGGTGATGCCGACGGTTTCGCGCATGGCGAGCCAAGCCGCCTTTCGGATCAGGTGATTCGGTATCAGACTGCCCAATTGCGTATGGCCGGTCAGCTCGGTTCCAATTTGCAACGCGTGCGGAGATGCGCCATTCATGATCTTGGCGGTGCATAGTGGCGAGATATCCGTTTCAGGGATGTGTTTCCATACTCCAATCTGCCGCAGCAAGCGCATCGAGGCGTGTGTGAGTGCGATTTCGCGTCCGTCGAACGCGGGCTCGGCCAAGTCGGATTCCATCTGCCGTTCCACCATCGCGATGCGCAGGCCCATATCCGCGACGGCTTTGGCAAGGCACAGGCCGGCTGGTCCGGCACCGATGATGATGATGTCGTAGTTCATGTCCTGGTTCGTGATCTGCGGCTTGTGAAACCAGCATTAGAGCGCCAGTTTCCGAAAAAGCGAAATGACTCTGATCAACTACTATAGCCGAGCTGTCGCAGCAGACACACACCGTAGCCTCTAGGACCGCTATACTGCTGTGCGCCGGTGGTTCTGTCGTTGTGTATCGGCGATTGAATTCAATGATTTAGCTGAATTTTCGAGTCTGAAATCTTAACCAAGAGCGGCGCAGGTATCCGAATGTGCGGCGCTTGAAACGATTGCCGCATGCGTCTTTCCACGATCAAACTCTCCGGTTTCAAGTCTTTCGTCGACCCGACCACCTTGCATCTGCCGGCCAATATGACGGGCGTTGTTGGTCCGAACGGTTGCGGCAAGTCCAATATCATCGACGCGGTGCGATGGGTCATGGGTGAGAGTTCGGCCAGCCGGTTGCGGGGCGATTTACTGACTGATGTCATCTTTTCGGGTTCCTCCACGCGCAAGCCGGTGTCGCAAGCGACGGTCGAGCTGATCTTCGATAACAGCGATCATTCGGTGGCCGGCGAGTACGCGGCCTATAACGAGATATCCGTCAAGCGGACTGTCAGTCGCGACGGCCAGAGTGGCTACTATCTCAATGGGACGAAGTGCCGTCGCCGCGACATTACCGACCTCTTTCTTGGTACGGGATTGGGGCCGCGCAGTTATTCGATCATCGAGCAAGGGATGATCAGTCAGATCATCGAAGCACGGCCGGAGGATCTCCGTATCTATCTGGAGGAAGCGGCAGGGATTTCGAAATACAAGGAGCGGCGCAAGGAAACGGAGACGCGAATTCGCCATACACGGGAGAACCTCGATCGTCTCAACGATCTGCGCGAGGAAATCGACAAACAGCTCGAACATCTGAAGCGCCAAGCCAGGCAGGCCGAGCAATATCAGTCGCTGCAGAGCGAGCGCCGGATCCGTGATGCTGAATGGAGGGCATTGCAGTACCGTGAGTTGGACGTACAACTGACGGTGTTGCGCGAACGATTGGGGCAGGAAGAAACACGGCTCGAACAAATCGTCGCCGAGCAGCGCGAGGCCGAGCGTAAGATCGAAACGGATCGGCTCAAGCGCGAGGAAGCGGTTGAATCGTTGAATCGGACTCAGGCCGAGGTCTATCAGGTTAGTGGAGTGCTAGCGCGCATCGAGCAGCAGATTCAACATCAACGTGAGTTGGCCCGGCGCTTGCACCAGACGCATGGCGAAACGGAAGCGGCGCTGGCAGAACTCAATCAGCATATCCAGGATGACGAAGCCAAGCTGGGAGTATTGCGAGCATCGGTCGAGGAAGTTGAGCCGAAGCTGGAATTGTTGCAAGCGGACGATCAATACAAGCAAGAAGCATTGCGTGAAACGGAAGAACGGCTTTCCGACTGGCAGCAACGCTGGGATCGGCATAGTCGAGAAATCGCCGAAGCCACGCGTGGCGGCGAAGTGGAACGCACGCGGGTGGATTATCTGGATCGGCAATCGTTGGAGGCGGAACGCCGCCGCGAAGCATTGGTCAATGAACGCATTAGTCTGGACATCGACATGTTGGCCGAGACCTATGCACAGGCTCAGATCGAACATGACGCGCAAAAATCCGCACTTGATGGACTGAACGGACAGTTGGAGGCACGCAAGCAATCCGTGACGGTCTTGCAGGAGCGGCAACGCGAGGTGCAGACGGAATTGGCCAATGTGCGCAAACAGGCACAAGCCGCGCGAGGCCGCTTGGCGTCGCTGGAGACATTGCAACAGGCCGCTTTGGGACAGGAGCAGGGTGCAGCGATGGCCTGGTTGAAAGCACGAGGGTTGGATTCTTCCGCGCGTGTCGGTGAACGATTGACGGTTGAAAGCGGCTGGGAAAATGCAGTCGAAAGCGCACTTGGGCAGTTGATCGAAGGCGTTCTGGTCGAAGCGCCGGAGGTATTGGTCGGGGCGTTGGCGGAGTTCGGAGAAGGCCGGATCGCATTGGTCGCCGATGCTTCAGAAGCATGTGTTTTCCCAACGACATCGTTGGCGTCGAAAGTGCAAGGGCCGCTGGCCATCCGTCGCCTATTGGCGAAGTTGCATGTGGCTGAAGATCTGAACGAGTCGCATGGATTGTTACCACGGCTGGAATCGGGAGATTCGATCATCACTCGCGGCGGCGAACGTTTGGGGACGGGTTGGGTCAGGGTTTCTCGCAGTGGTGCCGCCCGGCAAGGGGCGTTGTTGCGAGAACGCGACATTCAGGCATTGCGCGAGGACGTCGAATCACAGCATCAGCGTGAAATTGCCTTAGAACGCACGCTCGCGGATTTGCGCGATCAACTACTGGCGGCCGAGCAACAGCGTGAGGATGCGCAGCGTGCGCTGTATCTGACGCATCGCAGTGTCTCGGAACTGGCGGGGCAGTTGCAGAGTCATCAGGGACGAATGGAGTCGGCCCGATTGCGGGTGGAACGGATTGAGAATGAGATCAATCAATTGCTGGAGACGTTGGATGACAGCCGCCAGCAGGCGCGCGAGGCGCGTGCGCGTTTGGAAGAGGCGGTGACGCGGATGGCCGAATTGGAAACGCTGCGGCAGCAGTTGGAAAGCGAGCGACGGCAATTGGCCGAGGCGCGCGATCAGGCGCGCGATGCCGCACGCAGCAGTCGCGATGCAACGCATGCACTGGCTTTGACGCTGGAGTCGCAGCGCACCCAGATCATCGGTTTGAGCCAAGCATTGCATCGTATGGGCAGTCAGCGTGGGCAGTTGGATACCCGTCTGGGAGAATTGACCGAACAGTTGAATGAAGGCGACTCGCCGGTCAAGGCACTGGAAGACGAGCACCAGACTGCGTTGGCCGAGCGTATTCGCGCCGACAAGGCATTGACTCAGGCGCGAGCCGTATTGGAAGGTATCGATAGCGAGTTGCGTAGTTTCGAGCAGATACGGCAACAACGCGACGAACAATCCTTGGCCCAGCGTGAGCGCATATCCCAATGTCGGCTCGAACAACAGGCGCTGGCTTTGCGCGCTGAACAATTGGTTGAGGCCATTGCGGCTAGCGAACTCGTTCTCGATGAGATACTCGGTACGCTTCCCGAAACTGCCGATTTAAAGGAATGGGAGCAGACCATCGCTCAGGTCGATGCGAAGATGCGCCGGCTGGAACCGGTCAACTTGGCGGCGATCCATGAATATGGTGAGGCAGAGCAGCGCAAACACTATCTGGATTCTCAGAACGACGATCTGACCAGCGCTTTGGAAACGCTTGAGGAAGCGATTCGCAAGATCGACCGCGAAACTCGCGGTCGTTTCAAGGATACGTTTGATCGGGTGAATTCGGGTGTGCAAGCCTTGTATCCGCGCCTGTTCGGCGGTGGCCATGCTTACCTGGAATTGACAGGGGAGGATCTGTTGGATACTGGTGTGGCGATCATGGCGCGTCCCCCGGGCAAGCGGGTCTCCAGCATTTCTCTGCTGTCCGGCGGTGAGAAAGCGATGACGGCGGTCGCTCTGGTGTTCGCCATTTTCCAGTTGAACCCGGCGCCATTTTGTTTGTTGGACGAGGTGGATGCACCGCTGGATGAGGCCAATGTCGGCAGGTTTACCAATATGGTCAAGGAAATGAGCGAGAAAGTGCAGTTTCTGTTCGTCACCCATAACAAAGGGACGATGGAGGCGGCTCATCAGCTCAGCGGCGTCACCATGCGCGAGCCGGGTGTCAGCCGCTTGGTCAGCGTGAATCTGGAGGAAGCGGCGCGTTTGGCGGGAGCGATATGACGTGTCATCCTTGCACTATCCAGAATCAGCACTGGGAACCGCGTAAATGTCCGATGTTACCTGGTTACGTATCGGTATTCTGATCGCCGGCGCGCTGTTGGTTGCCGCGATATTCTTCTTCAGCCGTCCGCGCAAGGCGCAAGGGCGTCGTGTCGTGCTTTCCGATCCGGCCAAGGACCGGCGCGAACCGATATTCGACGATGGCGAAGGTCACGATGCGGAAGGCGGCGGTGATGGGACGGCCGAGATCCGGCCCGAGTTGGGGTTGGGCGCGGCGGAGCAGATCATTGCGCCAACGGAGTTGGGCAAACGTACGACCGAAGATTTCGACAAGATACTTACTTTGTTCGTCGCGGCACGGGTGGATCAGGTTCTGCGGGGCGAGGATATCGTCGTTGCTGCGGAGAAAACCGGAATGGTTTTCGGCCATATGGACGTGTTCCATCGTCTGCTGGATGGCCATCCCGAGCGTGGTCCGGTCTTCAGCATGGCCAGCATCATGAATCCGGGCAGTTTCGATATGGCCAATATTCGGGAAATGCAGACGCCGGCAATCGCCTTTTTTCTGACGCTGCCCGCACCGATTCCAGCATTGGATGCTTGGGAGAAAATGCTACCGACGGTACAGCGGATAGCGGAACTGCTCGATGGTGTCGTGCTGGATGATAGCCGCAATGCGCTGGGGCGGCAGCGTATCGCGCATATTCGCGAGGATTTGCGACTCTACGACCGCCAGCATGAAGTACCGCGATGGTGATGATTCATTGATCGGACCGACCGATGGGGATGCGAGCGGGATGTATGCGGCCAGCATGAGCGGCAGGGTATGCAATATCGGTCGGCACTTTTGATAGGCGTCGATGTCGCAGCAGGCATGCGCAACGTCCGGATGCGGGTGGATGGGCCGATTCGATGGAGCAGTGTCCGGTATTGGCCGCAGAGATTATTTGATTACTTCATTGAACGGAGTGTCGACAATCTTCCGAAAACGCGTATCACTTCGCATAGGGTCTCATGTAATTTGAGACGGCGGTGTCATAACGCCGAAACCTGCTCTCTATCGTGCTGGAGTCGTATCACAACCCGGTTGCTGATGAGTACAATTCCGCGATGAATCCCGCTTCTTTTTCACAAGCGCGTATCGATCAGTTGCGTCGGCAGATCGAAGATGCCAACTATCGTTATTACGTGCTTGATGCGCCTACTATTCCGGATAGCGAATATGATCGCATGATGCGGGAATTGGAGTCCTTGGAAGCGGCGTATCCCGAACTGGTGACCCGTGATTCGCCCACGCAACGGGTGGGTGCAGCGCCATCGAATAAATTCGTCGAGGTCAGGCACGCGGTGCCGATGTTGTCCTTGTCCAATGCGTTTTCCGTACAGGAAGTGGAGGATTTCGTCCGGCGTATCCGGGAAAAGCTGCAGCGCGAGCTGCTGGTTTTTTCCGCCGAGCCGAAATTAGACGGTCTGGCGATCAATTTACGGTACGAGAAGGGCGTATTCGTGCAGGGGACGACCCGCGGCGATGGCACGACAGGCGAGGATGTCTCCGCCAACCTACGCACCATCGGGGCGATTCCGCACGCTTTGCGGGATGACGATTGGCCCGAGGTGCTGGAGGTGCGCGGCGAGGTCTATATGCCGCGCGCCGATTTTGAACGGTATAACGA
>JAITWM010000217.1 GCA_031285265.1 Lysobacteraceae bacterium
CCGGTGCATGGGCATGGCTTTCCTCATCAGGTTTCATAGGCGGATTCGCCATGGCTGCTGATATCCAACCCCATTCGTTCTGCTTCCTCGCTGACGCGTAAACCCACCAGCAGCTTGGCGGAATACAGCGCGATGACCGTGACGGCCGCACTCCAGGCTATGGTGACGATGACGCTGAGTACCTGCACCCAGAGCTGGTGACCGATGGCCAGGTCCGCATGGGACCCGCCCAGGGATTCGGCGCTGAATACGCCTGTCAGGACGGCGCCGATGATGCCGCCGACGCCATGTACGCCGAATACGTCGGCCGTATCGTCCGCGCGCAGCCATCGTTTCAGACCGTTGACGCCCCAGACGCAGGCCATGCCGCAGAGCAACCCGATGACGATGGCGCCAATAGGGCCGACCGTGCCGCAGGCCGGGGTCACGCCGACCAGGCCGGCTACGGCGCCGGAAGCCGCTCCGAGCGCCGACGGTTTGCCTTTGCTGATCGTTTCCACCAGCGTCCAGCCCAACACGGCAGCGGCGGTCGCCAGCAGGGTATTGAGAAATGCCAATGCCGCCTGTGAATTGGCCGCTCCCGCCGAGCCCGCGTTGAAACCGAACCAACCGACCCACAGCAGCATCGCGCCAACGTAGGTGAACGGCACGTTGTGCGGCTTCAATGCTTCGCGGCCATAGCCGATGCGCTTGCCCAGGAAACAGGCGCAGACCAGGCCGGCGACACCGGCGTTGATATGCACCACGGTACCGCCGGCGAAATCGATGGCCCCCATCCGGTTCAAGAACCCGCCACCCCAGACGATGTGCGCTATCGGGATATAGCTGAAAGTGAACCAGATCGCCGAGAACAGCAGTGCCGCCTTGAATTTGATTCGTTCGGCGAAGCTGCCGACAATCAGGCAGACAGCGATTCCGGCAAAAGTGGACTGAAACGCCACGAACAGTAAATCGGGCAAGCCTGCAACCGGTGTGTTGCCGGCCGATTCGGCGTTGAATCCACGCAGGAAGGCATGTTCCGTAAAGGAGCCAAAAAAGACGTTGCCTTGCGTGAATACCGCGCTATAGCCATAGCAGAACCACAACACCAGCACCAGCGAAAATACCACCAGCACTTGGCTCAGGACCGACAGCACGTTCTTCGCACGGACCAGTCCGCCGTAGAACAATGCCAGTCCAGGCACGGTCATCAATAGAACCAACAGTGTCGAGGTGAGCATCCAGGCGACATCGCCGTGATCGAAAGCGGCGGTAGGTCCGGCCGTGAAATCGGTCCGGGGATCGGCATCGGTACTTGCCGTTTCCATGGCGGCGGCCGGGTTCGCATCGGTGTCCATCAGATCCTCGACGATCACGATTTCGGTAGGTACCGGCGTGATCTCGACGGCCCTGCCCGGACTCTGAGCCATGGACACCGAAGTGAGCATGACCAGCAAGCCGAGCAGCACCCATGGATGCAGCATGGACAAGCGCCGTGTCTGCCGCCCGGAATGAGTCGGTTTCATCGGTGCGTTCCCTCCGGAGTCAGATGGCGTCCACGCCGATTTCGCCGGTGCGGATGCGGACGACCTGTTCGACCGGCATGACGAAGATCTTGCCGTCGCCGATCTTGTTGGTTCCGGCGGATCGTTGGATCGCGTCCAGGACATCTTCCAGGCGATCGTCGTCGATCACCGTTTCGATCTTGATCTTCGGCAAGAAATCGACCACGTATTCGGCGCCGCGATACAACTCCGTGTGGCCTTTCTGACGCCCGAAGCCTTTGACCTCGGTGACGGTGACTCCGGACACGCCTGCCTGGGCCAGCGCCTCGCGGACCTCGTCGAGCTTGAAAGGCCGGATGATGGCAGTGATCAGTTTCATGAGAGCTCTCTCCTAAAAATATGTGGCAATGTGTCTTGCGGCAGGGTCAGAAGGATTTGGTGATGGTCAAAGTGACGGCCGACTCGATTCCGTCCAAGTCGGTATCGTGATATGCCGCCTCGACCGAGAAACCGTTTTCGAAATGCCTTGCGCCACCCAATTTCCAATAGGCGTAGCTTTCGTTGCTGTGATGGCGGGCCCATTGCCTGCCGGCCTGGGCAAGTAGTGCCCAGCTCGGCTGGAATTCCCAATTCAGACCGGCTTCGAGCGCGCTGCTGCCTTTGGAATCGTCCAGTCCGTAGAAATCGGTCGGCGAGTAGTAATACTTGGCGCTCAGTATTTTGTAGCCGATGCCGGCATAGAGTTCGATCGTGTCGGGATTATTGAATCCGGATGGGTAGTGTCCCGGATACCAGAAATACGCCGCGCCGATGTCGTAACCGATATCGCCTGCTCTGAACTGGCCGCGATGGCCCAGATAGCCGTTGATTTCGACTCGGTTGGAAACATCGGGATCGGAATCGGATAACCAACGGATGTTGCTGCCCCAGATTCCGGCATAGAAACCACTTTCCGACCCGTATTCGAGACTGCCCTGAATTGCAGGTTTTTTGTCGGTCTGAGTGACGCCGCGGAATAGGTAATTGTTGGTCAACGCCACAGAGCCGGACAAACCTTCGGCCGCTGCATTCGCGACGACGAGCATCGCGGACAGCAGTGACAGGGGCATGGCGGTTATACGGTATGGCATGAAGGTTCCGGATGGTTCAGTTGAGCAATTCCTCGGTATGGCGAGCGTCGATTTCCCGTGCGTGTTCGCGGATTTCGGCCAACCCTTGCTCCAGGCGGATTGACGCCATGGTTCCGGGGACGCGTCATGGCGAACGGCCAATGAGCAAGTCTTCCGGGATTAGACGAAGATCGCCGAGGCTGCAGGTCGATCGCGATCCTCGGCCATTCCGTCAGACATGTGCCTGGACGGCGGGGACGGCACCGGCGGCCGCACGCGCTACCCGTGCCGGCACAGTGTTTCAGTTCGCGTAATACAACTGATATTCGAGCGGGTGCGTCGCTGCACGGAAACGGGTGACTTCCTGCATCTTCAGCGCGATGTAGCCGTCGATGAAATCGTCGCTGAAGACACCGCCAGCCTTGAGGAACTCACGGTCCGCATCCAGCGCCTCGAGCGCTTGATCCAGGCTGGAGCAGACTTTCGGAATATTGCTTTCTTCCTCCGGCGGCAGATCGTACAGATCCTTGTCGGCGGGCGGGCCTGGGTCGATCTGGTTCTTGATGCCGTCCAGACCAGCCATCATCAATGCGGTGAAAGTCAGGTAGCCCGATTGCAGCGGGTCGGGGAAACGCATTTCAATGCGCCGCGCTTTCGGGTTGGCCACCCACGGAATGCGGCACGATGCCGAACGGTTGCGCGCCGAATACGCCAGCATCACCGGCGCTTCAAAACCCGGCACCAAACGCTTGTAACTGTTGGTGCCGCTGTTGGCAAACGCATTGATGGCGCGCGCGTGTTTGAAAATGC
>JAITWM010000019.1 GCA_031285265.1 Lysobacteraceae bacterium
TCGTCATACTCGTGACGAATGCGCAGGAACATCCGGTCATTCCTCTGCTCCATTCATTCGTGCAGCCCGTAAGGTAATCGCGGCGCCTTGCTGTATTCGAGACTTTTTCAAGATGCTGGATAATCTGTTTTCTTCATCGACCGACCTCGCCTTTTCCATTCCCTTGCGGCCAACCAACGGATAGATTTCTTATTGACGCATCGCTACTTACTCGGGCGGCGCGTCCCCCCCCAATGCGAGAAAGACCATGAGCCGACGCACCACCCTTTTTATGATTGCCTTGCTGACGACCTCTATTTCACTGAATGTCGGCGCTACCGATTCGGCGGTCGGACACTGGAAAACCATCGACGACAAAACCGGCAAGGTCAAATCGATCGTCGAAATCAGCCAGACGGCAAACGACAATCTCAGCGGCAAGATATTGCGGGTACTGCAATCCGAGCGACCGCATCCCATCTGCAGCAAATGCGAAGGAGAACGGCACAACCAACCGATCGAGGGCATGACGATTCTTTGGGATCTGAAGCCTGACGGTACGAACCGATGGAGCGGCGGCACTATCCTCGATCCCGCCAACGGCAAGACTTATCGATCCAAAATCGCACTGCAGCCAGGAGGCGACAAATTGGATGTTTCTGGATGTATCGCTTTCATTTGCCGGACGCAAACCTGGATACGTGAGTAACGCAACTCAAGTGAACGCGTCCCGAACACCTATCGCGCGGATGTGCAGCGAGTTTCGGGGTCGGTCATGCGATAATGACGGTTTTCCCCGCGATTCTTGCCATGAGCCGCACTGCACTCGTCACTACTGCCCTTCCCTACGCCAATGGCGCTTTGCACCTAGGCCATCTGGTCGGCTACATCCAGGCCGACATCTGGGTTCGAGCACGCCGCTTGTCCGGCGATACGCTGTATTTCGTCTGTGCCGACGATACGCACGGTACGCCGATCATGCTTGCTGCAGAAAAAGCCGGTGTAACGCCGGAAGCATTCATCGCCGATATTCAAGCGTCTCATGAACGCGATTTCGCCGCTTTCGACATTATTTTCGACCATTACGATTCGACGCATTCGCCGATCAATCGGGAACTGACCGAATGGTTCTATTCCAAACTGACGGCCGCTGGCCATATCTCTCGTCGCAATGTGGCGCAATTCTATGATCCGGCCAAAGGCATGTTCCTCCCGGATCGCTATATCAAAGGCATCTGCCCCAATTGCGGCGCGGCCGACCAGTACGGGGACAATTGCGAAGTCTGCGGTGCCACGTACACTCCGACCGACCTGAAAGAACCTTATTCGGTGATATCCGGTGCCCGGCCGGAGATCCGCGATTCGGAACACTTCTTTTTTGAAGTCGGCCATTTCGAACAATTTCTGCGCCAATGGCTGCACGGTGATGTAGCGCATCCCGGAGTCAAGGCGAAACTCCTGGAATGGCTGGATGCCGACGGTGGTCTGCGCGCTTGGGATATCTCCCGCGACGCACCTTATTTCGGTTTTGAAATACCTGGACAACCCGGCAAATATTTCTACGTTTGGCTCGATGCGCCGATCGGCTATTTATGCAGTTTCAAAGCGTTATGCCAACGCCAGGGTATCGATTACGCGACCTATATGGATGCGGGCAGTCAGGCCGAACTTCACCATTTCATCGGCAAGGACATCGTCAATTTTCATGGACTGTTCTGGCCGGCAGTTTTGCACGGTTCCGGTTGCCGCATACCGACCCGGCTGCACGTCAACGGTTATCTGACCGTGGACGGCACCAAAATGTCGAAATCTCGCGGCACTTTCATCATGGCACGCACCTATCTGAATGCCGGTTTGGACCCGGAAGCTCTACGCTATTACTTTGCCGCCAAGTCCTCCGGAGGCGTGGACGACCTGGATTTGAATCTGACCGATTTCGTCGCCCGAGTGAACTCCGATCTGGTCGGCAAGTTTGTCAACCTAGCCAGCCGCTGTGCCGGTTTCATCCAGAAGCGATTCGATGGCAAGCTCGCATCGGCACTACCGGAACCGCAAACGTACGCGGCATTCGTCTCGGCATTGACACCGATTCGAAAGGCATTCGAAAACAATGATCTGGCTGGAGCCATCCGCCGCACGATGGCCTTGGCCGACGAAGCCAACCGTTATATCGACGAAAAAAAACCCTGGGTAATCGCCAAACAAGAAGATGGTGCGGACGCATTGCACGCCGTCTGCACCCAAGGGTTGCATCTGTTTCGGGTATTGGCGGCGGCACTGAAGCCGGTGTTGCCGCGCACTGCGATACAGGCCGAAACGTTCCTGGCCGCACCGGTGACGGCATGGCACGATCTGGAACAGCCATTGCTCGACCATGCGATTCAACCCTATACCCCATTGTTCACCCGCATCGACCCCAAGCAGATAGATGCCATGGTCGATGCGTCCAAGGACACATGGCATCCGGCCGCTCCCGCCCCGTTACCGGCTCAGCAAGACAAATCCTTGGAAAAAACGCCCGACCGCGACGCCCATATCGGTATCGAGGACTTCGCGCGCCTGGACCTGCGCATCGGCAAGGTGATCGCATGCGAGTTCGTCGATGGCTCGGACAAGCTGCTACGTTTCGAACTGGATGCGGGCGATCTCGGAAAACGGCAGATTTTTTCTGGAATCCGTGCCAGTTACGGGGAGCCGGACAAGCTGATCGGCCGCAATGTCGTGTTCATTGCCAATCTTGCCCCGCGCAAGATGCGCTTCGGCGTCAGCGAGGGTATGATCCTGTCGGCCGGTTTCGATAATGGGCCGTTGGCCTTACTCGATGCAGATCCAGCAGCGCAACCAGGCATGCCGATTCGATGAATGGCAATGTATACAGACCCAAAAAAGTTGGGCTGTTTCAAGACGGCTATTCCTCATTTCATCGGATCTTTTCACGAATCTAACAAGCAAGTTGGCAAACTGAATTGAGGCAATTCATTGATTCACCTGTCTGAACAGATCCAATCGATGCTGCTCTTGAAAGCCAAAAGAACGATAATCTGATCGGGCACATCGCCGTACATCCATCATGTCCAATATTTCGTTATCGATGCCTTTCCAGGATAAAACGCTGCCCTCTCCATCGAGGGACAAGCTGCTCGAACGTTTGGACCGCGTGTTGCCACAAACGCAATGCGGACAGTGTGGATATGCCAATTGCCTTCTCTATGCCGAAGCAATGAGCCGCCGTGAAGTTGATACCGATCGCTGCCCGCCGGGCGGCGATGAGGGCGCCAAGGCACTGGCCTGGATACTCGGCGTCCCTGCGATACCCTACGATCGCAGTCGCGGCGAACAAAAGCCCGCAGGTACGGTTGCCGCCATTATCGAAGATGACTGCATCGGGTGTACCAAATGTATCCAGATCTGCCCTACCGATAGCATCGTGGGCGGCCTCAAGCATATGCACACCGTCGTCGATCCGTTATGCACCGGCTGTGCACTATGCGTTGCGATATGTCCGATGGATTGCATCATCATGCAATTGCCACCCGCCTCCAACAATGCCAGGGTGGATTGATTTCCTTCCAATGCAGGCGATTGCCGTCTTCACTCATATACCTTCCAGGCATGCCGCGATTCCACGAAACCGAATCTCCGCGATAATGCGCGGATGCCGATATCTCTCCATACCAAGGCGCAATTGCAGATTCACTGCTGCGTACTGCTATGGGGATTCACGGCCATTCTTGGCAAACTGATCTCTTTACC
>JAITWM010000053.1 GCA_031285265.1 Lysobacteraceae bacterium
CATCAATTGCGTCTTCGAAGGTCGGGTCGAATTGGCCGACGATGTCGTCGTCGGCGCGAATTGCGTGCTCCGCGATGTCCGGATCGGCAGTGGGACGCGTGTGGCTCCGTTTTCGCATCTCGATGGCACGGCGACGGGTGAAAGATGCGTGCTCGGGCCGTTTGCCCGTACCCGGCCCGGAACCGTGCTGGCCAATGGGGTGCATATCGGCAATTTCGTCGAGGTCAAGAACAGCCATATTGCCGACGATTCCAAGGCAAACCACCTGTCGTATGTTGGCGATGCCGATGTAGGGATGCGGGTCAATATCGGCGCGGGAACCATCACGTGCAACTACGATGGGGCCAACAAATACCGCACCGAGATTGGCGACGATGTGTTCATCGGTTCCGACACTCAACTGGTCGCGCCCGTGCGGGTTGGCCGGGGCGCGACGCTTGGGGCGGGCACAACCCTCACGCGCGATGCGCCGCCCGATCAACTTACGGTATCGCGTACCCGGCAGCAAAGCTACGCTAACTGGGTTCGACCAGCCAAGAAAGGTTGAGTGACCTGTTTAGAAGTGTTACGGTTCAACGATGTCGAGTCCAAGACGATGCCGTGGTGCACAAAACACGGCAGTAGGCGATAATAACGAACTGAGTCAAAACGGATTGGCTAAATGAAGCGTGTTGATGATTTCCGCCTGCGGCTCGGTTCAAACGAGTTGGTTCCAATCATGGTGGGAGGTATGGGGGTCGATATTTCGACCTCCGCGTTAGCCGTTGAGGTGGCGCGCCTGGGCGGCATTGGCCATATCTCGGATGCGATGGTGCATACCGTCACCGACCGACGTTTTCACACGCACTACGTCAAGGACCGGCTCAAGCAGTACAAATTCAACGTCGGCAATCTCGACAAGTCGGTAGTGCAATTCGATCTCGGTCAGCTCGCCGAGGCAACCCGTCTGCACGTCGGCAGTACGATGGAAGCCAAGCGCGGCCCTGGCCTGGTGTTCATGAACTGCATGGAAAAGCTGACCATGAACAATCCGCGCGAAACCTTGCGGGTCAGGCTGCGTTCGGCGATGGATGCGGGCGTCGATGGCATTACCCTGGCTGCTGGCCTGCACCTGGGCTCATTTGCACTGATCCAGGATCATCCGAGGTTTCTCGATGTCAAGCTTGGCATCATCGTCTCGTCTTTGCGCGCGCTCCAGCTCTTTCTGAAGAAAAACGCGCGTGGAAGCGGAAGGCTGCCCGATTACATCGTGGTCGAAGGACCTTTGGCAGGCGGGCATCTCGGCTTCGGGGAAGACTGGAGGGAATACGATCTTGTAGAGATCCTGGCGGAAATACGGGACTGGCTGCGCGCCGAAAAACTCGATATTCCACTGATTCCCGCCGGGGGAATTTTTACGGGCTGCGACGCTGTAAAATTCCTGGAGCAGGGGGCTCACGCCGTACAGGTGGCGACCCGGTTTACCGTCACAAAGGAATGCGGCTTACCGGACGATGTAAAGCAGGCTTATTTCCAGGCAGACGAAGACCAGATCGAAGTCAACAATGCCTCGCCGACCGGTTATCCGATGCGAATGCTCAAGGGATGTCCCGCTATCGGAAGCGGTGTGCGTCCCAATTGCGAAGCGTTTGGTTATTTGCTGGACGCTTCCGGACGTTGCCAGTACGCGGAAGCCTGGGAGCAGGAAAAGGCGAAACTGTCGGAAGGGCAAAAGCCCGCAGTGAGGACCAAGACATGCCTGTGCACACATATGCGAAATTTCCACTGCTGGACGTGTGGTCACTATACGTGGCGTCTCAAGGAGACCAGTTTGCGGGAGCCGGACGGCAGCTATCGCCTGCTGAGCGTCGAGCATGTATTCCGCGATTATCAATATAGTGTCGATGGTCGGATCGAATTACCTTCTCCGGGCTGAGTGAGAGAGTTTTTCTTTTCCGCCCGGAAATAGGATAGTGCCAAGGTGCTAGAATAATGGCTTTAATCGTTTGATGGTTCAGCGAAAATGGTAGCGAACGAGGACAATATGCTGAAACCCCCCGAACAGGCGGATAAGGCTGTTGTGTTTGCCGATTTAACTGGCAGTACAAAGTTGTTTGAATCCCAGGGCAATACCATTGCGACCCAGGTGGTGACTCGTTGCACCCAAATGCTTGGCAGGCATTTCACCCAGGCTGGCGGGCGTGTCGTCAAATTCCTTGGCGATGGTTTGCTGGTATTGTTCGATCGGAGCGATGAGGCTGTCGAAGCCGCGTCCCATACCCGTGATGTACTCTATGAATGCAATATGGAGCACATCGACAGTACAAATACGCCCTTGGGTCTCAAGATCGGAATCGAATTCGGTTCGGTTATCGAACAACGTGGAGACTGCTACGGCGACGCGGTCAACGTCGCGGCCCGGCTTGGTGATAGGGCCGAATCCAACGAGGTTCTTCTCGGTGAATCCTTATACACCCGTCTGCCCGAATCGAAGCGCCAGCTTTGTACGGGTATCGACCGTATCACCATCAAGGGCAAGGCAGGGCTGTTCAGGGTGTGGCGGTTTGATTGGCGGCATACCGCCGAGACCACGATCACCGGCCCACTCGATCTGCTCAATGAAAGCGTAGACACGGCAACGGCGCAAAGAGCCGACATCGATATGAATGGCCGCCATATACAGCTTCTACCCGCGAATGGTGCACTCGTCATTGGCCGTAGCGAAAGTTGCGGACTGGTCATCGACGACAGGCGGGTGTCTCGTCGGCATGCCCGTATTGAATGGATCGGCGGCCAATGCACGCTAACCGATTTCAGCACCAACGGAACCTGGGTGAAATTTGGACGCGAAGCCGAACTGGTAATCCTGAAACGCGATAACTGTGTTCTGCATGGACAAGGCATGATCGGTTTGGGAGCGGCTCCCGGAGACTTTACCTCCGCAGCGTTCAGCTTCCATATCATCCGCGATGACGATTGGCGCGCTTCAGCCCCACCTCGGGCCGAGAAGGATGAAATTCAGATGTAATGGGTAGTGGCACATGAGACTGGAGATGGCCCAATGCTCATGATCCACCCGTCCACCTGAATATAAAGGAATCGCCCAGATTACGGCTGTTTGTAGCGATTTCTTCAAAGCCGTCGACCACATCGTGAAAAACATCAATGAGTATCGGGTCGAAATGCTTGCTTCTG
>JAITWM010000119.1 GCA_031285265.1 Lysobacteraceae bacterium
ACATCGATGTCATGCTATCTCTCGCAACACATAGCCCACGCCGCGGACGGTACGAATCAGATCCCCTGCCAATTTCTTGCGCAAATGATGGATATGCACCTCCAGTACGTTGCTTTCGGCTTCTTCTTCCCAACCGTACAACGCCTGCATCAATCGCTCCCGTGTCAGAACCTTGCCCGGACTGGCCAGCAGTTCATGTAACAACATGTATTCATGGCGCGTCAGAATCACGTTCTGTTCCTGGTAGCGGACCGTCTGGGCCGCCGTATCCAGTGTGATGCCGGCATATTCGATCAAAGGCTGCGCACGCCCTTGGCTACGCCGCAGCGTTGCACGGATCCGCGCCTTGAGTTCGTTCACATCGAATGGTTTGGTGATGTAGTCATCGGCGCCGGCATCCAGGCCTTGAACGCGATCTTCCACCGCATCTTGCGCCGTGACGATCAGAACCGGCGTCGGCGGGCCGGTTCTACGAAATTCCCGCAATACCTCCAACCCGCTTTTCCTCGGCAACCCGAGATCGAGCAGCAACAAATCGAAGTGTTCGGTCTTGAGCGCATGCGAAGCACGTTCGCCATCGGTCAGCCAATCCACCGTATAACCGTCTGCCGACAATGCCGCGCATATCCCTTCGCCCAATGCACGCTCGTCCTCAACCAGTAACAGCCGCATTTCACTCACCGCCATCGAACATCCGCCTCCTATCATCCCGGCGAACCATCACCGCCGCAATAAGGCAAACGCTGTACGCCGCCTGACTCGTCCCGGACTATCACCGGTTTCGCTTAAGACGGACTTAAGCCTGTCGCATCATCCTGCCCGTACCAGAATAACGATTCGAAATACCGGGTGATGAAAATGAAATGGATCTGGACTGTCTTATTGGTTTCTCTCGCGGCCGTCGGCCTGTCTATCGCTCTGAATCCGCCAATGACCATCGATGTCTGGTGGTGGCGCAGGCAACTCATCCTTCTCACGGGTGTGGCCGCTTTCGCAATGATGTCGCTGATCATGCTGCTGGCGGTACGCCCCGTCTGGCTGGAAAAAACCTTCGGCGGACTGGACAAGATGTACCGCGTACACAAATGGGCCGGAATTCTGGCGATCAGCCTGGGACTGCTGCATTACTTCATCGATCTGAGCGGACCGCATCTGCTGATTCAATGGTTCGAGCGTCCGGCCAGAGGTTCCGGCGGCGCTACAACTTTCCTCAGCTCTTTCAAAGGGATCGCCAAAGAACTGGGAGAGTGGTCGGTCTGGCTGCTGGGCGCGACCCTGCTTATCACGCTGTGGCAACGTGTGCCCTATCGCCCATGGCGTTATCTGCACAAAGCCATGGCAGTGGTCTACCTCCTTCTGGCCTTCCATACCCTGGTGCTGGCGCCCACCTCGTACTGGACGCAACCGGTCGGCTGGATACTTGCGGCATGCATCGCGGTGGGATCGGTATGCGCAATCATTTCGTTGACCGGCAATATCGGCCGCACACGCCGCCACCGCGGCGTCGTTACCGGAATGCGCACTCTGTCCGACGGCATGTTCGAAATCACCTGCAAACTACAAGGCGCCTGGCGCCATCGTGCCGGTCAATTCGCTTTTCTGCGTACCGAAAAACCGACACTGGAAGGACAGCACCCATTCACCATTTCCAGCGCCGACCAAGGCAACAACGAAATCCGCTTTTCGATCAAAGCATTGGGCGACTATACCCGCAAGCTTCAACATGCCCTGCAACCTGGAGCCAAAGTCGAAGTCGAAGGTCCTTATGGCCAATTCGATTTTCAGCGCAACACACAGCAACAACCACAGATATGGATTGCCGGCGGCATCGGCGTCACTCCTTTTCTGGCATGGCTGCATCGCTTGAACGAACAACCCGAGTTGTGCCCCGACGTAGATCTGCATTACTGCGTGCGCAATGCCGAGCAGGCGATTTATGCCGACGAACTCAACCGTTTGAGCGCCAATCTGCCACGGATACGACTGCACTTGCATTACAGCGAAAAAAGTGGAAATCCGTCATCGGAATCGCTGCAAATCAAGCCCAAACACGATCAATGGCCTACCGTCTGGTTCTGCGGACCCAGCACCCTTTCGGAGAAACTCCGCAAGGAGTTGGATGATGCCGGTATGCCGCTGAATCTGTTTCACCAGGAGGCCTTCCAAATGCGCTGACCATAAGTTAAGGACAGTGCCGCATAGTTCCCCACTTGGCCGCCGACAATTTCCAACCTTGCGTCGGCGGCCGTTTTTTATCGATCGCCCGTCAACGCCGCGCGCCGGGCGTCTTTCCCGCTCCGGTACCGAACGGCGGTTTGGCCAACCACAGCAGCAGCACGATCGCAAAAAATATCCAGCCCAGAAGATGGAATATATCGTTGAATCCCATTTGCGAAGCCTGCGTATTGATCATGCGATCGAGCACCGCCGCACCCCGTTGAAAATCTCCCTGCCTTATCGCCGACACCTGCTCCGAGATACCGGGCGTATAAACCGAAATATGTTCGGTCAACTGCGCATGATGTATCTGCGTGCGCCGGCCCCATAGATATGTGGTAACGGACGCGGAAAAGCTCGCACCCAGCGTCCGCAGAAATGTCGCCAGTCCTGATCCAGAAGCGATCTCCCGCCCATCGAGATCCGACAGCAAAATCTGCAGTATCGGCATGAAGAACAATGCGGTGCCTATGCCCATGAACACCTGTATGCCGGCAATATGCGCAAAATTCACTTCCAGGTTGAAATGAGAACGCATGAAACAACTGATTCCCATCACCATGAACGCGATCGATGCCAGCACCCGCATATCGAACCGGTTGGCATACTTGCCCACGAATGGCGTCAACAGAACCGGCATCAATCCGATCGGCGCAGTCGCCAATCCCGCCCATAAAGCCGTATAGCCCATATCCCGCTGTAACCATAGCGGCATCAACAAACCGATACTGAAAAATGCCGCGAATGCGACCACCATGGCGATCGTTCCGGCAGTGAAATTACGATGCCGGAACAAACGCAGATCGACCATCGGCTCCTTATCGGTCAATTCCCATATCAGGAAGATCGTCAACGCAACGGCCGACACGATGGCCAAGGTAATAATCAAGTCCGAATTGAACCAATCTTCATCATTGCCCAGATCCAGCAGAATCTGCAGCGCGCCGACACCGATCACCAAGGTGACCAATCCCACATAATCCATTTTCGGTTTCTCGACG
>JAITWM010000120.1 GCA_031285265.1 Lysobacteraceae bacterium
ACCTTATTTTTTGGCGGATTAGCCATGCTTCTTGGGATATCGTTGGCTACGGCGACAGACATAGGGCATTGCGGGTCAGATGTGGAGTGCTTAAGCCAACTCAATAATACAATTAAAAATACCGATGAAAAAATTGATAAGCATTTAGATTACATACCCTTTAACACCTCACCTACCCAAGACTTAGTTACTCAGCGTACTGTCGCATCGGCTAGTTCTGGTATTTCTGAAAGTCAGGCTATAAAAGTTGCACGAGAAACCGCCTTAGCAAACGGCGTAAGGCAGGATTGGTTCGGTGGTGATATTTCTACACGTTTTATAAATGGTAGATGGGTAATTCATTTTTATTCGAAGCCTGACCCAGAGACAGGTGAAATTATGTTTGGCAATCATTTCACTGCTTACGTGTCAGTTGATGGCACCATTGTGAAATTTGATCCAGGCCGCTGATACAGCAATAGATACAAACGCACTTAATACTATGTTGAGTGCGTTTGTTCTGTCTGATGGCAGGGTTGGACTCCATGGCTGCTGGCTATAGCCATGCCACTATCAGTGGAGGCTATTGCAATCGAGAGCACAGCACTAGTGGAACCGGAAGAAGGCGATTGCTACATCATCGGAACTGATCCTGCTGGATTGGTGCGGGGCAGCTATCTCACGGCTAGCCACAGCAACGCTCGGAGCCAATGGCAGTCCAGCCACGCGAGCCGTATTGCGCCACCCTCCTGCTACCTGCGTCTAGCTGGCATTTAGACGTGCTTCCGTGGCTCGGCAACTTCAAGGTGGTCGTCGCGTGGGCGTGGCTGGAGATGTGACATGAGTAGGAGGAGTGAAACCACAGTAGCAGCATGGCAGCGGAGGATGAGGCTGACGGACAGGGAGGCGGCGCGAATCCTGGGGGTTAGCCTGTCGTCATACCAGGAGCACAAGCGCGGATTGAGGTGGAACGACGGCTCTCCCGTGCCGCAGTCGCAGCTATATCTCCTGGCATGCGCTGCCATTGAGGCAGGCATAGAGCCTATATTGTGACGCATGGCCCGTAGAGCGACGACCATAGGTGAGGCTTTGTAGAGATTTGTATGGGGCACGTGCTGGGATGTCCGCCAGGAGTGTCCTACGCGGCACGGATGGCATTGGACTGCTGCCGGTTTCAAAGACACCTTTAAGGTGGAAGATGAAACCGGCAGCAGCCCATATGTACTTAACTAAAGTTCCTATAGATTGAACTGTCCTCACATGTCTATCCTTTCTATGTAAATAAAAAAATGACTTGTTTTAAGGCGTGTTCACTAGATGGGTTGGATAGGCACTCAATCTTTAATGCGGGACTTTAGCCAAACACATAATTCTGTAAAAATTCCCCACGATCCTTGAAAATCCTTGCAGCCATTTGATTTTATGGTCCCACCTTCAGAAACAGCCGGTCATGTCATACGATTTCATACCGCTCAGCATCCTTTTGAACTGATATGGCTTCCATCGTACCTTCCACCACGCAACGGGATGCGGCACGCATAAGGTGGGTGCGCGAAATACTGGGCACTCCTCATGTGCAATTGCAGCGAGCATCCACGGATGCCGGCTTTCGCAGTTACTGGCGCACTCAGGAAAGAGGGCCGAGCAGAATCCTGATGGATTCCCCTCCTGAACTTGAAGACGTACGCCCTTGGTTGAGAATCCATCGCCTGCTTACCGACGGCGGCATCCGCGTACCGGAAGTACTGGCCTGCGATACGGACAGCGGTTTTCTGCTATTGGAAGACCTGGGCGGCCCGACGTTGGCGAAGATACTGAACGAGCAAAATGCCGACATGTATTTCGATGCCGCCATCGATCAATTGCTGCGCTTACAAGCAATCACGCCACCGGCCGATCTCGGCGTATTCGACGAAACGTTACTGCACCGCGATGCCGGACTCTTCGAAACCTGGTTCTTGTGCCGCCATCTCGGACTCGAACTCAACGATGATGATCATTTTCTGTTACGGCACGTTCAGAATGAACTGACAGCCAACGCGCTAGCCCAACCCTTTGTGCTGACGCATCGAGACTTCATGCCACGCAATCTGATGCCGGTACCCGATGGCCCCGCCGTCCTGGATTTTCAAGATTGCGTGCGAGGTCCGATTGGTTACGATCCCATCAGCCTGTTCAAAGATGCATTCCTGAGCTGGCCGTTGCCACGTGTCGATGCTTGGCTGGCGCATTACCATGCACGCGCTACCCGTTCCGGTCTGCCATTGCCACCATTGCCTCGGTTCCGACAAGACGCTGATTGGTTAGGGATACAGCGGCATCTGAAAATCCTCGGTATTTTCTCGCGTTTGCATTATCGTGACGGTAAGGTCGGATACCTGCCAGACGCACCGCGATTCATCGCCTATCTGGATGAAATCCTTCCGCGTTATGCCACCTTGAGGCCATTGGCCGAATGGCTGGACAGGCGGGTAAAGCCAGCCATGCGGTATGTCGCCACCAACCGGATATCTTGATTTGGAATCAATCCAATCGAATACACAACCACTGCAATGAAAGCTCTGATCTTTGCCGCCGGGTTCGGTAACCGCATGCGTCCATTGACCGAACACACTCCAAAACCGTTATTGCCCGTCGCCGATAAACCATTGATCGTCTGGCATTTGGAAAAACTGGCGGCACTAGGCATCCGTGACGTCGTCATCAACACCTCATGGTTGGCGGAACAGTTTCCTCATGCGCTGGGCGACGGCGCGCACTGGGGATTGCATCTGCATTATCTTTACGAAGGACCGGTACCATTGGAAACCGGCGGCGGCATGCTCAATGCATTGACACTGCTGGGCGATGCACCTTTTCTACTGGTCAACGGCGACATTTGGACCGATTTCGATTTCACCCGGTTACCGCCGACGATGCCGGAAAGCTGGGCGCATTTAGTAATGGTGGATCCACCGGCATACGCCACTCAAGGAAACTTCGTACTATCGTCCGACGGATATCTCCAGGAAGACGGTGCGCCGATGCTCACCTATTCCGGCATCGGCCTGTATCGGCCGGAACTGCTGATCGACTGGCAATCCATCGCTGACACGGCACAGGCCGGGCCAGGGAAACCCAGCTTCCGGCTTGCTCCGATCCTTCGCGCGCACATGGCTTTCAAGCGGATCACCGGCCAGCACCACCGCGGCCACTGGACCGATGTCGGCACACCGGAACGTTTGGCGCAACTGGAGCAATCGCTCCACGGCACCTGTACTTGAAGCTATCCGGTAGACAGTTGCACCAAAGCGTCTCTCAACCATGGGCGCCATCGATCACACGCATCGTGGCGTGGACATGCCGGCATTACGGAATTTCCGGTCTGTTGCGGCCAACACACCGCGGGTACCCATACAAGTCATTCATCCCGAAAGCCAAGGCAAACGCAATGATCTAGGACTTCGCCGACAATACCTGACGTAAAAACGGAACAGTGATACGGCGCTGCGCGGCCAACGATTCGCGATCCAATGTCTCCAATATCGCCAACAAGCCGGCCACATCGCGATCGACATGCGTAAGCAGCCAATCTATCGCCGCATCATCCAGCGCAAAACCGCGGCGGGCAGCACGGTCGCGGAGTACCGCACGACGGCCGGCATCGTCCAACGGCGTCAACGAAACCCGCGCGCACTGCGCCAGGCGCGAGCGAAGATCCGGCAGACTCAATGGCAACGCATCCGGCGCCGCGCATGCCGTGTACAGCACGCTCGAACGGCCGGAGCTGTGCACGCGATTATGAAAGTCGAACAGAGCAACCTCATCGGCATGATGGCCGGCGATCGTCTCCAACCCATCCAATGCGATCACATCGCTGTTTTCCAAAGCATCCAAGGCATCCTGCAATCGGTTTCCGGCCGCTTGCAACGGCAAATAAGCCGATCGCCGCCCATTGCGATCCGCTTCAGCGCACAGCGCCAAGGCCAGATGCGTCTTGCCACTGCCGGAAGCACCGCCAAGATACAGCCAACCGCCTCTCGACGTCGCCAGCGCTCGCAGTTGCTGCAACAACCCGGGAGCCGCGCCGAAATAGCTTTCGAAACGCTGTTCCGGCGGGTAATGCAAACGCAGCGGCAACTGCGCCATATCCGCTGAACTCACGGTTGATGCACATCCTGTTCGGGAGGAGCAGCGACGATCGTTTCCGCCGCACCGCCATCCGGAACAGCCATCGCATTGTCGCTACCGATATACAACGCGCTCTGAAAATATCTCTGCCGCACGAAGCGCAACAGCACATTGATGACCGCCGCCACCGGCAGCGCCAGCAGCATGCCCAGGAATCCGAACAGTTGCCCCCCAGCCATCACCGCAAAAATCACTGCGACCGGATGCAATCCGATTCGATCCCCGACCAAACGCGGCGTCAGTACATAACTTTCCAGCAATTGCCCGATCGTGAATACGACTGCACCAGAGATCAAAAGCTGCCAATCCAATCCTTTCGCCTGCACCAACGCAGCGATCAACGCCAGGATCACTCCAGTAGAAGCGCCCAGATAGGGAATGAAACTGATCAAACCAGCGATGATGCCAATCAACAGGCCCAGTTTGAGTCCGACGACCGACAGTCCAATCGCGTAGATCGTGCTCAACGCCAACATCACCAGGAACTGTCCGCGCAAAAACGCGCTGAGCACGTCATTGGATTCCTGTGCCAGACCACTGACCGTCACGTAATGATCGCGCGGAATGATTGCCGCGACGTGCGCGATCAGCTTGTCCCAATCACGCAAGAAATAGAATGTCAGTATCGGCAGCAACACGATATTGATGCCCCAGGTCAACATCGCCGAACCGGAACGCGACAAGTAACTGAAGAAACCCGCCGCGAAATCCCCAGTTTGCTGCAAATGTTCTCTCAACCAATTGACCAGATGTTCCGGATCCAGCCAAACCCGCAGCTCAGTCCCGGATTTCTGTTCCATCCATGGAATTGCCGTTTGCACGAACCAGTCCCGATAACCCGGCAAGGCATCGCCCAATGTCTTCACTTGATTGATGATCATCGGTACCAGGATCAACAGCGCCAAGATCAGCAACAGCGTCATCAAGGTGAACACCATGATGACGCCGGTAACGCGCGATCGCCCCTTATCCTGCAGATAGTTCACCAGCGGGTTACCCAGCCAGGCCAACAACGCTGCCAGCACGAACGGCGTCAGAATCGGTGCCAGCAACCAGACCAGAAGACAGACGCCCAGCCCCAACACCAGCCATTTGAGATGCCGCAGAAACAGCGCGATTTCGATTCCAGGCGAAGGCATCATCGTATTCTGTACTCCGATTCGGTACCTTCGACAACGGTAATCGCACTGCTGGAAGTCAATAAACGATTGAACCCGGAGATCCCCGTCAGCAATTCCAGATCCAGCTCGAGACGATCGCCGGACGCACGCACCGGAGTGATCCTGCGCACCACCGACATGCGCTGCAATGCTCCCGACAGACGCAGATAATCGTCGGCATTGTTCAATCCGGTGAACGTCAACCGGTAACTGCCTGACGGACCCGCTCCCTCCGCTCTGGCATAACGCTTGATCAATGCGTCGGCCGCGACATCGGCACCCGCCGCGATCGCCCGTCGCGGGTCACTATCGTTGACGGAAACGCTTGCCAGCACACGGCCGTTATCAATGAAAACCCAGTCGGCGGCCCAAGCGTTTCCGCGGCGATATAATTTGCCCAGCAATTGCATCGGCGGGTCATAGCGTGCCGAAGCGCGCGATACCGCGGCAGTGTCCTTGCGCCAGATCGCACCGGCGACCGCCTGCTCGGCGGCATTGCCAGCCGGTATGCCCAATTGGAATCCACGCTCGGTAGCTCGATCCAATAATGGACGTGCGGCATTGATCTGCTGTGCACCGACCAGTCTCGGCCCGCCGCCGCTGCCATCGTCGATCGCCAGCCAGACGGTCGGCTTCGGTCGCGGCTGTGGCCATACCGGCACCCCGAGAACTCCAACGATATTATCGATATCCTCGGGACGGAACCGCACGACCAATGTGGTCTGGAACGAAGGCGCGCCGCTGGCCGAAGTGCCCTGATCCTGGCGATAGTCGAAACTTTGAACATAATTCTTCGCGTTGCGTAATTCCTGCGCGATACCTGGCTGGCTGGCGATATTGTTATTACCCGACAACTTGCCCAGAACCAAAGCCATGGCACGCGCATAAGCGCTCGCGCGCGCTTCGTCGGATTGACTGGTGACGGTGACTTCCGCTTCGTAGACACTCCTGGCGGATGCCATCTCGCCTTCAGTACGTATCCCGGACTGCGCCCACAGCGGCACGGACAACGCACACAACAGCCCTATGAGGGTAATTCCAAAACCACATCGCATCGGGATCTTCCTTATTCTGGCACCAGACTCGGAAAACGAATTGTGGCGCGAACCGCCGCATTACGCCAATACATGAATGCCGGACATGGTACGGCGCCACTGCTAGAATCGTATCCCTGTGATTTTCGACGATCTACGCCGTGACTCAATCATCTCGTTCACCTTCCTCCAATACACCGCTCACGTATCGCGATGCCGGTGTGGATATCGACGCCGGCAACACGGTGGTCGAGCGCATCAAACCGCTGGTCAAAAACAGTCTTCGGCCCGAAGTCATGGGCGGACTCGGCGGATTCGGTGCGTTGTTCGATCTTTCCGGAAAATACCGGGAACCCGTACTCGTCTCCGGAACCGATGGCGTCGGCACCAAACTGAAGCTGGCGCAGCAATTGAACCGTCATGACACCATCGGTATCGATCTTGTCGGCATGTGCGTCAACGATGTCCTGGTGCAAGGCGCCGAGCCGTTGTTCTTTCTGGATTATTTCGCAACGGGCAAGCTCGATGTGGACACGACCGTGGCGGTGGTCGGCGGCATTGCCAAAGGTTGCGAACTGGCCGGATGCGCGCTGATCGGCGGCGAAACCGCGGAAATGCCCGATATGTACCCCCCCGGCGAATACGATTTGGCCGGTTTCACCGTCGGCGCGGTGGAGAAAGCGGAATTGCTCGACGGCGCCCGCGTAAGACAAGGCGATCTGCTGATCGGCATCGCCTCCAGCGGCCCGCATTCCAACGGTTATTCATTGATCCGGAGGATCTATCAGCGCGCCGGCAGTCCGGCCGATCTCGATCTGGACGGAACCCTGCTGATCGACGCATTGATGGAGCCGACCCGGCTGTACGTCAAACCGATTCTGTCGCTGCTCCGCTCGGAGCAAAAGCATGCCGTTCATGCCATGGCGCACATCACCGGCGGCGGATTGAGCGAAAACATCATCCGCGTCATTCCCGCCGGATTGGGTCTGACCATCGACACAGGAGCATGGGCACGCGCACCGGTCTTCGATTGGCTGCAGCGTGAAGGCAGCATCGCCGACACCGAAATGTGGCGCACGTTCAATTGCGGAATCGGTTTCGTCCTGGTCGTATCGCCCGACTCCGCCGCTGCCATCGCAACGGAGCTGAGCCGCCGGCAATTGCAACACTGGACCATTGGGGAAGTAGTCCGTTCCGACGACCCAAGCGAGCGCGTCCGCATCGGTTGACGATCATGTATATCGCTCCGCTGCCATTGCCCGAAAATCCCAACGACCATCGGTTTCTGCCGGCTGCTGCCGATCTTCACTCTATGCTTTTGCCGCTCTGACGACACCGCCGGTGCTTTTCCGGGCATTCGCCGGCTGATGGGCGTGGTCATAGCCGGCGGAATGCTTCTCCGGCCAAGGGCGATCCAAGGGAAACCATCATCGAGCGCGGCACCATTACCGCACCGTTGAAACGCATTCATGGCACTTCCTGTTCCCGGCCGAGCGATTATCGATCCGCGCGAAAACGACTTATCCGCATCGATCATCGCACCATCGCTGCACCGTCCACGATTTTCATATGTCCCCGCCTGCGGTACTTTAGTCGCCACGCTTCGCCGAATCCGACCAACAGCAATACTTCTCCATGTCCACTCCACCTCCCTTGATCTCATCGCCACAACCCGACATGGCCTATCGGAACCGTTCTGATCTGAACATATTGTCGATTTTGTTCTTCATCATGGCGGGATTAAATACTCTTGTCCTGTTGATATGGGGCGCTATCCTCGCCATGGGGATCTACCAGGAATCCAGCACTGGTTGGCGCGATCCGATAGGGGTGTACACCGCCATATTCATTGGCGCAATGATCGTCGCCATAGCGGTCATGACCGGCCTGACTTGCTGGGCCGCCATCTGCCTGCGCAAAACGGAACGGCGCGTGTTCTGTATCGTCATATCCGCATTGTTTTGTTTGAGTTTCCCCCTGGGAACGGCGCTGGGCATTTATGCGCTGACCGTTCTGACCCGTCCCAGCGTGCGTGCGCTCTTCGAATCGTCGCAGCCCGGCACATGAATTCCCGCCTGGCCATTCTCGTTTCCGGGCGCGGCAGCAATCTGCAAGCACTGATCGATGCCATTGCCGGCTCGCAGCTGCACGCCGAAATCGTCGGGGTATTCTCCGATAAGCCAGGAGCGGCGGCACTGCAACGTGTACCCGCTCCATTGCGCTGGGCAGCAGATGCGCGACAATTTCCCAACCGCATGGAGTTCGACAGGTGCTTGGCCGATGCGATCTCCGTTGCTGAACCCGATTGGGTGATCTGTGCCGGTTATATGCGTATTCTCGGCGTCGATTTCATCCGCCGCTTCGCCGGACGGCTGTTGAACATCCACCCCTCGCTACTGCCGAAGTACCGCGGTCTGCATACGCATGCCCGCGCCATCGAAGCCGGCGACACCGAACACGGCGCCAGCGTGCATTTCGTCACCGAGGAACTGGATGCCGGAGCGGTCATCGCCCAGGCGACGATTCCGGTGATCGCCGGCGACACTCCGGACGATCTGGCCGTGCGCTTGCTGCCGCAGGAACATCGATTGTTGACCGCCGTCGCACAGCTGGCAGTCGCAGGGCGTCTGGCTGAACGCGATGGCAATGTCGAAATCGACGGTCATCGTCTGTTTCAACCACTGCGGCTAGATTGCGAGGGGAATTTCCCGCTCCGGCCCGCCTCGGGCGCGTGAGTTGTGCTCCTGTTTTCCCCATAGATTTTCGGCATGAACGACGACATAACGGATCATCGGCTATACGAACCGCAGGATTTCATTCTTCCTCCCGCCAGAACCGGCACGATCTTTAAACGGAAATCGGAACCATGACTGCATACAAGCCCCGTATCCTCGGCTCCCTCATCGCTCTGACATTGCCCACGGTCAGTCTGCAGGCGCTGGCGATGGAACCGTTCACCGCCGACTACCAGGCCAATTACATGGGCATGCAGGCCAGCGGCACGATGTCGTTGACCCGCCAGGACGACAGTCGCTGGGTATACAGTCTCAATATCAAGAACCGGCTCGCCAGCTTGGCCCAAAGCACGACATTCGATGTGCACAACGGCCGTTTGCGTCCATTGAACAGCATCGACAATACGGTACTGCTGGTGAAGAAAAAGAACGTGCAGGGCACGTATGATTGGAATTCCCGGCAGGCTACCTGGAGCGGTGATATCAAACCGGAACGGCGCGGCCCTGTCGAACTGCAGCCGGGCGACTTGGACGGCCTATTGATCAATCTAGCGATCGTACGCGACCTGGCCGCAGGCAAACCGCTCAATTACCGGATGGTCGATAACGGGCGCGCACGACCACTGACCTATCAGATCGCCGGCAAGGAAACCATCACGGTGGAAGGCAGAAGCTACGAAGCCACCAAAGTGCACCGGAACAGCGGCGACAAAGAACAAATCGCCTGGATCGTTTCTACTTTGCCCGTTCCTATCCGCATTCTGCAGCGCGAGGACGGCAAGGATACGATCGATCTGACCATCAAGAGCTTGCGCTGAAACGCGCAAGCACTGTTTAGTTCGGTGATGCGGACGGTACCGCTCCGTCGACTTCGGTCCGGCAATCCTTACGGATCGTCTCGCCATTGCGGCGCCAACGGAAGATCCTGCAGCGGCGCGATTCTTCGCGGACGTCCTCGACGGTGAC
>JAITWM010000132.1 GCA_031285265.1 Lysobacteraceae bacterium
GATGCCGATGCCGATGCCGACGTAAGCATGCAAGCCATGGACAATATCGGCACGAAACATTTGCAGAATGAGTCAATCATTCGTTTGCGGCCGGGCACGATACGACAAACTTGTAGAAAAGTATCCATAAAATCCATTGAAAGCGACTTTTCGCCTCCCCCCTTGAATAAATAAATCACCTGAATCATCAAGCGCATCTTTCTCGATGAACCAAATCGACCTTTGTAAAATCCGTCTGTTCAAGCCGGAAGCATTCCATGACACTTGAGAACTTTCGGCCACACCGGCCAATACCGCTCCAACGACTCCAACCTCAATGGGTCCAACCCGCATGACGCCGCTATTTCTCTTTTGAGTCTCTGCAGGTTTCGGCATTCGCAAAAGAATACATCAGCAACAACCCACCGTTCATCCAGTCCTCACTGACCGCCGCCAGGTCGATACGCGCGAGTGAACTCGCTCCTCTCTTGCCGGGCGACCAAGTCATCTGCGACTGCGCCGGTTCCGAATGGCTTGCGTTGTCCATGGCCAGACTGGCCGCTCTGTCCACCGCCGCCAGCAGACCGGAAGATTCTTCATCAGGCTTCCCGTACATCGCCTTCAAGCCATCTGCAACCCGCTGGTAAGCTTGTTGCAAAGTTTCCTGTTCGGAAGCCAAGGGCAGTTCTTTCCCATAAGCGACGATCATGCAAAGACCGGAATCGCGATTTGCATAAAGCACATAACGTTCAAAATCGGAAGACGGCTCGGGGACGCTTTCGACGACAATCACCTGCATCGCTCCGACACTTCCCGCAGGGTCCTGCCCTCCCCCGGTTTTATCGTGTAGTTCCTCCAATGTCATCCCTTGCGTCAAACCGAACGGCTTGTTGCCCTGCGTCTGGGCGAAAGAATCCGTATCCGGAACCGCTGCCGCCGCCGGTCGCAATTCCGTCACAAGCCCGGACACAGCCTCGTCTGCTTTTTTGCATGAGGAAAACATGACCAGCATCACAAAAAAAGGAGCCCATTTCCCGAATGACATCATTCCATCACCTCTATATCCATCAGCATGTACATGCCCGCCCTGACTATTACAGTCTCCACTTCGCAGACAACAAACGATCACTATCCAAATTTTCTTCGCCGAGCCGATCTTCGAATTACGAAGATCGAACTCAGGCATCCGAATGGGTTCCATCGACCGAATCAACGGCAATGCTTACTTTATCTTAACATTCATCAAGATGGAGTCATCGGCATAAAAGAGCAGTCATCCAACGATTCAAAAAACGATCTGCAATGAAAAAGAAATTCCCTTCCCTGATTCATCACGCGTTCCTTTCTGCATCCCGGGACAAGCGACTATCCTCGAACGGAACGCAAAAACACGCGTGCGCGGTAACCTGCCCGATCCGCCGTCCCGATACTTTATGTAGCGGCAGCCCAATTACTTCATCAGTAATTTATCGCACAGCACACCATAATCCGGTTCGATCAATTCTGCGTGCGCCGGACGTGATAAAAGGTCGGACAGTGCAGCCGGAACCTCCAACGGTTGTCCGATCAGTGGTTCGACCACGCTCTCGAACTTGGCCGGATGGGCGGTCGCGGCAACCGCCCAGTCACCTTCGCCTCCTTGGCCGCGTATCGTTTCAAGCACATGCACGGCTGTCGCCGTATGCGGGCAGAATATCTCTCCGTATCGCTCGAAACGCCTGCGGATCGTTTCCCGAATCGTATCGTCGTCGACACTGACGGCCGTAAATGCTTTACGCAATGCGGCATCATCCTCGTGGTACAACCAACGCAACCGCTCGAAATTATTGGGTGCACCGACATCCATAGCATTGGCGATCGTGGCTACACTGACCTGGGGAGCATACTCGCCGCCGGCAAAATAATCCGGCAAGACCCGATTGGCATTGGCCGCCAAAGCAATCTGTCCGATGGGGGCGCCCAATGCACGAGCGATGATCGCCGCCAGTGCATTACCCAAATTACCGGTTGGAATTACGACATTCAGCAATGCGCCATGCCGTGCCGCCTGATGATGCAACGATGTATGTACGTAATACCCCATTTGCGGCAACAAGCGGCCGAGACTGATGCTATTGGCCGAACTCAAAGGCACATGCTGCTGCAGTTGTCCATCGTTCAATGCCCGCTTGACCAATGTCTGGCAATCGTCGAACGTTCCGGCCACGCGGAATGTGGCGACATTGTCGCCAAAGCAACCCAATTGGTGCGCCTGCCGTGGCGAGACTCGCCCTTCCGGATACAGCACCACTACCCGCAAACCAAGCCGTCGATGAAATGCCGACGCCACCGCCGCACCGGTATCGCCCGAGGTGGCGACCATGATGGTCAATGGTTTTTCGGCATCCCGGTGCAGTCGAGTCAGGCAGGCGGCAAGAAAGCGCGCGCCGAAATCCTTGAATGCCGCCGTGGGGCCGTGAAACAACTCCAACACATAATCGTTCGGAGTCGCCAACGGCTTCAACGGAGCGGCGAATTGAAACGCTTCCGCACAAATGGCAGGTAACTCTCCGGCCAGCACGTCATCGACAAAGAATGGCGCCAACAATCCCGCTGTCGTTTCGGCCAATGTCGCTCCGGCGGTCAGATGGCGTTTTTCCGGCAATGTTTCCGGGACATAAAGCCCGCCGTCGGGAGCCAATCCCGCAGTAATCGCCTGACTCAAAGTGGCGGCCGAGGCCGGGTTGCGTGTAGAAATGTAGTTCATCGGTTTCGATCACAAATAAATGAAAGCAAGATTCCGCAGCCAGCGGAATGGGAGCGGCTCTTCCCTCGCGCAACTCATAGCAACTGCGCTCCGGGACTATCGATCGGCGATATCCAGTATTGACCATCGAACCCCGCCTGCTTGAATGCAGACAGTACCGCGGGAGCTGCTATTTCAGCCTCCGCACGCGATTCGAACCAGGCAAAAACACTCGGGCCGGCGCCGGAAATACTCGCGCCCATCGCACCGGCTTCCATTGCCGCATGCTGCGCCGCTGCGAATCCTCCGATCAACGGCGCGCGGCGCGGTTCGATCAGCACATCACGCAATCCCGCACGCACCAAGGCGGCATTGCCGGTATGGCAACCCGATAGCACCAGAGCGAGATTGGCGCTTTGAGACACGAAATCCTGCAACCGGTAATCGCCTTTCAACACTTCACGCGCACGCCGCGTCTCCAATACTGCTTCGGGATGCACCAACAAGCTATGCCATGCCTTGGGTACCGGGATGCTGACTATCCGTTCCAATGTTGCCAACACCAACCCCCCCAGCAACATCGGGGCGAGATTGTCGCCATGTTTACAGCCGCTGGCGACCGCTTCGCCCTCCAAAGAAAAACGGTACAAGCTTTCACGCGGCAAAGGAGTATCGAGCAGCTCATTGGCCGCCACCAAAGCAGCGACACAGGAAGCGGCCGACCCCCCCATCCCGGAACTGAGCGGGATCCCTTTGTCGATTTCTATCTCGAAACCGAAAGGCAATGCCAACGCCTCTCGCATCGCGATCAGGGCGGCGCCGGCGGTATTGCTGGCCGCCTCCTTCGGCAAAGGCACATCCAATCCGCGAATGGCGGAAATCCGGACTTCCGGCTCATTGATTCTCCGCACGGTCACCGTATCGCCCGCACCAGCGACCGGGTAGCCGAGAAGATCGAAACCTACCGCTACATTGGCGATCGAAGCCGGTGCATACGCCCGTATACTCTCTTTTTCAGGCGTCGACATCACAAACGCGCCCCTTCCCCAGCCGCCACGCGCAGCATGTCAGCGAACACGCCGGCCGCGGTGACTTCCGGTCCTGCGCCCGGTCCCTGTACGATCAGCGGATTGTCGCAATAACGCCGCGTCGTGAACTGCACGATATTGTCGGTCAACTGCAAATTGGCGAAAGCGTGCTTCTTCGGCAACTCGGTCAGCCCCACGCTGGCCTGTCCCGTTTGCGCATCCAAGCGTGCGACATAACGCAGTACATTTCCGCCAGCTTCCGCACGAGCCAGACGTTCGGCGAACGTTGCGTCCACCTCCACCAAGCGCGCCAGGAAATCCCCGACGCTGGCTTCGCGCAATGCCGTTGGCACCAAGCTCTCCACTTCGACATCCTCCAAGCTCAACTCGCATCCCGACTCGCGCGCCAGGATCACCAGTTTGCGCGCGACATCCGTCCCGGAAAGATCGTCACGCGGATCCGGCTCGGTGTATCCCATCGACTTGGCTTCGGCCACCAACTGCGAGAACGGCACCTGACCGTCATATTTATTGAACAGCCATGCCAACGTGCCCGAGAAGATGCCTTCGATGGAGATCAGACTATCGCCGGTATCCAGCAAGTCCCGCAGCGTCGAAATCACCGGCAGACCGGCACCGACAGTCGCCTCGTAACGAAACCGCGCTCCGCTGGCGGACATGGCTGTTCTGATCGCACGATAACGCGAAAGCGGTCCCGACCCGGCATGCTTGTTAGGTGTTACCACATGAATGCCGGCTTCCAGCCAGCGCGGATAGTAATCGGCCACTTCGCTGCTGGCGCTGCAATCGACGATGATCGTATGCGGCAGATGCGAATCCAACAGATGTTCGGTGAAACGATTCAGGTCGAACGGAAGATCAGCCGCTTTGAAGGACTCCCGCCAATGACTCCGGACGCCATGCTCCTTCAACAGCATGCGGCTTCGGGAACTGATGGCACGCAGACGCAGGTCCAGGTTGGTGCGCTCTAATAGTTGTGGACTGGCCGCCTGCAACTGATCCAACAATGCCGAACCGACATTGCCCGGTCCGATCATACCGACCGCGAATGTCTGCGGTGACAGCCAGAATCCTGCATGCGCTGCACGCAATGCACGCGTTGCATCGCGGCTATCGACGGCAAGTGAAATATTTCGTTCCGAAGATCCCTGCGCGATGGCGCGAATATTGACTCGCGTACGTCCCAGCGACCCGAACAGACGCGCGGCCACGCCAGGTTGACCGGCCATGCCATCGCCAACCGCCGCCAATACGCTGATATCCGTCGTCAGTTGCACGCGCTGGATCTGCCCCACTCCCAACTCGTAGGCGAACGCATGCAGCAACGCTTCGCGCGCACGTTCCGCATCCGATCCTTTGACCACACAACAAATCGAGTGCTCGGACGAACCTTGAAATCATCACCACCGAAACATGCGCTTCGCGCAGTGCCGCGAAAACGCGCTCGGCAGTTCCCGGGACACCGATCAGCCCCGTCCCTTCCAAATTCAGCAACGCCAGATCGGGACTCAATGTCAACCCTTTCACCGGCCCGCTGTCATCGTGCCGGGAGGTAATACGAGTGCCAGGCTGCTCCGGCTGGAACGTATTGCGAATGATGATCGGCAAGCCCCGCGAGATCGCCGGGGACATGGTCTGCGGATGCACGACCTTGGCGCCGAAATAGGCCAATTCGCACGCCTCATCGTAACTCAGCGCCTCCAACGACACCGCCTCCGGAACGACGCGCGGATCGGCGGACAATACCCCGTTCACGTCGGTCCAGATATGCAATTCGTCAGCATTGAACAAGGATGCGAAGATCGCGCCGGAATAATCGCTGCCATTGCGGCCCAATGTGGTCACCCGGCCGCTGTGATCGCGTGCGATGAACCCTGTCACCACTACCCGGTGCTGGGGATGCTTCAACCGCCATTCCGCCAGACGCTGCGCGCTTAACAGCCAATCGACATTGACCCCGAGCTCCCCTCTTTCCACGACCAGCACATCGCGCGCATCGAGCACTGCGCTGTCGCTGTCGAGTGTCGCCATATACGCGCCCAGCATATGCGCCGAATACACTTCACCCAATCCCTGTACCCGATCCAATACTTCACGCGGCAATTCATCGATGATCGCCAAAGCCGCCAGGATCTCGGCCAATTTTTCAAACCGTTCTTCCAGCCACTCCACCGTTGCACCGGCCCGCTCGCCCAGCAATGACTTCGCCGCCGTCATATGACGCGTACGCAGCGCATGCCAGCTTTCACGCCAGGGAGCGGCTTCACTGGGATCCTTGCTCTTGGCGGCAGTCTCGGCCAATTGGATCAACGCATCGGTCACCCCCTTCATCGCCGATACTACCGTGACCTGAGTGGTCTCCGGACGCGCAAGCAAAAGCGCGGCAACATGCCGATAACGATCAGCATCGGCGATCGACGTACCCCCGAATTTATGTACGACGGTAGCGGCTACACCGGGCCTGCCCGGATCCTTGACGACGGCTTGTGTTGCGGACGATGACATGGAAGGACCTCAATGCTGAAGACCCCTCGCCATTTTTCAGAATCGCAGGTCTCCCCGCATCCTGAATCTGGTGCGGGGCCGTGGTTTCAGAAACTACACGAATACGACGGGCCGCACCGGACGAATAATGCCGGTAATGCCAATCGTATCGACGATGCCGAATATCCGCAGATGCGCGGCCATCCCCCGACAAAATATCGGAAACGGATAACCGGCATTGGCGCGTAGATTCTGCATGGACAGGCAAGGGGACACGATTTCCCCCTACGCTGTCAAGTCTTCATGCCGGATGCCCATTCCGTCCATATGGTCGCCAGCACTTGCTCCGAAGACGAAAAACCGCTTTGAACAAATGGCAATACCAATAAATATCAATATGTTACGAATAGAACGACGACACTCCACGCATACCTGGAGTGTTTCAGTTGAAGGACAGGAAATTATCTTTTGTGCCATAGGCTTTCCTCATCTCCCGCGAGGGGGTGTCCACTCGTCATCGTCATTCATCCGTTTCAAACTCACGCAGCCCGGAAGCGCTATCAATAGTGGCCAATCCGCAAGCTTATGGGGCCATATCGCGGAACATTCGTTTCCCCTGCCGTCATCCCTTTGCAAAGCCTCTGCAGCAGAGACGAAACACCATCGAAGTCGCAGGGACTGCTCTTATATGATATGAAGAGTTCTAACATTCTATTGCCATTGTCGGGGGACACTATGCATGCCGTAACGGAACCATCTGCTTCCGATCCTCGTGAGTGGATGCTGTCTCAGCGGGACAATGTGATGACTGTGCTGAAATCGATGCTCGCAGCCGGGACCATTACTCCCGAGATTGTCGAGACAGCGCTACGAAGTCACTTTCGCACGAAACATGCACCGGATGAACAGCCCCCCTCTTCCGCAATGCCGGAACCGGCATTGGACGGATCACCGCTATACGTCGACGTCGGCGATCGTACCGTCCACGTCATACTATCGATGGTTAAGCCTCGCGCCGTGGTATTCGGTAATTTTCTCAGCGACGAAGAGTGCGAGGAACTGATCGAAATCGCCCGCCCACGCATGAAAAGGGCAAAAACGGTGGATCACGATACCGGACGCAACAAGATCAATCCGGCCCGCTCCAACGATGCCATGTTTTTCAGACGCAGAGAAAATCCGCTGGTAGCTCGGATCGAAGAGCGCGTTTCACGACTCGTCAATTGGCCTGTGGAGCGCGCAGAAGGATTACAGGTTCTGCATTATCGTCCCGGAACCGAATACAAACCGCATTACGATTATTTCAAACCGACAGCAAGCGGTACGCCTGCCACACTGGCCCGTGGCGGGCAACGTATCGGAACCGTGGTGATGTATCTCAATGATGTCACCCGAGGCGGCGGCACGTGCTTTCCCGATGTCGGCTTCGAAGTCGCCCCCAAACGCGGCAATGCGGTTTTCTTCAGCTACCCGCTCCCAAAACCTGCCTCTCTCACGCTCCATGGTGGCAACTGTGTTCTGGAGGGAGAAAAGTGGATTGCGACCAAATGGCTTCGGGAAAAGGAACATCGATAAACGATAATCCATATCCGTATTCTCTCGCCGAATCCATCTATCTACTTGTCACAAGCCGCCACTGCCGGCGGAGCCTCCCAATCTTTTCCGGCGGTACACATGCGTAAGCAACCACCCGCGTGGACATCATCCCCATCGCTCAGCTTGCATTCGAAAATACAGGCATCCACGCTGTTGCAGCGATCGGCTACGGCGCGCGCTATGCAGGTGCCTTTCCCTTCTCCGAACTTTTTTATGTACGCTGACATATCGCATGTCCGGGCCGGCTCATTCGCCTCCGCAAAAGGCATCGTCCAGACGCTCAGAAACAGCACGCCGACAAAAGACAGATAGAACGATCTTGCTCGCATGAGAACAGGCTCCCCGGATAATTTCGCAGCACGTCAAACCGCTAAAGGACCGGGACGAATATCCATGAATATGCACTTGCAGTCAACGCGGACTTTCACCAAGCTCCCGCCCCAATTTACGTCATGGCCGGCACTGGAACCCTTGGTGATGTTTTGCTTGTACATATTCGGATCGATGCCGGAAATTTCTTGATTGATTCCGGATCGAATTTCATTCAACGCAGCAACATACGGCGCAATGTATTATCACGCTGAACATAATGATGATAGAGCGCCGCTCCGGCATGTGCCGCGATCAGCAGGTAGGCGAGTCTTCCGAGCAAGGAATGCATACCGCTCAGACGCTCTTCCAATGCCAAACCGGGCCCGATCAGGACCGGCAGGTGAATACCGAAAATATCCACGGCCCTGCCATCTGCATTGATCGCCAGATATCCCAGCAACGGCATCGCCAAAAGCAACGCATACAGCACATATTCCATAGATTTTGCCAGAAACATCTGCCATCCCGGACACGGCGGCACGATAGGAGGCGAGCGAGTGACGAAAGACAGCAACAAACGAATCGGTGTCAAAACGAATATCGTAATGCCGAATATAAAATGCCACGCCTTCAATACATCTCGCATACCGTGCGGAAACAGACCGCGCAATTCGATGCAGCAATACACGGCCACCAACAATAGCAACGTCAGCCAATGCAGAACGATCAGGAGCGGATGGAACTTATCTGTCCTCTGAGATCCCATAGGTCATTCCCGGATGATGAAAGAAACTCCCCTTGCCTGCAGGGGTATTGGGAAGATACACGATTACCCGGGACCAGTCCGTGCTTTTCCTGTATTGGAACAGAGCATTTCTTCAAGCTAGAAAATAGGAGACGGTCAATCTTGCGAGCGCAAGACCGGCTCACGCGCACTCGCCTTAAAATCAGCGATCCGCCACAGACAGAGACTGGCATAAGTCCGATACGGGCTCCAGCATTCGCCTCGGACAGATAGGGCTTTAGCAGTATACGGGATGTCTCCATCGTCCAAATACTGTGCACCCTTGCGAACTCCCAGATCATCGACCGGCAATATATCCGGCCGTCCCAGCCGAAATATCAGCATCATTTCAACGGTCCAACGCCCTATCCCACGCACCTGCGTCAATGCTTCGATGATGGCATCGTGATGCATGTTCGCCATGTGCCGGACCGATGGTATTTCGCCACGTTCCGCTCGAGCGCTCAAATCACGCAATGCCGCGATTTTATTGCGGGAAACACCACAGATGCGCAGCCCAGCATCGTCCACCCGACGCAATGCTTCATGATGCAGACGCCTATCATCGACCGCGTTTTCCACCCGTCCGACAATGGTAGAGGCCGCTTTCCCGGAAAGCTGCTGGTAGATGATCGCGCGCGCCAATGCGTCTACCGGATCGAAAGAACGACGCCATCCGCGCTCGGGCAAAACCGGCGGCAACCGTTTCATCCATACGGCGAACCGGCGATCGACGCGCCGCAAATGCGCGCATGCCACTTCAACATCGAATCCACGCACATAACGCGCCATCGCACTACCGCCTCAATGCATCGACAGCCCAGACGCACCAGCCGAGCATCATCATGATCCCGCCGAAAGGGGCCCATCGTGTCGGCCATTGCAGCAACGCATTGCCTATCAGGCTCCCGGAGAACAATAAGACTCCCGCCAACAGCATCGCCAGAGACATCCGCCCCAATCGACGGATAGTGAAAGGCGCCAGCGCGGCCAGCGCCAATCCATGCGCAAAGAGATATTGAGCGGCGGTGCGCAAGTTTGCCTGGATGTGCGCATCACCCACCGCATGCGCTGCATAAGCTGAAAATCCGATCGCAGCAGCCGCCATCACCGCCCCGATGCACGCCAGCAGTGAAGGACCACGCAACAGCCGATGATCCGCGGCATCCCGATCAGAAACCATCGGCCGTTTCTCCGCAGGGGCGTATTTTCGATTGAGGCGACGCCTTGATCACCGGCCATGGCGCACTCAGTATCGCCACGGCCTCATTTGATTCTCCAATAGATGTCATATTCGCCTTCAGCGGTGAACGCTTTATCCACGCCATTCTTCCAAACATCGTAGGGGCGCTCGGTGACGTCATAACCATGCGTCATCGCCCAAGCACGCACCGCATTGCGGGTCATATCGAGCGATGCCATATGTCCGGTATAGGACGCGAATGCCGAGCGACCCGGCTCGGTACGTTGGTATGTCACAGGAGTACCGCTGGGAATCGTCACCTTCAGCAGCTCACCGACAGCCGCCACCGGCGCCGCAGGAAGCCCGGGCGACTCCTCTTGTCTCGCAATCGAAGCGTCGGTCGACGGCACAGACGCGCCTTCCGGCTTGCGCCGGACCGGAATCGCGACATCGAATGCATACTTTTCCGCGCCGAAATCGGTCGTTATGACCCTGAGCGGGCCAGCGGCCTCCAGCTCATTGGCTGCCATCACTCGCCGAATCCACTCTTGATTGTCGTTGATCGACTTCTTGATGGTATCGTTGCTACGCTCGATATTGCCCGCATTGACGATCAGCAGATCTTCCGCCGGCAGATCGACGATCCGCAGGTCACGCAACGTACTGTCCTCTGCCCGGTAATCGATATTGGGAATCTGCGTCAGGATTTCCGTCAGCTTATGCAACCCAAGCTTCATATCGTCGCCAACCGTGCTGCGGACATACAGGCCGGCGTAACGCCCGAACAGATTCATTCCATAGTCGACATCGTAAGTCTGGGTGATACGAACGTTACGATTATTCCTGCCGGTGGGTTCGAGCAGAAACGTCATCCGTTTGTTATTACCCCTGGAAGGGTCTTCCACTCGGAATACGACTTTCTGATTCGGTATGCTCTCAATGATTTCCCAGGAACCACGGCCGATGCTGTTGATTTTCGAATCGTAATCCAAGCGCGATCCAACACCAAAGTCCTCACCGGACAAGGTCAGCTGCACCTGCGGATCGTGCCGTACCAGTGGATTCCAGTCCTTGAAACGGCGCAGGTTGTTTACCGTGTCGTACACGATGGTCATTTTGCGATTGGTTTCCATGCTCTCGGAAAGATGACGGTGGGAAGGCAACATCAGTCCGATGACCAGAAACAGTACAGCCACGATTCCCAAAGCAAACAGGAATTCGGTAAAACGAATCATTCGGAAGTCTCCGGGCGAGTTCTCGACACGAGTCGAAGAAGAAACAGGCCAAAATCCTAACAGGCTTCTTTCATTCTGACAGCAATAAAGAAATACAAACCATTACATAGACGCAATATCGATTCATAATATCAATCGATACGATACCGTCCCAACGCACCCGACACGCATCGCAATACGCCATCGAAGACTCAAAGCAGACGCAATTCGAACGCTTTCAATACCGCTCGGGTGCGATCGCGCACTCCTAAAATTGAAAGGATGCTGGAAACATGATTCTTGATCGTCCCTTTCGCCACGCCAAGAGAATGGGCGATTTCCTTGTTGGAAAATCCCCCAGTCATTTCGCATGGCGTGCCGTATTGGTGATGACTTCCTGAGCACAACCATCAAGCGCGATGTCCTGGTCTAACCGTTTACTGCGCCGCAGATGAGCATCCTCTTTCCCCCTTCACGATCGAGGAGGATGCTTCCCTGCATGTTCTGACTCTCACCATACCCCCCATTCAGGAATGCGATGACTCGCCCGGTCAGACCACACATGCGATAATCCGTAAATCCACCTTCAGTCATCGAGCCACCATGGATCAACCCATGTCGATCGTCATCCGCGATGTGCGGGAACATGAACTCGATACCGTCTTGGCATTGAACAACAATGCCGGTTCAGCCATTCTGCCATTGGATTCAGCCAAACTGCTGAGTTTTTTCGGGACTGCCGAATATTTCAGGGTCGCTGAACGTGACGGCGGCATCGCCGGTTTCCTGATCGGTTTTGGCAGCGGTACTGCACACGATAGCTGCAATTTCGCCTGGTTTCGGGAGCGTTACCCTCACTTCTTCTACATCGATCGTATCGTCGTCGCTAGTCGCCGGCGCGGCGGCGGCGTTGGACGGGCCTTCTACGCCGATGTCCAAAGTTATGCCGAACTTCGCTATCCACAATTGGCCTGTGAAGTCTTTCTGGACCAAGGAGCCGATCCGGCTTTACTGTTCCACGGCAGCTTCGGCTTTCACGAGGTCGGTCAGAACACAATGCCGGGCGTCAATGTCCGCGCCAGCATGCTGATGAAGGAAATGTGCAGCTACCCCTGGGTGCGAGAAACCTACGGCGACAATCTCCCCGATGTCCCATGGATCGGCCGACCACGGGCACACAAGCAACAAACGACAGGAACATGAACGTGGCTTTGGCATCTACGGATTATGAACAAGCGGGCGAACTGAAAATCGGTCAGGTCGGCATCGCCAACTTGAGAATATTGACATTGAACGTGCCGCAACTGATTCAGGAAATGCGCGACCGGGTAGCGCGCGCACCCAAGCTGTTCGGGCGCGCGGCGCTGATCATCGATTTCGGCGGCTTACCTCATCCCCCGGATCCCGATACCGCACGCACCTTGCTGGACGGCATCCGCGATGCCGGCGTGCTGCCGGTGGCGTTGGCTTACGGCACTCGCGAAACCGAACGGCTCGCCGAGCAGCTCGGCCTTCCGGTCCTGGCGAAATTCCGCGCACAATACGAACGCATCGATACACCCAGCACCACACCTGCACCCGCCAAGACGAGCCCCGCATCCACCGTTTCCGTCCCGCCCGAAAAAGCGCCTGCCGACACCGCCAAGAAAAAGCATTCCACCGATTCCGGCAATATTTCGAAGCCCGGGTACATTCAGAAAGGCAGTGTCCGTTCCGGCCAGCAGGTATACGCGCAAAATTCCGACCTGACCGTGTTGTCGACGGTCGGAGCCGGTGCCGAGGTGATCGCCGACGGTTCGATCCATGTTTACGGAGGCCTGCGCGGCCGGGCACTGGCCGGCGCCCAAGGCGATACCGAAGCACGCATTTTCTGCCTCAACTTTCTGGCCGAACTGGTGGCTATTGCCGGCCATTACAAGGTATTGGACGATATCCCCGATACCTTGCGCGGCAAACCCGTGCAAGTATGGCTGGAACAAGATCAAATCAAGCTTGCGCCTATGGAATAACTCTATTCGACTACTAACCGGTTACTGAATCATCGGACATAGCTCAAGCAAGCAGTTATTCATTAATTTTTAGGAGAAATCCATTGTCTGAAATCATTGTAGTCACTTCCGGCAAGGGTGGCGTCGGCAAAACCACCACCAGCGCGAGTTTGGCCTGTGGTTTGGCTCGGCGCGGCCACAAAGTCGCCGTGATCGATTTCGACGTCGGCCTGCGCAATCTCGACCTGATCATGGGATGCGAGCGTCGCGTAGTGTACGACTTCGTCAACGTCGTACAAGGAGAAGCTTCGCTGAAACAGGCGTTGATCAAGGACAAACGTCATGACAACCTGTTCGTCCTGGCCGCCTCGCAGACACGCGACAAGGATGCCCTGACCAAGGAAGGCGTGGAAAAAGTACTCAAGGACCTGGATGCGGACGGGTTCCACTATATCGTTTGCGACTCGCCCGCCGGCATTGAAAAAGGGGCTTTCCTCGCGATGTATTTTGCCGACAAGGCCATCGTCGTCGTCAATCCGGAAGTTTCCAGTGTACGCGACTCCGACCGGATCATCGGTTTGCTCGACTCCAAGACCAGGAAGGCCGAAGCCGGACAACCGCTGCCCGCCTCGCTTCTGCTCACACGCTACAGCCCGGTACGGGTCAACAATGGTGAAATGTTGAGCATCGTCGACGTTGAAGAAGTCTTGGGATTGAAGGCGGTTGGCGTCGTGCCGGAATCCTCCGACGTATTGAATGCATCCAACAAAGGCGAACCGGTCATTCTCGCCCCCGAATCCATGGCTGGACAGGCGTATGACGACGCAGTCGCCAGACTCTTGGGAGAAGACCGCCCTATGCGTTTCATCACCGTAGAGAAAAAAGGCTTCTTCAGTAAATTGTTCGGAGGGTGAGATGGGAATATTCGATTTCATCAAACCCAAAAAGAATACTGCGGAAACTGCCAAAAACCGGCTTCAGATCATCATCGCGCAAGAACGTGCACAACGCGGAGGTCCGGACTATCTGCCCTTGCTGCGTCGAGAACTGCTGGAAGTGATCAAGAAATACGTAAACATCGATGCCGGAGCGATCCGAGTGGATCTGGTCAAGCACGGGAGTCAGGATGTGCTCGACATATCGGTTTCGTTGCCGGAACATGACGACCCGGCATAATCTTCCGGTATGTCTGCCCATGATGAATCACGATGGACGATGAGTTGCCGGTCGATTCGATCAAAGCGCGACAGATGAACGCGCCTTCCGCCGCTGCCAGCCCGGCAGACAGCGTACTGCGTCTGCATGATCTGAATATCGTGCAGATAGCGGACCTGTTGGCCGAATACGATCTGCGTCTGCAGATGGTCGCTGACGGTGGACCGATTCCGGGCAGCTACTGGGGCGAGCCCGAAGCGGGGATCATCGCCAATACTGTTTATGCGCGCGGCGATACTCCACTGCACTCCTTGCTGCACGAGGCTTGCCATTTGATCGTACTGCCGCCGGAACGGCGTGCGCTGGTGCACACCGACGCCACCGACTCGATCCCCGAGGAAGATGCCACCTGCTATCTGCAAATCGTGCTGGCCGGGCGCTTGTCCGGTGCCGGCAGCGATCGTTTGATGGCCGATATGGATGCATGGGGATACACCTTCCGGCTCGGATCGGCGCGTGCCTGGTTCGAGAACGACGCCGAAGATGCCAGGCAGTGGCTGATCGAGCGTGATCTGCTTGCCTGATCCGCCGTCTCCGCCACCGGTATGAAGAACCCCGTTGATCCACACTGCACGTTAGATAGTTATAGCCCTGCAAGTTCCTTTATCGAGTAATCCGTGTCATCTCTCCTGACAATCCTTTCTCGTTTTTCTTTTCGACTGACACTTTATGGATGGGTCTTATTGCTGCCATGGCTCTGCCTCGAGACATCAGCAGGGAATCCCGCTAATAGCGCTTCGGGAAAGTCGCTGGATGCGGCATTGGACCGCTTGGCACCGCAGCGCGAGGATGTGCCGGACTTGTACGTCGTGGGATTTGCAGGCGATGCCAGTGAAGCGGTATTCGGCAACGAAGTGGTCTACCTTTCCGAACTGTTCCAACAGCGCTTCAAAGCCGGCGATCGAATCATTACCTTGATCAACTCCACTGGAGAAACAAAAGACAGAATCGCTCCCGAGGCCACGCCACAGAATCTGTCACGCACCTTGTCCAGAATCGGGGAATTGATGGACCCGCAACAGGACGTGTTGCTGCTGTTTCTGACATCACATGGCCTGGATAATCACGAACTCCATATAAAAACGCGCAGGCGGGAAGAATTCCGCATTTCTCCGGAAGATTTGCGCCATATGCTGGACGATGCCGGTATCCGGAACAGAGTCATCGTCATATCCGCCTGTTATTCCGGAGGATTCATCCCCGCCCTGAGCGATGCCAGAACGCTGGTCATCACCGCATCGCGTGCGGACCGCTCATCGTTCGGCTGCGGAACCGCTTCCCGCGTCACTTATTTCGGGCGCGCCTGGCTGGTCGAGGCGCTTAACCAAACCACGGACTTCATCTCCGCATATCAACTCGCCGATGAGACGATACGGCGCTATGAAAAACAGCAGAGGCGACGCCCCTCTTCCCCTCAAATTTTCATCGGTGACGAGATCGTTCCTGTCTTGGACCGCTGGCAATACAGTTTTCAACCGGGGGCGCCGGTGCCCTACCCGTTCTAGCTCACCCAAGGTCTGCCGGACGCTCGACCGCAATCGGCTGCAAAACACATGCCGATGGTCCGGCCTCCCATACTATGGCTTGGCGTTCACACATGCAGAACAAATGCGTTCCACTCGATAGCCCTTGGCGCGCAATTTCTCGACTACGCCGTCGTCTCCCAACAGATGCAACGCGCCGACGACAATCAGCGTATTGCCCTCATCGCCACCGAGCCGCTGCTCTATCTTCGGAATCCAGGTATCGTTGCGGTCGACATTGATACGCTGATACAAAGCCGGATACTCGCGCCGCATCGTGACGGCCATATCGTCCCATAACATCGCCACATCGCCCCGGCGCCAAGCTGCATGCAACGTACGCACTTCCTCGCCGCCATTTTCGGCTTGTTCCAACACTTCGGACAGCATCTGCCGCTGCTCTTCCATCGTCATACCGGACAGCAAAGCGACTTGTTCATCCGCCAGTTCCAGGCCCATGGCCGTCTTCCCATGCTGCCGCGCTGCTCTGACAAAATACGAATCCAGCCCCAGCTCCGGGTCCAATCCCTGTTTATTCATCTCTGTGATACTGATCGTCAATGCAACAAACCACGGTTTGAAGCGTGTAAAACCAGATAACGGGAAATGATTGCCCTCCGCATAATTCCGCAATCTCGCCCAGAGTTCATTGCTCAACATATCCTGCAATCGCTCGCCGCCAGCGTTCATCGCTGCCTGCATCATCATCGACGCCACCTGCGGAGAATCCATATCCTCCGGCGCCAGTTCGAACATCAGCACCCGAGAATCGGCAAAGGCCCTTTCGACATCCGCCGACAACGGGTAATCGTCCGACTTCAATAAATGAAATGAGCCGAGCAGATAAACGGCGTTGTCCTGACCCGATACTTTCCACAACAGCGGCACCGGAACGGTATCCGGCTTGCGCGGAGCATCCGCACTCGCGGCTGATGCAACCGCGATCAACAGGCACAGGCAAAACGATCGCCAGAGTATTGGAAAATTTCTCACGATATCGATTCCTTATTGCGGTGACGACGGCCGTTGGTATTTCTCACCCGCTGTTACGGCGATATCCATACGATTGGATGCCGGTGCCAACAAGGAAGTGGAATATCTGGTAAACGCCGCCGGCGGACTATAGGCTCGATTGAAGTCCAAAACGACATTTCCTTCCGAATCCGGCGGATCCAGATCCACATAGCGTCCCGTCACATAACTGCCCTGACCGCTGGTCAGGTCAGCAAAAACGATCGACAACTGTTCTCCGGCGGTACCGATCGTTTCCAGGCGATAGGTTTTCCCGCCACGCTGAAATTCAACCACACCCGGATTGGGAAGGTCATCGACCGCGCCGATGATATTGGTGACCGGCAAGGTCTGTCCCGCAGGAGATGCGATGAAGCGTCCTCGAATCCGCCAACCCGGGTCCGCCGGCCAATACTCCAAAGGTACCGAAGACGCTTGCGCTCCTGCGTCGGCATGCCAGACACGCAGCGCATACCGGTTGCCCCGCCTGATCAACCTCATCACTCCCTTTCCATCGTCGAAGCCAATTACGCTGGGCTCGGGATCGCCATCGCTATAAATGCGTATCCGTCCCGTTACCGGCTCACCGTTATGAGTCGATTTCAAATCATTTTCCGGCAAGAAAAAGAATTGTCCCGGGCGTTCTTCCGCCAACACACCCACATGTTCCGGCCCGAACGGCAGACGCATCCCATTGCCCGGCGCGCTCCCGATCAGATGCCGTTTCGATCGAACCCAATACAGGCCGGCCAAATGCATCCACCCATCCGGTTTCCGTAAATCCTCGGCGCGCTGCTGCCTCCAATGTTCGTTATCGCTCAAAAACTCGGAGCTGGCCGCCGGTACGGTCTCCTGCGCTCCCGGAACCGGCCCGGCATTCGACGAAGAATCCATTGCCGTCCCGCCGCAACCGCCAAGCATTACCACCAACAGCCACCCTGTATAGCGCGAGATTCCCGGTTTCATGGTCGAAATTTTCCTCATCATCAACGCCCTCGCAGAAACCAACGATCGATCTCCGCCAATGTGAAACGCGTCCAGGTCGGACGGCCATGGTTGCACTGCCCGGAACGTTCCGTCGCCTCCATGTCACGCAGCAATGCATTCATTTCCGGAATACTCAATTTCCGATGCGCGCGCACCGCGCCATGGCAAGCCATCGTGGCCAGCAACTCATCGCGAGCCGTCATTACGCGACGACTTTGTCCGTGCTCGCACAAATCAACCAGCACATCCCGCAACAACGCCTCTGGATCGGCCTGTGCCAACAACGCCGGAACGCTGCGCACATTGAGCGATTGCGGCCCGCTACGAGTTACTTCAAAACCTAGTTCCGTCAATGTCTGCGCTTCGGCTTCGGCCACATCCGCCTCACGTTCGGCAACCGCCACCCGTAATGGCACCAGCAACGGCTGCGAACGCAACCCCAAGGTATCGTGTGCCGTTTTCAGCTTTTCATAACCGATGCGCTCATGCGCAGCATGCATGTCCACAACTACCAGACCATCGGCGGTTTCGGCCAGAACATATATGCCATGCAATTGCGCGATGGCATAACCCAATGGCGGTATTTCGCCATCATGATCCATCGCCTCCGACGAACGCACCGGCACTGCCGTATTCGCGGAATCGTGTCCGGCGTCCTGCTTCACCGATGTCGAATACAGCGCGGCATAGGCGCTTGGAGCCTCCCGGACGCGCAACCCCAAGGGAGATTGAGCCGACGCCTGCCACGGCATGGTCGATTGCGATGGGACCACCGGCGCAACCGCGGGTTGCGACGACGTCTCGATATCCAGCTCGAGACCGGCGCGTATCTGCGCTAATGCCTCATGCAATGTCCGAAATACGAAATCATGTATCAATCTCGCATCGCGAAAACGCACTTCGTGTTTGGCCGGATGTACGTTGACATCGACACGATGGGGATCCAGTTCGAGAAACAACACATAAGCCGGCTGCCGACCGTGAAACAGGACATCCTGATAAGCCATTTTCACTGCATGGGCGACGCTACGGTCACGAACCGCACGGCCATTGACGTAGAGATATTGTTGATCGGCGCCGGTCCGCGAATAGTGCGGCTGTGCGATCCAACCTTGCACGCGCAATCCGGCAGCGGACTGATCGACTCGCAACGCACTGCGCACGAACTCTTCCCCGAGCGTCTCCGACAACCGTGCCATAGTATCGCCGCCGCCCGCGTGATAACGGCGAATCGGCTTGCCGTTATGACTGACCCGCAATTCGATATCCATTCTGGACAATGCCAATGAACGCAACCACTCCTCGATATGCGCCAACTCCGTACGCTCCACTTTCAGAAATTTTCGGCGCGCAGGCACGTTATAGAACAGATCACGCACTTCCACCATCGTCCCGGCTGACTGCGCCTTGGGCATAACCTCGCCGACATTCCCGCCATCCACGCGCAATGCCGCGCCATGCTCATCATCGTGCCGGCGGGACACCAGCAAAAAACGACTGACCGCAGCGATCGATGGCAATGCCTCTCCCCGGAATCCCAGGGTTGCGACGGCTTCCAAATCATCGAGAGAAGCTATCTTGCTGGTTGCATGACGCGATACCGCCAACGGCAACTCCTGCGCAGCGATGCCGGAGCCGTCGTCACGGATACGGATCAATCGCGCGCCGCCTTCTTCCAGTTCAATGTCGATCCGCCTGGCTCCCGCATCAAGCGCATTTTCGATCAGTTCCTTGACGATGGAAGCCGGACGTTCGACGACTTCGCCCGCGGCGATCTGATTGATGAGAAGCTCGGGTAATGCTCGAATAGACACGGTCATCGGCGACAAAGCACATCGCTAGCAGGGAACTGCCATGATAATCGAGGAATCTCCTCAGTGACTGCTGCTGGCGTCGGCTACCACCGCCACATTCTCGCGCTCGGCCTGCGCACGCGCAGCGAATAACGTCCCCGGCGGAGGCTGCCGGGTGAAATATGTAGTGATGCCATCCAGCACCGCACCCGCCAACCGGCGCTGAAATGCCGGATCCACCAATCGCTGTTCTTCGGCATGATTCGATATGAACGCCGTCTCGACCAGCATTGCCGGCATATCTGCCGTTCTCAACACCACAAAGTTGGCACGCTCGATATTCGGCTTATGGTTATTACCCACTCGCTTCAATCCGCCCAACACATGATTGGCCGCGTCCTCCGAAGCCTTCATATGGCCACTTTGCGCCAGATCCAACAGCACCGAAGCCAATGTATTCTCGGTCTGTCCCAACCGAACACCTCCGATCAGATCGGCCGCGTTCTCCTTATCGGCCAGCCATCTGGCCCGCTGCGAAGACGCCCCCCGCAATGACAGGACATAGACCGAGGAACCGGTCGCACTGCGATTTTCCGCCGCATCCGCATGAATCGACACAAAAATATCGGCCTTGGCCCGGCGCGCACGCTGTGTTCGCTCGGTCAACGGAATGAATACATCCGAACTCCTGACCAGAAAGGCTTTCAGACCAGGCGTCGCATCGACTTGACGCGCCAATTCACGCGCCACCGCCAATGTCACATCCTTTTCCCGCCGGCCGGTAGGACCGACAGCTCCCGGATCCTGTCCGCCATGCCCGGCGTCGATGGCGACGATCAAAGGCCGCATTCCCGGCTGCATGGTGATCCCCGCAGAACGCTGCGCAGGCGGCGACGATGCCGTGTCCGGGGTAGAAGCAGCAGCAGGCGGAACCACCGTTACAGGTGCCGGTACGGTCGAAGCCGGGATTGAACCGTCTCCGGTCAACGCGGCTACCGCCGCCTCACTATCGACCCGGGACGCCGGTGCCGCCGTTTCTTTCCCGGTAAGGATGTCCATCGGCGATAACGTTGGAGTTTCCTGCACGATGACCAATGACGCCGACCCGGGATTGGAGGTCGAGGATGCGTCCGTCGAAGGCTCCGCCGGCACTGTGGACGCGGACGGTCCCGAAGAAACCGCGGCAGAGGATGCGGAAATGGACGTTCCGAGCCGGTCTTCCGGCCAGACAATGACCAAACGCGAAATATTACCGATGTTTTCGACCCGTGGCGGCAACGCTGCGACCGGACCGGACAAATCGAAAACGATCCGTACCGTTCCCGGTACCGGCTGTCCGGTTCGCACCGAATGGACCACACCGGCCACTCCCGGCAATACGATACCTTTCTGCAGAGTGGATTCGGGCAAATCCACGACCAGCCGGTCGGGATTCGACAGTGATAAGGTGTTGAAGCTTCCCGCTCCCTGCAGTCGAATCTCCGCCTGGGTACCTGCAGCACCACTGCTCAAGCTGATTTCATGCACTTCCCCCGCCAACGCCGAGGACGGCACCATCCCTGCCATGGCACAAACGAACCACAGCATCGCCAAGCCAACTATCGACCGGATACTCCACATAGACATATACGTTGGATTCAAACACTGCCCCATCAGGAATGCAAGAACTTTTTCCCTTGATAATCCATGGTCTGCAACACATTTTTCTCCTTAAAGGACAAACATGTCATGCAAGTGGACATTAAATCGAAACTTTCGTCAGCCATTCCGCTCCCGCTTCCGAATCGGCGCATAGCACTGCCGCACGTCCGGTACCGGATTGTGACAACGAAATACGTAGATCAGCCGCCGGCAGAAACCCTTCTCCATGTTCCGGCCATTCCACCAGCCACAGATCCGCCGCTACCTCGTCCAATCCCAGAAAATCCAATTCCCCCGCATCCGCGATGCGATACAGATCCAGATGCCAAGCTTCCCCTTCCGACAACGGATAACGCTCCAATAATGTATAGCTCGGGCTGCGGATAGGACCTTGCACCCCCAGTTTCCGCAGTATCGCACGCGCCAGCGTCGACTTTCCCATTCCCAGCGCCCCATGCAGATAAACCACGGCCGAATTCGGACGAGTCACTGCCAATACCTGCCCCAGGCGTTCGGTCGCCTCGTCATTTTCCAAATCCAGCCGCATCATCTATCGCTTCCTTGATTGACCAACCGCCGCAACCACGGCAATAAATCCGACGGTAATAAGCCGCGCTCTCCACCTTCGACAACCGCTTCATCACCCGCTGTCGCATGCAGCAACGCACCCATACACGCCGAAGCGAATGCCGGTATCCCTTGAGCGCGCAAAGAAGCAATGATTCCTGTCAGTAAATCTCCCATGCCGCCAATGGCCATACCGGGATTACCCGCCGCTATCACGCAAGGTAATTGCCCCGGTGCAGTAACGATGCTGCCGGCGCCTTTCAACACCACTACCGTCCGATATCGCTCCACCAATGCATCGGCGGCAGCAAACCGATCCTGCTGTACGGTGCCGATATCACTATGCAACAGCCGCGCCGCCTCACCAGGATGCGGCGTCAATATCGTATCGGTCAATGCATGCGGCGCCACCGCCAGCAGATTCAAGCCATCGGCATCCAACACTAGTGGCCGTGCCGATGCCAATGCCTGCCGATATAGATGCCGCGCCCATAAGCTCTGCCCAAGCCCCGGCCCGACTGCCAAGACATCGGCCTGCTTCAATTTTGCGTCGATGTCGCCATCCTGCTCGACGCCGAAGACCATTATTTCCGGGCAGCGCGCCAAAATCGCCGCGACATGCGCACCTTGCGTAGCCACACCAACCAACCCGGCTCCGGTCCGTAAAGCCGCTTCCGCGCACAATGCGATGGCGCCTCCGCTGCCATGGTCGCCACCCACGCATAGAACCCTGCCGGAATCACCTTTATGGCTATTGCGGCGACGTATACCGAGACCGGCCTTCAAATACTCCGGCTCCAATAGCAATGCCGCAGGCCGCACTCTGGAGAAAACGTTTTCCGGCACTTCCAGCGAGTTCAGCAACACTATGCGGGAATGATCCAGCGCCTCACCGGTATAAAGCCCCTTATGCCGGCCGATGAATTGCAGCGTGCAATCCGCCCGTACCGCGGCGCCGGGAGCGATACCGCGATCGGCGTCGATCCCGCTTGGCACATCCAGCGAAAAAACCGGACACGCCGAAGCATTGATCGCCATGATCAATTCGCTCAACGCGGCATCCGGCGCGCGCGTCAACCCGATGCCGAAGAGCGCATCGACGATGACATCATCGTCATCGAAGGCGGTGGGAAACAGCTCCACCGAGCCGCCCGCCGCCAAATACTCCGTGCAAGCCCGCTGCGCCAATTCCGTACGCGGACCATTGTCCGGCAAATGCACGACGCGCACACGGCGTCTGGCTTCCAATGCGCGCCTGGCCAGTACATAACCATCACCGCCATTATTGCCGGTACCGCACACCACGGTAATGCATCCAGCGGCAGGATAACGGCCGGACAACGTCTGCCATCCTACCAGCCCTGCACGCTGCATCAGCACATACGCATCGCCATTCAATAGCGCGGTCGCTTCGCGGTCCAATGCGCGTGCGCCCGCCGTGTCGTACAACACAGACAAATTACGCTGATCTATGGAAAACTTGTTCATGACTTTGAATTCCAGTCCGGGCTTTGTGCGCGTCTTCGGGAGAAGGTACCGCAAAAACTCTTTACTGTTTCCCACCAGGAAATTCCAACGGATCGGCTTTCAAACTTTCTCACCGCCAAATCACACGACAGACAACACTCCAAAGCAATCATAAGTCTCGATTCTATACTTTCCGATATGTTCGTTCCGCCCGCTCATTTTGACCCGCACTCCCTCGTTCAACGCATACGTGAGATGGCGCGGGCATTGGGATTCCAACGATTTGGCATCGCCGACATCGACCTGGAAGAAGATGCCGCCCATCTGCAAGAGTGGTTGCGGCATAAGCGGCACGGCAATATGACGTGGATGGAACGGAACAGCGACAAGCGCACATCCCCTCCCCAATTACTCCCGGGCACGTTGCGAGTCATTACCGTCGCCATGGATTATGGAAACGGAAAAGACCGCGAAGCCTGGGACACGCTGAAAGACGGTACGCGCGCTTATGTCGCCCGTTACTTTTATGTCGACAAATTCGCAGAAGCTTTCGACCCCGAGCGATAAAGCTGACACAAACGTTATTTTCGGGTGCGGGTTAAACCCCTCGGAATGCGCGATTTCTATTCCCGCTCTTGCAAACGAACGCGAAAATAATCTGTTTAAATCAAGATGTGATATATATTTCATCGTCCCTGTTTTCTCAAATTTTATTCTGACGTTTTTATAGTTTATCTCGGACAACAATATCCCCTCCCGTCTTTATCTGCCATAAATGCGTTTGCGCCGCAGTTCATACACTGTTCGCGGCAGTTGTTTGTGGTTTCGCCGGACTTTGCTTTTTTATGTTCTTCTATGAAA
>JAITWM010000166.1 GCA_031285265.1 Lysobacteraceae bacterium
CCTCCACCCAGGAACAGCACTGCGTAATCGTCCGGAATGCCAATCAGCTTGCGCAGGTCGGCCTCCGCCTCCGAGGCGACAGAAATGAACTCCGAACCACGATGACTCAACTCTACGATCGAAGCTCCCGCATTCTGGAATTCCAACATCTCTGCCTGCGCCTGCCGCAATACGGGTTCAGGCAACATAGCGGGACCAGGAGCAAAATTATAAGCACGCGACATAGTGACTCCTCCAGATGAGCCGCATAGTATGCCGCAGAAACATCGGTATTCGCTCGCCCGGCAAGAAAGAATCTTCGCAAAGCCGACCTAAAGGCGACGGTGGTTCAAGCGGTACCAAACCATAGCAGCACGCTCAGTATCACCGCAGACACCGCCGCCGCCAGCAGCAGCCATGGCCAGCGCCGGCTCTGTTCCCGGTCGGCGGAGCGCCCATTGGCCAGCCCCGGGAACGGATCGCCGAGCTCGACAGGCAGCGCGACCTCCGGATAAACCGGCGATTCCACTACAAAACGATGACGCGGGTCGAATACGATCTGATCGCCTGCCGACAGCACCGCATCACGTACCCGCACGCCATTGACGATCGTTCCATCGCTAGACCCCAGATCCTGCAACAACACCTTGTCCCGATAGCGTTGCAATCGGGCGTGCCGCTCCGCACAGGAATGACTATCGATACGGATATCGGCATCCGCCGCACATCCTACGATTCTTTCAGGTCCCAATGTGATGCTGCGACCGTGATAGCGGCCGCCGATGCCCCTTAGCAACAACCGCGGATCATTGTCATAGCGATAGGTTTTCTTGAGTTTCGGCACATCCTGGCACATCAATGTCCGGATGACGATTTCCGTACTGTCGATATGGATCGCGTCCCCTGCACGCAGCCACGCGACTCTCCGAACCGGTCGCCCGTTGACATGAACCGCGCGTGTCGTCTCGGCGACTTGCAGCCAGAGGCCGCCCCGGTCCAGACATACTTGCGCCAGCCAATTCTCCGACGTGGCTGTTCCAATGCCGATGCCACCTTCTTCCAGGCGGACAATCCGATGGATCCCGCCAGAGAGCGGATGATCCGGCACTTGCAGATCACTGAAATGGAGTCGGAGATTTTGCACTAGGTTCGAACGGAAATTTATCGGCAGGGCGTACCGGAGCAACCAAAACGGCTTGGTCTATCAGCCAGCATCACGGACAATGATGCCCTCATCGGCATCGACTTTCAGCAACTTCCCACTACGAGACGCAGATATTGTGGCCCACATCGATATTTCTTACCCTCATGACCGCTCTCCCGAGCAAACACATCAAGCCATCGAACAGATGGCAGAAAAGCTACGCGAAAAATTCAGCATGAAGACGCACTGGGAGCAAGAAACCCTGCGGTTTTCCGGCATAGGCATCGACGGACGCATCGACCTGTTGCCGCAACAAGTGCGTGTCACCGCACAGTTGGGGTTCCTATTGGCCACATTGCAGGACACGATAACCGCCGAAATCAAACGCGAATTAACGGAAAAGCTGGGATAGTCGATACCAGTATCGCTCCCTGCCGCCGCGACACGTCGAAGACGGCAGGAGCAATGCCAGAAGACTCAAACCGAACCACACCCAGCCCATCCAGACGGCATCCATATCATCGCTTGGGGCATCCGAAGACCTTATGGGATCACGGCGATGGTTCGCTGTCGCTGTCCGAATCTTCCTGCTCGTCGAGCGAAATATCGAGCCGTTCCACCGCTTGCAGTTTTTCGCCTTCACCCAGACGAATCAAAGTGACGCCCTGGGTATTCCGGCCCACCTGGGATATTTCCGAGGCGCGGGTACGCACCAGGGTTCCGCTATCGGAGATCAGCAAGACTTCGTCCTTGCGCTCCAGCAGCACTGCACCGACCAGTTTACCGTTCCGCTCACTGGTCTGAATGCCGATCACGCCCTGCGTGCCACGGCCCTTGCGCGGATATTCCGGCAATGGGGTGCGCTTGCCGTAGCCGTTCTCAGTAACCGTCAGAATATAGACGGCCGCCCCATCGGCCCCCTCGATCGTCGTGCTCGGTATTTCGCCAGCATCGTCAATTACCTCGACATTGCCGTCGTCTTCGTTGTCCTCGATCTCCTCATCATTGCCGTTGCCGCTCTCGGCTACGATCAAACTGACCACATATTCCCCATCGGCCAGTTTGATGCCACGCACGCCGGACGCGGTACGTCCCACCGAACGCACCTTATCTTCACCAAACCGCACCGTCTTGCCATTGGAAGCAAATAGCATCACATCGCGCTGTCCGTCGGTCAGGGCAACGCCAATCAGCGCATCATCCGCGTCGAGATTAATAGCGATCTTACCCCTCTGCAAACGGAACGCGAACTCGGTCAACGGCGTCTTCTTGACCGTGCCATTGCGAGTGGCGAACAACACATAGCGGCCCTCGGCGTAATCGCGCACCGGCAATACCGCTTGCACTTTCTCGCCATCTTCCAATGGGATCCAGTTGACGATCGGACGGCCGCGCGCATTGGAGCCGGCTTCGGGCAACACATGCACCGGCAGCCAGAACACCTTGCCGTTGCTGGTAAACATCAACAGCGTGTCGTGCGTATTGACCAGCCAAAGCTGCTCGATGAAATCCTCTTCCTTGGTCGCCGCAGCGCTGCGCCCACGGCCGCCGCGACGCTGCGCACGATAGGCGCTGACCGGCTGACGTTTGACGTAACCGGTATTGGACAGCGTCACCACGACATCCTCCGGAGCGATCAAGTCGAGAATATCCAGATCCTCTTCACTGGCGTGGATCTCGCTGCGCCGCGGGTCGCCGTACTCGGCCTTGATGGCATTCAACTCGTCGCGGATGACCTGCATCAGCACATCGGGATCCTCCAGAATCCGGATCAACCCTGCGATGACATCCATCAACTCCCGGTATTCGCCGGTAAGCCGTTCCTGTTCCAGCCCGGTCAAGCGGTGCAACCGCATCTCCAGAATCTGTTGCGCCTGCGTTTCGGTGAGTTGGTAACGCCGCTTCGAATCCGATGCAGGCAACAGACCCACACCTTCCGGCAGGTCCTCGGGACGCGAGGCTTCCGCGCCGGCAGCTTCGAGCAATGTTCCAACCAGCCCCGGCTCCCAGGTCTGCGCCAGCATGCGTTCCTTGGCAACCTGCGGGTTTTCCGATGTTTTGATCAACTCGATCATCTCATCGATATTGGCTAACGCGACGGTTAATCCTTCCAGGATATGCGCCCGGTTACGGGCTTTACGCAGCTCGAAAATGGTCCGGCGAGTCACTACTTCGCGCCGATGACGGACGAATGCCTCAAGCATTTGCTTGAGATTCAACAGCCGAGGACGCCCATCGACCAGCGCGACCATATTGATACCGAATACCGACTCCAATTGCGTGTGCTGATACAGATTGTTCAGCACGACATCGGCCGACTCACCGCGCTTGATCTCGATATAAATGCGCATGCCGTCCTTATCGGACTCGTCGCGCAACTCGCTGATACCCTCGATCCGCTTTTCCTTGACCAACTCGGCAATCTTCTCGATCAACCGCGCCTTGTTCACCATGTAGGGAATTTCGGTGACGATGATCGCCTCGCGGCCGTTGCTGTCGTTGACCTCAATCTCGGCCCTGGCGCGCATCCGTACCCGGCCGCGGCCCGTACGGTAGCCGGCGAGAATGCCGGCGGTGCCGTTGATGATTCCGGCAGTCGGAAAATCCGGCCCGGGGATATGGCGCATCAAGCCATCGATGTCGATCTGCGAATCTTCGATCAGGGCGATACAGGCATCGATCACCTCGCCGAGATTATGCGGCGGGATATTGGTTGCCATACCCACGGCAATACCGGCCGAACCATTGACCAGCAAATTCGGAAACCGTGCCGGCATAACGGTCGGCTCGAGTTCCTTTTCATCGTAATTGGGCTGGAAATCGACGGTTTCCTTATCCAAGTCGGCCAGCAGCTCATGACTCAGCCTGGACATCCGCGCTTCCGTATAGCGCATCGCCGCTGCCGCATCGCCGTCGATCGAACCGAAGTTGCCCTGTCCGTCAACCAACATGTAACGCAACGAGAACGGTTGCGCCATACGCACTAACGTATCGTAGACCGCAGTATCGCCGTGCGGATGGTATTTACCGATCACGTCGCCGACGATACGCGCGGACTTGAAGTAGGGTTTGTTGCTGTGCGCACCCAGTTCGTTCATCGCATGCAGCACACGGCGATGGACAGGCTTGAGGCCGTCACGAACATCGGGAAGAGCACGTCCCACGATGACGCTCATCGCGTAATCGAGGTAGCTCCGGCGCATCTCGTCTTCGAGGTTGACGGGAATGATTTCCTTGGCGAATTCTGCCATTCGGATCTTATTACCTTGGAAAGATCATGCCCGGAGGCATGATTCAGGACGGAAAACCGCCGGCTGTATCGGTCAGGTATTTCTGTGCCGACAATGGAGCGATCCGTATCGACGCACTCCTGCCCAGGCGGGGTTCATTAGCCTGTAATTCTACCATGAACGCTCCCGCAGCAACCGCCATGGATTATCGCGGGCATGTCACCGATGGCGCTCTACTGCTGTTCCGGTACTTGACATTCCGCGCCGGATCATTCCCAAAGCCGGGCAATGGCATCGCGGCTCGGCCGCTCGACCATTCCCCGTTCCGTGACGATGACATCGATCAGTTCGGCGGGCGTGACGTCGAATACTGGATTCCACGCCCGAATACCATCGGCGGTAATGCGCACGTTACGAATTTCAAGCAATTCTTCAGGATCGCGTTGCTCGATTTCAATGTCGCCGCCTGTAGGTGTCGCCATATCGATCGTCGAAGACGGCGCAACGACCATGAATCCGACACCATGATGACGCGCGGCGATCGCCAACCCATACGTGCCGATCTTGTTGGCGGTATCGCCATTGGCGCAAATGCGGTCGGCGCCCACGATGATCCACTGCACTGCCCCGGTCTTCATCAAATGGGCCGCGGCCGAATCGGCAATCAGCGTCGCATCGATCCCGTCCTGCTGAAGCTCCCATACGGTCAGCCGGGCTCCTTGCAGCCAGGGCCGAGTCTCGCTGGCGAATACGCTGGTGATGCATCCTTGCGCCACGCCAGCACGAATCACACCAAGCGCTGTGCCGAAGCCTCCTGTCGCCAACGACCCGGTATTGCAATGGGTCAATACGCCGCTGCCGGGCCCGAGCAACGCCGCGCCCAATGTTCCCATACGTCGATTCGACGCCAGATCCTCATCAGCGATCCGCTGCGCTTCATCGCGCAGACGAAGCCGCCAATCATTGCCTGCGTCGACGAGCACTCTTTGCATCCGGTTCAGCGCCCAGGCCAAATTCACCGCCGTCGGCCGGGCAGCATTCAGACGATGCAACGCCGGCTGCAAACTCACCAATGCCTCGGCTCCATTCCCAGCCTCCACCGCATCTCCTGCAAGCACGACTCCCCAAGCCGCTGCAATCCCGATCGCTGGCGCGCCACGCACCGTCAACGTCCGGATCGCCCGCGCGACCTCGTCACTGCTATGGCAAACGACCCGATCGGTCAGGAACGGCAATTGCCGCTGATCCAGCAATTCAAGCGTATTACCAGTCCAACGGATTGGACGGATGCGGTCATAGCGGGCGTAGTCGAATGCAGTACTCATCGGCGTAGCATGGAATATGGCCAACGTATCGTCCATCGGAAAAATCGGCCTCGTCCTCAGCTCCCGCCCGAAGGCACGCTGGAAGCAAGCGCCGCAGGCGATCGAAGTGAACGCACGTTTCAATCGGCATCATTCTATTCGGAAATCGGCCCGGCAACCTCCGTCCACCCAGACGCCATCTCTGTCCCAACCCCAGCTTTCACCATATCGGCAAGGCGCCTTGGACAATTGCTCCTCCAATGTCGCTCCAACGGATACGGTCACACCGCAGAACATGCGACGCCTACTTTTAGATTCGCAACGAATCGTCCGTGCATCCATCATGAAGACCCCGTCGGGCGTGCTGATCTCGAATTCGCCGCGGCATCCTTTCGACACCCATATTTCATTGCGTCCAACACCCCAGCTGCGATCCCGGCGACATGGAATATCGGTCAATTGCCGTAACAGTCTCACCGATGCACCACGCAGGGCGACCGCACAAGTCCGTCGCCCCATGCTGGATTCGCAGCGCACGATGTTGCGCATTTTCACCGGAACCGCACGCTCCCGGGCTCGAAACTCACCGCGGCATCCGCCAGTGACCCATATCCCATAATCGTCAGTTCCCCAGTGCATTCCACGAATACAGGCGTTGCCGGAGAGCTGCCGTACCAGACTCACATCCGTTCGCGTATCCATCGGGCAGTGATTCCAGCGTCCTCGCTGGGACTCGCAGCGAACCGTTTCGTCCTCATACTCCGCAGTATCGGTCGCACGCGCGGTCATTGCTGCTGGCATCAGCATCATCGTCAATAAATACAGATACAGATATTGAATGCGGCTCCGTAAAGACATGATCCTCTCTACTATGATCGTTACATCGATCGACCGGCGCTGCTCCCGGACTGTGGAACGGACCACCCATACTCCCCATGGCGCCAAATAGGACAAAAGTGTGAAATCCACACTTTAAGAGTGACTTCATGCATTGATGAAGTCAAACGCAAGGACCTCGTCAATCCGTTCAGTATCAAGCATCGCCATTAATAGACGATCGATCCCCAGTGCCACACCGGCGCATTCGGGCATATCCGCGGAGAGCGCGGCCAACAAGCGGCGGTCCATCGGCGGTTCGACCTGCTGCCGTTGCCGACGCCGTTCCAAGTCACACCGGAACCGCATTTCCTGCTCCTTCGCATCCGTCAATTCGTGATAGCCATTAGCCAACTCGCACTTACCTAAATAGATTTCGAAACGTTCGGCCACTGGCGGATCGTCATGGCGAATCTTGGCGAGCGCGCATTGTGTTGCGGGCCAATCGCGAATCACCGTGATCCGATCGGCAGGGAACGCCGGCTGAATCAGATGCGTCATCAGTAGGTCCAACCAATCGTCGCGGCTCAATCCTTGTCCGTCAATCTGGAAATCATGTAGCGGCGTCTGCAATGCCGTGACTGGAGCGCACCAAGGGTCGATATGCAATCGCTGAACGAACAATTCCCGATATGTCGACGAATAGACCGTCGCATGCTTCTCCACCAGGTGCAATGCCATCTGTATCAGATCAACGGTTTCGTCGATCAAGCGCAGATGATCCCAACCGACTCGATACCACTCCAGCATCGTGAATTCCGGATTGTGCCGTCTTCCAGCCTCTCCATTGCGGAAAACCCGGCCCAATTCATAGCAGTCGCCGATGCCGGCCGACAGCAACCGCTTGAGCGGATATTCCGGCGACGTGCGCAACCAGCGAACACTTGCGCCAGCATCGACATGACCGCTGAATTGCGTGGAAAAGCTCGCGATGTTCGGCTCGGTATTCCCAGCGGCTGACAGAATCGGCGTCTCTACCTCCAGCACGCCACGATGGGCAAAAAAACCCCGTATCTGCGCATACAGGCACGCACGCAAGCGCAATGCCGAATTCAACGCGATCGCCATACCCCGGCTACCGCCACAACGATGCAACTCTGCCAGATGTCGGGCGAAGCGTTCCGGCATCATCGAGCATCATAGTTCTCTCGCCTGCTCTCGCTCTATATCGGCAATTTCTTTCGGAGTGTAATAACGCGTCGACAACCGCGCTCCCCGGCACCAGAATTCATATCTGGAATCATTGTTCTGGCTGATAAAGGTCACTTGAAAATAGACCTCCTGGTATTTTTGCGGATCCGGTTCCGAATGCACGATCCCGATATCGACAAGATATGCCTCCGGGTTATTGCACATCGCCGTCAGATCTTCCTGGCCATACCCGTGATCGCGAACCCCGGTCAACGTCAGCTCGCGGATGGGGTCTCCCCTGTCACGCGCATAAGCGACATACCAATGCGCAATAAAAGTCATCGAATCCTCTTCGGTCCGATATCCGATCAAAAGCCCTAGTCGAGAACTCATATTCATGTATCTCCTCGCTATTAAATCTATGCAGGGATCCGCCGTTCACCGTTTCGCGACGACGCATTCCGGTATGTATCCGTTTCTCTCCCCCGAAGCCGGAATCATATCGCCTCGGTATGCCAAAACGTCCCGTCATGACACATCACAAGAAAATCCGCCACTATCGCGGCGCTCTTTTCTCTACATCGTTCCCCCCGCACCCGGCAAAAATCCCGATACGTTCAATATTCACGATCTTCGCCGCATTGCCAGTTCCCCCGCTGTTCAGTCTTCCCGTTCTGGCAGGAAGGACGTATCAACGCGGTACCGCTCGACACGCTTAGGGTCCACCCATACGTAGACCGTCCCACTCTTCAGGTATGGCTCCGGATTGACCCAAAGGCTTTCACTGCGAAACAAGCGTAGCTTGTTATGAATTCTATCGTCCCATTGTGCAATGATGCGCCAGGGCACGCGTCCATTGACGCTAAGAGATGGGTAGGCTTCGACGCTGGTCACTCGCGCTTGGACACGTTGTCCATAGCGTTGCAGCAAAGATAATCGATAGCGTCCCCACAAGGCGGGAACCAACCAAATGCAGGCGATGGCGATGCACAGGATTCCCAGTCCTCCGAAGACGAAGCTGATAAACCATTCACCTCCGACCTCTACGATCTTGCCCTGATGCGGATCATCGCCCGGATAGATGACCGAGACGCTCATGCCGACGCGAAACCGTTGGGCGCCGTCCTCGACCGTGGCATGGAGGACGACGGGCCTCTGCCCAGGCGGATCGAACTGAACTGAAACGACGGTTCCGGCTTCGATTACGGTCCCGTTCGCCTCCCACCAGCCCGCACGACTGACTACCCGATACACTTGAAACGCGACCGCCAGAAATACCAGTATCGTTCCGGTCCAAAAAAGAAGGCCATACCATTGCCTAAACGGACTGCTCAAATCACTCTCCTATCTGCTCTGTTCATCGGGCATGTTGTTCAAAAATGCCAATAATCTTGCTTCGTTCCAAACGTCGATCCCCAGATCGCGTGCTTTGGCCAGTTTAGAACCGGCTTCTTCACCAGCTACGACGATATCCGTTTTCCTCGATACGCTGCTCGCAATTTTCGCGCCAAGCGCCTCCAACTTCAGCTTGGCCTCATCACGCGACATTGTGGCCAATGTTCCGGTCAACACCACGGTCCGATCTTCCAGCGGACCTTTTTCCTCCTGTCCCATATCCTGAATACGCGCGCGTAGCCGCTGCGACCATTCCGCCGATCGATCGGCCAATTGCCTTTGTAATGGCTGTTCGAGCCAAGCCGTCAAAGCATCGACCGTTTCACCGGGCAATCCGGCCGCAGCCAACTGCGATGCTGGCGCATCAGCGATCGCCCCTAGGTCAGGAAACAGGGCGCTCAGTTGTTCGGCTCGTACGCGAGTCAGCTTCGGAATTTCCAATTCAATCAGCAACTCCGTCAAATTCAACGTCCGGCCCAACTTCGCGGAAGGCGGATGGCTATCACCAATCCGTACCCCGTGATCGAGCAAGGCATCGATGACCCGCCCATTTCCCGGCTGATCGAAAAAATGTCCGATAGCGCGTGCGACTTCACCACCGACATCCGGCACTTGCTTGAACAACGGCCATGGCAGGTGCCTGATCAATTGCAGATCGCCCAGCCAAGCCGCCAGCGCTTTTGCCGTACTTTCGCCTACGTGTTGGATGCCCAGCGCGAACAGGAACCGGGCTAGCGTCGTATCCCGACTGCGCGCAATCGCCGCAATCAAATTCTCGGCCCACTTGCTGGCAATCTTGCCGGCCTTGACCGTCTCCGGGGTGGTCCCATCGCGTTCATCGGCACGGCGTTTCATTTCCAATAGGTCATCAAGGCCTAGGCGATACAGATCGGCGACCGATTCGACATAACCCAAATCACACAGATCCTCGATATAGCGTTCTCCCAGTCCTTCGATGTCCATCGCTCGCCGGGAGGCGAAATGACGAATGGCCTCCTTGCGCTGCGCCGAGCAGCTCAATCCTCCGGAACAGCGCCAGATAGCCTGACCTTCTTCGCGCACGATTTCCGAGCCACATACCGGGCAAGACTCGGGCATTCGCCAAGGTAGTGCCTGCGATGGACGTCGCTCCAGCATGACACTGACCACCTCCGGGATCACATCGCCGGCACGGCGCACAATGACGGCATCACCGATGCGCACATCCAATCGGGCGATCTGATCGGCGTTATGCAACGTCGCATTGGTCACCGTAACGCCCGCAACCTGGACCGGCTGCAAACGCGCCACCGGCGTGACCGCCCCGGTACGACCGATCTGAATCTCTATCGCCTCAATGACAGTGGTCTGTTCCTGTGCCGGAAACTTGTGCGCAATCGCCCAGCGCGGCGCTCGGGAAACGAATCCCATTTCCCTCTGTCCCGGCAGATCGTCCAGCTTATACACCACACCATCGATGTCGAACGGTAATTCATCACGCGCACGGCCTATCCGGTGATAGTAATCCAACAAACCTTCCGCACCTTCGACCACCTCCGTCAAATCGCTGACCGGAACCCCCCACTGGCGCAGACGCTGCAACGTCGACGAATGCGTATCGGACAAGTGACCGCCCTCCACTTCTCCAACGCCATAGGCACAGAAACTCAATGGCCGCTGCGCGGTGATGCGGGCATCAAGCTGGCGCAGCGATCCCGCAGCTCCATTGCGCGGGTTGGCCAACACCTTTCCGCCATGCAGCCGCGC
>JAITWM010000169.1 GCA_031285265.1 Lysobacteraceae bacterium
TCTCCAAGGCCAGAGGCAAGTCATGTGTGCCGGGCGGCCCTCGTGTGGCTAGCAGAGGGTGTACGGTGCGTGCCAATTGCCGGCGGTCGGCATGGGTCAGATAGAAGTCATCGGTGGATAAGGTTGCCGCTTTGAGTCCGTGCTGGTCCGCTGCCCGGACGATCTGGGCGGCCAGGGTCGATTTACCGCTACCTTGTGGCCCGGTGATCGCGAGGACGGGAACGTGAGCGGAGGGCTTCGGCACGCTTTCCAATGCAATGCGTGCCAGTATGGAAGAAAATTCTGGATGCGAATCCGGAGGCATGTGACGACAATAGCCCATCCATTTCGTCAAAGTGAAGACAGCGCCCCATGAATGATCTGTATGCAGAAGCCATGGCGACATTTGCCACATTGTTCGATGAAGCCAAAGCAAGCGGCCAAGTCGAGCCGGAAACGATGATCGTCGCTACAGCTTCACTCGATGCGGTCCCATCGTCTCGCGCCGTACTTTTGAAAGCCTACGATGCGCGGGGATTCGTGTTCTACACCCATATGAACAGCAGGAAAGGGCATGAATTGCAGGAAAATCCGCATGCGGCGTTGTTGTTCCTGTGGCGAAACTTGCGTGAAGCAGGAGTACAGGTACGTATCGAGGGACGCGCCGAGCAGGTTTCCGATGAGGAGGCGGACGCCTATTTCGCGACGCGTCCACGGACGAGCCAGTTAGGTGCTTGGGTCTCACGGCAGTCGGAACCGTTGGCGGCGCGCGAGGATTTTGAAGTGAATCTGGAGCAGGTCAATACCAAGTTCGGCGGCTGCGAAATACCTCGGCCACCGGCCTGGCATGGTGTCAGGATCGTCCCGTTGGCCATTGAATTCTGGTACGGCGCGGAATTCCGGCTGCACGAACGCTGGCGTTATGCGCTCGAATCCGACGGACGATGGCATAAGCAGATGCTGTATCCGTGATGATGTTTCGCCGCCCGCACTGAACGGCGAGTGGTCGGGCTGCGCTGACGGCTTCCGCATGTCGTGCCCTTCTTTTCGGAGCGTAGCGGGGTATCGCAGCCTTTCCTCGAAAGTATTTATGTTGCCGGGCGCGGTTCCGGAAATTCACGGGAAGCGGCGACATAGTTCCATCGCGTACACCGAGAGATGGAGGTGAGATACGCTTGTCGGTAAGGATGTCGAGATATCGATTTGAACCGGATACGTGCGGGGATCAGAAATTGCGGAGGAAATCGAATTGACGTTGCCGTCCGTCTGCTTCCAGCGATACATTGAAGCGTAATGTGTCGCGAGATTGGACAGGCACGAGACCGATGTAGTCGATGAGGTTTCCCGTCTCGATCGGGTGAAGTTCTGGCGATTGCCGGACCTGCCCCGTCAGGTCACGGATTTGGACCTGTACATTGCCGACGGCAGGCATTTCATCGTTGCCGTCGTGTCGGCGTACGGCGATGACTACCAATGCCGAGTCCGGACTGCGCTTGATCTGATAGCTGTCCGCCGTTTGCGCACTCAGTGCGAGTGTCGGCACAGCGTTGTAATACACGCGGATGTTGTCGAAATCGACTTGCGCGGATTGCGGCGGAATGAATTCTGCAGGACGCGGCGCCTGTTCCGACGAGCATGCGGCCAATATGGACAGCAGTAATGCTATTGCGATGCGTTGCATGGTATCGACCCGAGGTTTTGGCCCGATTTTTATTTAGATGGCCGATAGTAACCGATCTATCGTGGTGGCGATAAAAGTTTGACGCGATCATTCATCGAAAGCGGGCGATGACCGGAACAGCGACCGCTTCGTGATGACGATTTGCATCCTGCAAAACGCCAGGGCTCCCGGCGATGACGAAGACCGGTTCAAGTTCATAGGTATTTTCCGCACGGACGACAACGGGCTATTCGTGAATCGGAAAACACCGCGCCGGCCCCGGTCATTTCGGCGTTCGAGGGTCGAAGGCGTCAGTCGTTCAATGCCGCGAGGGTGCGGCCGCGCTCGCGCGCGGCATGAATGGCACGATTGATCAATGCTTCGAAACCGCCGGTTTTGAGCGCCTCGATGGCGGCTTGGGTCGTACCACCGGGCGATGTGACTTTACGGCGCAGTTCGGCAGGAGACTCGCCGCTTTCGAGCAGCATCCGCGCGGCGCCGAACAATGTGTGCAGCACCAATGCGCGTGCCTCGGTTGCCGGGAGCCCTTCGGCAATCGCCGCCGCTTCCATGGCCTCGGCCAGAAAGAAAGCATAGGCTGGTCCGCTGCCGGATACGGCGGTGACGGCATCCATCAGCGTCTCGTTTTCGATCCAGACCGTAATCCCGACGGCGGCCAGCAATCGGTCGGCGCTGTCTCGTTGAGTATTGTTGGCGATATCGTTGGCATATAACCCGGTCACGCCGGTGCCGAGCAGTGCCGGCGTATTGGGCATGCAACGAATGACCGCGATACGGTCGCCGAGCCAGTGTTCGATCTGCGCGGCGGTGACGCCAGCGGCGATCGAAACTGCCAGTGGGCGGCGGTGCTGAGCCTCCTGTGCAAGCGTTTCGCATACGCGGTGCATGACTTGCGGTTTGACGGCGAATAGCCATAAATCGGCGTTCTGCACGGCGTCGAGCGCGTCGGTATGAGTGCTGACGCCGAAATCGCGCGTCAGCGTTTCCCTCAATTCGCCGAGAGGTTCGGCGACATGAATGTTGCTGGGGGTGATGCCATGAGCGACCCAGCCGCTGATCAAGCTGCGTGCCATGTTGCCGCCGCCGATGAGAGCAACCGCACCGGTTGCGGCGGAGCTAGAAGATAGGTGGATCATGGAGGAATGTCCTCATGCGCAGATGGGAGATCAGAAGTGTAGTGCTTATGCCGCAATTGAAAAAACGGTGCCGCGGGTATCCGGAATACCGGGTTGATGGGGCGGGATTTCACTTGCGCTGTTTGCGCCTTGGCCTCTGCGAGGCGAATACGGTACTTCTTGCAAGATGGACCGATAGGATTCGGGAATAGATTTGTCCACGAGATTGATTCCGTCGGGACCGTCCAGGCGGCAATTCGGTTATTGCGGTGGACGGGTGCCGAACAATGCGGTCCCGATTCGTACGAGCGTGGCGCCTTCGGCGACCGCCAGTTCGAAATCGTCGCTCATGCCCATCGACAGCGTATCGATGTGGGGATAGCTTTCCGAGAGTTGCCGATAGAGCGTGTTCATCCGCCGGAATGCGTCTCGGCGTCGCAGCAAATCGGGATCAGGAGCGGGAATCGCCATCAATCCGCGCAGCGTCAATTGCGGTTCGGCGGCAATCAAGGCGGCCAGCGCCGGAATCTCCTGAGGGGCGCAGCCATACTTGCTGGTTTCCGCATCGATATTGACCTGGATCAGGACATTTAGCGGACTGCGTTCGGGACTGCGGTGCCGGGCCAGTGCGGAGACCAGTTTGGGTCGATCCACGGTTTGTACCCAGTCGAACTGTGTGGCAGCCAGTTCCGCTTTGTTTGATTGTAGGTGACCGATCAAATGCCATTCCAGGCTCAGTTCTTTCAATTCACGCTGTTTGGCGGCGGCTTCCTGTACATAGTTTTCCCCAAAGGCCCGCTGCCCTTGTTTTGCCAGTTGCGCAATGGCTGCGGAAGTCTGGGATTTCGAGACCGCCAGCAGACGAGGGGGGGAGTTCTTGTTTCGAGCGGTACTTTCCAATTGGGCAAGAATGTGAGACAAAGATAACATTTAACAACCTCTTAACGGGAGTGATCGGGTGTAATGGCGCTATAATCGACCACTGGGAGGAGGGCCATACGTAATGTGTGGGAAATTACAATTCTAGATCTGTCTGAGGAATATCGATGGATATCGCCGAATTATTGGCATTCTCTGTAAAAAACAAAGCTTCCGACTTGCATTTGTCCGCAGGGCTCCCGCCGATGATTCGTGTGGATGGGGACGTGCGCCGGATCAATATTCCAGCATTGGATCATAAGCAGGTGCATGCGCTGATTTACGACATCATGTCGGATAAGCAGCGGCGCGATTACGAAGAATTTCTGGAAACCGACTTTTCTTTCGAAATTCCCAATCTGGCACGCTTCCGTGTCAATGCTTTCAGCCAGAATCGCGGCGCCGGCGCGGTATTCCGAACGATTCCTTCCGATGTGGTGACATTGGAGGATTTGGGGTGTCCGCCGACATTCCGCGATGTCATCGATCAGCGCCAGGGCTTGATTCTGGTCACGGGACCGACCGGGTCGGGCAAGTCCACGACATTGGCGGCCATGGTCGATCACATCAACAAGAATGAATATGGCCATATTCTGACGATCGAGGATCCGATCGAATTCGTGCATGCATCACAGAAGTGTCTGGTCAATCAGCGAGAGGTGCATCGCGATACGCTGGGCTTCAACGAGGCGCTACGGTCGGCTTTGCGTGAAGACCCTGATTACATCCTGGTCGGCGAGTTGCGCGATCTGGAGACCATTCGTCTGGCATTGACGGCGGCGGAAACCGGACATCTGGTATTCGGAACGTTGCATACCAGTTCAGCGGCCAAGACGATCGACCGTATCATCGACGTGTTTCCTGCGGGGGAGAAACCGATGGTGCGTTCGATGTTGTCCGAGTCGTTGCGTGCGGTGATTTCCCAAGCGCTGTTGAAAAGGATCGGCGGCGGGCGTATCGCCGCTTGGGAGGTCATGATCGGAACGCCGGCTGTTCGCAATTTGATCCGCGAGGACAAGGTTGCGCAGATGTATTCTGCGATTCAGACAGGGCAGCAATACGGCATGATGACGCTCGACCAGAACCTGCAGGAGTTGGTCAAACGCGGTATCGTCACACGCCAGCAAGGACTTTATTACGCCAAAGATAAAAAGCTGTTCGAATAAGTCGAAGGTGATGCACCGGAACCCCCTGTGTTGAAACTTCGTTTCGGTTCCGGTGATCTTCGACCCCTATTATTCCTGATAGATGGAGCAAGGCATGAGTACCATCGACTTTACCTCGTTTCTCAAATTGATGGCGCATCAGAAGGCTTCCGACTTGTTCATCACCGCTGGTATGCCGCCTTCGATGAAAGTTCATGGCAAGCTCACGCAGATCACCAAGACTCCATTGAACCCGCAGCAAAGCCGCGATCTGGTGCTAAATGTGATGACGCCCTCGCAGCGCGAGGAATTTGAAAGGACTCACGAATGCAATTTCGCGATCGGCGTGGCCGGAGTGGGCCGTTTCCGTGTCAGCGCTTTCTATCAGCGCAGCCAGGTGGGAATGGTATTGCGGCGGATCGAGAGCCGTATCCCCACGATTGAAGAATTGAATCTGCCGCCTATCATCAAGTCGCTGTCGGTGACGAAGCGCGGCATCATCATCTTTGTCGGTGGTACCGGTACCGGAAAATCGACATCGCTGGCGAGCATGATCGGTTATCGTAACCAGAATTCGACCGGACATATCATCACGATCGAAGATCCGATCGAATTCGTGCACAGGCATGAAGGCTGCATCATCACGCAGCGTGAAGTGGGGATCGACACCGATTCCTGGGAAAATGCGCTGAAAAACACGCTACGGCAAGCGCCCGACGTGATCATGATCGGCGAAGTACGCACGCGCGAGAGCATGGATCATGCGATTGCATTCGCCGAAACGGGACATCTGGTGCTATGTACGCTGCATGCCAACAACGCTAATCAGGCGATGGACCGTATGATCAACTTCTTCCCGCATGGCCGGCGTCAGCAGTTGCTGATGGATTTGTCGTTGAACCTGAAAGCCGTGATCGCGCAGCAGTTGGTGCCCTGTTTGAACGACCGGGGACGCCGGGTGGCATTGGAAATCCTGTTGGGTACGCCATTGGTCCAGGATTATATCCGTGACGGTGAAGTCCATAAGATCAAGAGCGTGATGAAAGAATCCACCCTCCAAGGGATGAGGACGTTCGATCAGAGCTTGGTCGAGCTGTATTTGGCAGGCGAGATCAGATACGAGGATGCGTTACGTTACGCGGATTCGGCCAACGAGGTGCGCTTGCAGATCAAATTGTCGCAAGGTGGCAATGTCGATACGCTGGCATCGGGAATGTCGGATGTCGAGGTTTCCGAAGCCAAGTGATCTGGCGCATCGGGCGCTCGGGCGGACACGAGCGCTTCGCCTTCGCGATGCGGACGCCGTTTTGCTTGCGCTTCGAGCCATGCCGCAACTCGTATGTGCCATGCGGACCGGCGGTGGCCGTTTCATAGTTTGACGGGATCGCCGAATAATGGCGTGCACCCGGTCGCTTGGCCGCGATCGGGCCGGGCATGTGCGTCGGGATGGGTTGGATGGCCCGAGTGCGCCGATCAGCGGCAGGCGGCTTGAATTGGCTCGGGCAAAAGTGTGCTTTTCCCGGTCTTGATGTCCATCCAGACAGCGACGACATGGCCATCGGAGTACAGCAAGTTCTCGTCACGCGCAGATACGATGCGATGGCCGACGGTAATGCTGCTGCTACCGAGCGTGTCCACGAACAGTTCGACGATCAGGTCGTTCGGCCACTTGATCGGGTGCCGATAGTTGATATGCACGGCGGCAATCACCGGCAGGATGTGGCCCTGCAGCGAGCCTGGAATGGTGGTGAGCCACTGCACGCGTGCCTCTTCCAGATAACCCAGATAGCGGGTGTTGTTGACGTGCCCGAAGGCGTCCATATCGCCCCAGCGGACTGGGATCGGGACACGAGCGAGAATTTTCGGGGCGGCGGCGGATTGAGTCATTTGTGTTTCCGGGGAGAAGCAACGGATAGGGGTTTTTTCTTTGGAGGACGGAGCGATTTCGCGAGGAATTGCCCCGTGTACGAATCCGGTTGTGCGGCAATGTCTTCCGGGGTGCCGGCGGCGATGATCCGGCCGCCGCGATGACCGCCTTCCGGGCCAAGGTCGATCACCCAGTCAGCGGTTTTGAGGACGTCCAGATTGGGCTCGATCACGACGACGGTGTTGCCTTCGTCGCGTAGCCGATGGAGTACCGCCAGAAGGTGCTCTATGTCGTGAAAGTGCAGGCCGGTGGTCGGTTCGTCGAGGATGTACAGGGTACGGCCGGTGTCCCGGCGGGATAGTTCTTTCGATAGTTTTACCCGTTGCGCTTCGCCACCGGACAGTGTCGTGGCGCTTTGACCGAGTTTGATATAGGCGAGGCCGACATCGATCAGGGTTTCCAGCTTGCGTGCGATGGCGGGAATCTTTTCGAACAATTTCGCGGCATCCTCGACGGTCATCTCGAGGATATCGCGGATACTGTGTCCCTTATAGAGGATTTCCAGCGTTTCGCGGTTGTAGCGCTTGCCATGGCAGACATCGCAGGGTACGTAGACATCCGGCAGGAAATGCATCTCGACCTTGATCAGGCCGTCGCCCTGGCATGCCTCGCAGCGTCCGCCGCGGACATTGAAGGAAAACCGTCCGGGGGAATAACCGCGTGCGCGCGCTTCCGGAACCTGGGCGAACAATTCGCGTAATGGAGTGAACAATCCGGTGTAAGTGGCCGGGTTGGAGCGCGGCGTGCGACCGATCGGAGATTGGTCGATATCGACCACTTTGTCGAACAGATCCAGGTTCTCGACTTCCCGGAAGGGGGCTGGCGAATGCGATGCGCCATTGATTTCGTTAGCGGCAAGCGCATACAGCGTATCGTTGATCAACGTGGACTTTCCCGATCCCGATACGCCGGTGATACAGGTGAACAGGCCGGCGGGGATGTCCAAGTCCACGTCTTGCAAGTTGTTGCCGGTGGCGCCGCGCAGGTGCAGCAGCATCTGTGGATTCGGCTTGTGGCGGTTTCCGGGGATTTCGATGCGGCGTTTCCCGGACAGATATTGACCGGTCAGCGACCGCGGCGACGCCATGATCTGCTGGATCGATCCGGACCCGACGATTTCACCGCCGTGCACACCCGCGCCGGGGCCGATATCGAGAATGTAATCCGCTGCCCGGATCGCATCCTCGTCGTGCTCGACGACGATGACAGTATTGCCGAGATCGCGAAGCCGGGTCAGGGTTGCGAGCAATCGCTCATTGTCGCGCTGATGCAAACCGATGCTGGGTTCATCGAGGACATACATCACGCCTACCAGGCCGGCGCCGATTTGTGACGCCAGGCGGATCCGTTGCGCCTCGCCGCCGGAAAGCGTGTCGGATTTACGCTCCAGCGTCAGATAGTCCAGGCCGACGTCGACCAGGAAGCCGAGTCGCTCATTGATTTCCTTGACGATCTTTTCGGCGATTTCGCCACGCCAGCCCGGCAGTTTCAAATTGCGGAAAAAAGCCAATGCATCATCGATAGGCATCAATGCGATGTCCGGCAGCGGCCGCTCGGCGACGAAGACGTTGCGCGCGGCGCGGTTCAATCGTGCGCCGCCGCAATCGGGGCATGGCCGTTCGTTGATGAACTTAGTCAGTTCTTCGCGGACCGCTGGCGATTCGGTTTCGCGATAGCGGCGTTCCAGGTTTGGGACGACGCCCTCGAAAGCATGTTTGCGCTGGGTACGTCCCCCCGTTTCGGTGATGTAGGTGAACGTGATGGCTTCGTCGCGACTGCCATACAACACGGCTTGCTGTACTTTTTCCGGCAGCGATTGCCAAGGTTTTTCCACATCGAATTTATAGTGTTTGCCCAGCGACGAAACCATATGAAAATAGTAGGGATTACGGCGGTCCCAGCCACGGATCGCGCCGGCCGCGAGCGACAGTTCGGGGTGCACCACGATTTTCGCCGGATCGAAGAACTGTGCTACGCCCAATCCATCGCAAGAAGGGCAGGCGCCAACCGGCGAGTTGAATGAAAACAGGCGCGGCTCCAACTCCGGTAATGAATAATCGCAGACCGGACAACTGTATTTGGACGAGAACAATTGCGGCGGTGCGTCCGGGTCGTCCAGCGACATCACGATGGCCATACCATCGCCCAACCGTAATGCGGTTTCGAAGCTTTCGGTCAGACGCTGTTTGATATCCGCGCGTGGACGGAAACGATCGATGACGGCCTCGATGGTATGTTTTTGGCGCAGTGCCAGCGCCGGGGCGGCATCGATTTCGTACAGTTCGCCGTCGACTCGGACACGCACGAATCCTTGTGCGCGGAGTTGTTCGAATACTTGGGCATGTTCGCCTTTCCGCTCGCGGATCACCGGAGCCAATAGCATGAAGCGCTGTTCAGGGGCGAGTGTCAGTACCTGATCGACCATTTGGCTGACCGTTTGCGCTTCGAGCGGGTAGCCATGATCCGGACAGCGCGGCAGACCGACGCGCGCGTATAACAAACGCAGGTAGTCGTAGATTTCAGTGATGGTGCCGACGGTCGAGCGCGGATTGTGCGATGTCGATTTCTGTTCGATCGAAATTGCCGGCGATAGCCCCTCGATATGGTCGACATCGGGTTTTTCCATCACGCTCAGGAATTGCCGGGCATAGGCCGACAATGATTCGACATAGCGGCGCTGACCTTCGGCGTAGATGGTGTCGAACGCCAGCGAGGATTTTCCGGATCCGGATAAGCCGGTGATCACGATCAGACGATCGCGCGGCAATTCCAGATTCAGGTTCTTGAGATTGTGAGTCCGCGCGCCGCGGATATTGATGCTGTCCATTGGGATGTGGCAGTTGCCTGGAAGCGAACTGATCAGCCTATCGGGTGCCGAATACGGATGCAAATAACTCGATTGCAAGTCCACGATAACTCAGTTGATCGGCGGTGATTTGCGGCGTACCCCAATGGTTGACCCTGACTTGCCGGAAAGATTAGAATTCCGCTTCTGTCCGCCATGCTGGGCGGGCGATGGCCACAATAACTACAGAGGAAGCTTGGTCAATGTATGCAGTCATGGTCACTGGCGGTAAGCAGTACCGCGTGATGCAAGGTGAAACCTTGCGCGTCGAAAAGCTCGAAGCCGAAGCCGGCAGCGAGATCACGTTCGACGATGTCCTGCTCTTGGGCGATGGCGACGGCATCAAGGTCGGCGACGCGGTCAAGGGCGCCAGCGTTACCGCCAAGGTTGTCAGTCACGGCCGCGGCGAGAAGATACGTATCATCAAGTTCCGGCGCCGCAAACACCATATGAAACATCAGGGGCACCGGCAGTATTACACCGAAATCGAAATTACCGGCATCGCCGGCTGAGTCATAGGGAGAATCCGTCATGGCACATAAAAAGGGCGTAGGCTCCTCGCGTAACGGCCGCGATTCCAAGCCGAAGTATCTGGGCGTCAAGATCTATGGCGGCCAGGCGGTCGAAGCCGGCAATATCATTGTCCGTCAGCGTGGTACCCGTTTCCATCCAGGCATGGGCGTGGGCCTCGGTCGCGATCATACGCTGTTCGCGTTGATCGATGGCAAGGTCGAATTCTCGATCAAAGGCCCGAAGAGCCGGTGCACGGTCAGCGTCGTCGCCGACGCTTGAGACAAAGTTCCGCCGCAGTGAAGGCGGGCATGATCGATGTAGCAAAAGCCCCGCAAAGCGGGGCTTTTTCTGCCTGGAGTTGGGTGACCAATGGAAAGCCATGGCGAGATGGTGGATTGGGATGTTAGGGATGTTCGTACTTCTTTTGGCCGCCTCCGGGTTGTCGAGCGGAACGAGTGAATCGATTTCCGAAATGGAAATACGCGGCGGACGCGGCATGATCCACACCGTCTCGGTAAACACGTATGAGTTCGCTGCGGAAGCAGTGCCGCCGAATCTGGCGGATTGGGCTCCTGACGACGATGTCGCTGCGGTGACTACTTCAATACACGAGTACGACCGGAACGGCTGGGTTCTCTCCGAGGAACTCACTGTGCGCGGCGATGAACCTTATCGATTCCAGCGCAATTGCAGACCGAGCCGAAAATTCCGACGGGAGTGTTCTTTGAAGATTCCGCCCGACGGCATTCAATTCGGCACGATGACTGTTGAAAACGATATTCCTTTTGGGCTTCGTTATCTGTCCCGGTTAGACCATGATGCGGACGCAGTCAACGAGTACCGTGAATGGTGGGATAAAGATACCCATACCATTCATAGCAAGTCCGGTATTCGTCGCTCTTCTTCGATTCTTGATGTGACTGGAACGCGAACGCGTTATCTGAGTCCGAACGGTTACGTGACGGCCGAGGTCAAACAGGAAGATGGACAGCCAGAAGTTCGATTTAGCTATGAACGGCTTGCCGTCGATGCTTTCGGCAATGCAACGCGGATGGTCCAGCGTCAGGATCCGAAATTTCCTGATCCACGGAATCCGGGAACGGTGAGGCTGAATATCGTAGAGTTCAGCTACTATGAAATGCCTCAATGATTCGGATGGTCGGTGTGTGCATTGAACGGTCCTGAGTTATTGGTTCGGTAGCCGTATGGAATATGGGTACAGTGGCGCCGCGGAATCGGGAGGAATGGTTCGCGGGCGGTTATTTGCAGTCGGGGGTTACCGATATTGATGCATTCGACCGAGAGGAAAGGAGGATTTAAGCGTTCTCCCTTCGTTTCATTCTCGTGGTGAATTACGAAAACATTAATGCGTCTGATCATTCACGCCCGAGAAAACCATGGGAACCAGAAGTACATATCGTTTATAAATTCAGTCATGATTCCTTTGGCCGTTATGGTAACCGGCTCCGATTCCACGACCAGCGGCGATACCGGTCCCGATGCCACCCTTCAACTTTTGTGAATATACCTATACACGATGAAACTCGTTGACGAAGCCGAAATCGAAGTGATTGCGGGAAATGGCGGCAATGGCTGTGTCGGGTTCCGGCGCGAGAAATTCATTCCGCTGGGTGGTCCCGATGGTGGCGACGGAGGCACCGGCGGTAGTGTCTGGCTGGTTGCCGACGAGAACCTCAATACCCTGGTCGATTTTCGCCATCAGAAAACTTTTCGCGCTCAGCGCGGCGAGAATGGTATGGGACGGCAGATGTACGGCAAGGGCGGCGAGGATCTGACGATCGCCGTCCCGGTCGGTACGGTGATCATTCATGTCGAGACCGATGAAGTGATTGGCGACTTGACTCGACATGGTGAACGTCTGCTGGTGGCCAAAGGCGGCAAGGGCGGTCTTGGCAATATGCATTTCAGGAGTTCGGTCAACCGTGCGCCGCGTCAGTCCACGTCGGGCGAAGCAGGCGAGCAGCGTCGGCTGCGGCTGGAACTGAAATTGCTGGCCGATGTGGGGTTGCTGGGGTTTCCCAATGCCGGCAAGAGCACGTTCATTCGGGCCGTGTCGGCGGCGACGCCGAAGGTGGCGGATTATCCGTTCACCACGCTGTATCCGAATCTGGGTGTGGTCAGCGTCGAACCGCATCGTAGTTTCGTGGTCGCGGACATACCGGGGTTGATCGAGGGCGCGGCCGATGGCGCCGGATTGGGCGCGCAGTTTTTGCGGCACTTACAGCGGACTCGACTGTTGCTGCACCTGGTCGATATCGTGCCGATGGAGGGCGGGGTGGAAGGCGTATCCGCAGTGGAACAGGTACGGGCGATTGAGCGCGAATTGGAAAAGCACGATCCCGAACTGATGGCCAAGCCGCGCTGGCTGGTCTTGAACAAAGCCGATTTGCTGTTCGAGGACGAAGCGCGCGCACTGGCGGAAAGTATCGTCGCCGAGCTGGAATGGCGTGCGCCGTGGTATCTGGTTTCGGCATTGGGGCGCGAAGGTACTTGGCCGATTATGTTATCAGCGATGAATTTTCTGGATCGCTTGAATGAGGACGCCGAGGATGACGAGTGAGGCAGGGGTTATGCTGCCTTGCAACGAAGTCATCACGCATGATGCGCGGTGTGGCGATGCAATGAAAAACCCGGCCGAAGCCGGGTCTTATCGCATCACGAGCGAGTGGGCAACCGGATCAGGCCGCGCTCTTCAGCGCCTTGATGCGCGCACTCAGGCGGCTCTTGTGACGAGCGGCCTTGTTCTTATGGATCAGACCGCGTGCGCTGAAGCGGTCGAGCAATGGTTGCGCTACGGCGAAAGCGGCTTCCGCATCGACGACATTGTTGGCGTCCAGCGCCTTGATGACTTTCTTGACGGCAGTGCGCAATTGCGAGCGTTGTGCGGAGTTGCGCGCATTGCGAACGACGGTCTGCTTGGCGCGCTTCTTGGCGGACTTGATATTGGCCACGATGAATTCCTGAAAAATGCTTTTACGGGAAAAAGAATGAAACTGCGGAAAAATAGACCGGGCAGTATGTCTCGCGCGACCGGTTTCGTCAAGATGGAGCGGAGCAGAACGAGGTGCAGGCCATGAGCCCGCCGAAGATGCTGAAGGGGTTGCTGTCGTTTAGCAGTATGACGATGGTATCGCGGGTGTTGGGACTGGTCCGTGATCAGGCGATCAACTATTCGTTCGGCGCTAATGCGATGACCGATGCGTTCTGGGTCGCATTCCGGATTCCGAATTTTCTGCGCCGTCTGTTCGCCGAGGGGTCGTTTTCGACCGCGTTCGTGCCGGTGTTGACCGAAGTCAAGGAAACCCGCAGTTGGGCCGATCTGAAGGAATTGGTGGCGCGCGTATCGGGAACGCTGGGCGGTGTGCTGTTGGTGGTGACCGCATTGGGCGTGATCTTTGCGCCTCAAGTTGCCAGCGTGTTCAGCCCGGGGGCGATGCGCGATCCGGTCAAGTTCGGTGTGACGATAGATCTGCTGCGTTTGACGTTTCCGTTTTTGCTGTTCGTGTCGTTGACGGCATTGTCCGGGGGCGTGTTGAACAGCTTTCACCGGTTTGCACTACCGGCTTTGACGCCGGTGATCCTGAATCTGTGCATGATCGCAGGTGCGCTCTGGTTGGCGCCGCGATTGCATGTGCCAATCATGGCGATGGGTTGGGCGGTACTGGTGGCGGGAGTGCTGCAACTGCTGTTTCAACTGCCGGCATTACGGGGCCTGAATCTGCTGATGTTGCCACGCTGGGGATGGCAGCATCCCGGCGTGCGCAAGGTGATGAAATTGATGGTGCCGACGCTGTTCGGTTCGTCGGTGGCACAGATCAATCTGTTGTTCGACACGGTCATCGCCTCGTTCTTGATCGCCGGATCTCAGACGTGGCTGTCGCAGGCGGACCGGTTCCTGGAATTGCCGCTCGGCGTGTTCGGAGTGGCGTTGGGAACGGTGATCCTGCCGGCGCTGTCGCGGCATCATGTCAAAACCGATCACGCGGGGTTTTCCAAGGCTTTGGACTGGGGATTGCGGACGACGATGCTGATTACGATTCCGGCAACGCTCGGATTGATGTTGCTGGCCGAGCCGTTGGTCGCCACGCTATTCCAGCACGGCAGGTTCACCGTGTTCGATACGCGGATGGCCTCGCTTGCGGTATTCGGGCTCAGTTTCGGCTTGCCGGCGTTCGCATTGGTGAAGGTGTTGCTGCCCGCCTTCTATTCGCGGCAGGACACGCGGACGCCGGTCCGCGCCGGCGTGGCTTCGCTGGTGGCGAACATGGTATTGAATGTGGTGTTTCTGGCGGTCCTGTATATGGCATGGGTGCCAGAGGAAATTCATCGTCAGGGCGTTTTCTACGCTCTGGCGCATGTGCCGAGGCTGCATCTGGCGCTGGGATTGGCGAGTGCATTGGCCGGCTATCTCAACCTTTGGCTGCTATGGCGTTGGTTGCATCGAGCCGGTGTTTATGAGCGTCAGCCGGGTTGGGCACGGTATCTCGGACGTGTGACCGGCGCTTGCGCCGCGATGACTGCCGCTTTGCTGGCGGGATTGCATTGGAGCCCGGACTTCACCCAAGTGGGAGTGGTATCGAGGGTCGGGCATCTGGTCGCCCTGGTGGTCGGAAGCATATTGGTCTATGCCGTTGCGCTATGGGGGCTGGGCATGCGACTGCGTGATTTACGCGAACGGTGATATCGGTCATTGCGGACCCGATACCCGGCTATACTTACACGCTCAATCGTTTTTGCGAGTATTCGGGCCGTCCGCGCGGACCGGACCGGCAAGAGTTTCAGGAATCCATGAGCAGACTGTTTCGTGATGTCGAGGGCGCGCGCCTGTGTCCGGATGGCAGTGTGGTTTGCATCGGCGCATTCGATGGCCTGCATCTGGGGCATCGCGCGTTGGTGCAACGCACGGTCACGCGCGCGCGCGACCTGGACGTCCCGGCGGTGGCGTTGAGTTTCGAGCCGTTGCCGCGTGAATTCTTCGCCGGACAATCGCCGCCGCCTCGGTTGACGTTGCCGCGCGCCAAGGCCGAGGGCTTGCGGGTGCTCGGTGTCGATCTGGTCGGTTTGATGCGCTTCGATGCGCATACGGCGTTGATTCCGGCCGAGGATTTCGTGCTTAAGACATTGGTGGAACGGTTGGCGGTGAAAGAAGTCTGGGTCGGACCGGAATTCTGCTTCGGTCATCGCCGTAGCGGTGATGTAGCATTGCTGCGGAGCCTGGGCGATCGGTACGGTTTCATTGCCGAGAAGATAGAACCGTTGCAGGTGCAGGGCGAGCGGATTTCCAGTACGTTGATTCGTGAGGCGCTGAGCGATGGCGATTTCGCGCACGCGGCGCGATTACTGGGCAGGCCTTACCGCATCGGCGGCCGGGTAGTGCGGGGGAGACGGTTGGGCCGTACACTGGGCTTCCCTACCGCCAACCTGAGGTTCCCCAAAACCCCGGCGTTGTCAGGCGTCTATGCCACCTGGGTGCGTGGTGTCAGTGGCAGCGACAGCACCCCGTGGCCGTCGGTTTCCAGCTTCGGCACACGGCCGACGGTCGGCGGCGGGGAGCCGTTGCTGGAGGCGCACCTGTTCGATTTCGACGGCGACCTTTATGGTCGTCATATCGAGATCGAGTTCGTGTCCAAATTGCGTGACGAATTGAGATTTTCCGGTCTGCCGGAGCTGACCGAACAAATGCACCGCGACGCCGCGTTGGCGCGTCGCATTCTTTCCGAACAACCATCAAGAGTCATCGTGTGAGCCAGGATTACAAAGCCACCCTCCATCTGCCCGCGACCGATTTTCCGATGCGCGGCGATTTGCCCAAGCGCGAGCCGGAGACATTGGCACGCTGGGAAAGCGAGGATCTGTATGCGCGTTTGCGCGAGGTTGCCGAAGGCCGTCCTTTGTTCGTGCTTCACGATGGCCCGCCCTATGCGAATGGGGCGATTCATCTGGGCCATGCGGTCAACAAGATCCTGAAGGACGTCATCGTCAAGTCGAAGCATCTGGCGGGATACGATTCTCCGTATATACCCGGATGGGATTGCCACGGTCTGCCGATCGAGATCGCGATCGAAAAGCAATACGGTAAGGTGGGCGTGAAGTTGGATGCTGCGGCGTTCCGGCAGAAATGCCGCGAATACGCCAATGAGCAGATCGAACTGCAACTGCGCGATTTCAAACGGTTGGGAGTGATCGGCGACTGGCGCGATCCATATAAAACCCTGGACCCCAGGTTCGAGGCGAATGAGATTCGGGTGCTGGCGAAGATCGTCGCCAACGGACATCTGGTGCGCGGCGCCAAACCGGTGCATTGGTGTTTTGATTGCGGCTCGGCGTTGGCCGAGGCGGAAATCGAATACGCCGACAAGAACTCGATGGCGATCGATGTCGGTTACGAAGCATTGGACCCGCTGGCCCTGGCAGCGCGTTTCGGTGCCAAAATCCCGGCCGATGCGCTCGTCGCAATGCCCATCTGGACTACGACGCCCTGGACCTTGCCGGCCAGTTTGTCGGTGACGGTCGGGCCGGAACTGGATTACGTACTGGTGGAAGGTCCGGCGTGCGGTGGCAGAAGGCGGCTACTGGTATTGGCGGAAACGTTGGCCGAACGTGCGCTGGCTCGTTATGGCATGAATGAAACCATCGTGCTGGGGCGGGCCCGCGGCGCCGATCTGGATGGCTATCGGTTGCGGCATCCGTTCTACGAACGCGAATTGCCGGTGCTGGTGGATGCCTATGTCTCGGCCGAAGACGGTACCGGTATCGTGCACAACGCGCCTGGACACGGTCAGGAGGATTTCGCAGTCGCACAACGTTATGGATTGCTGGATGACTACACCGCCGCGCAGATCAATCCGGTCGATGGGCGTGGCGTATATCTGCCCGGCACGCCGCCGATTGGCGAGCAGGCATTGGCCGGCGTGCATATCTGGAAGAGCGAGCCGATCATCATCGAGGCGATGCAAAACAGCGGTGTGCTGCTGGCGCGGGAATCGATCCGTCACAGTTATCCCCATTGCTGGCGGCACAAGACGCCGGTGGCGTTTCGTGCGACACCGCAATGGTTCATTTCAATGGATCAAGCCGGTTTGCGTAACGATGCGCTGGCCGCGATCGAACAAGTGCGCTGGTACCCGGCCTGGGGACAAGCTCGTATTGCCGGTATGGTCGAGGGCCGACCGGATTGGTGCATCAGCCGGCAGCGGACCTGGGGCGTGCCGATTGCGTTGTTCGTGCATCGTGAAACCGGCGAGCCACACCCGCGCACGGCGGAGTTGATGCGGCAGGTGGCCGATCGGGTCGAGCGTGACGGCATCGATGCCTGGTATGCGCTGGATACGGCCGAGCTGCTGGGCGAGGACAGCCGGGATTACGAAAAGATCGACGATATCCTGGATGTCTGGTTCGATTCCGGCGTGACCCATGAGTGCGTGTTGTTGGCGCGGGGTTTCAGCAAGCCGGCGGATCTGTATCTGGAAGGCTCCGACCAGCATCGGGGCTGGTTCCAGTCGTCATTGCTGACCGGCGTCGCGATCGATCGGAAAGCGCCCTATCGGCAATGCCTGACCCACGGGTTCACCGTGGACGAAAACGGGCGCAAGTATTCCAAATCGCTGGGCAATGGCATCGAGCCGCAGGAAATCATCAAATCGTTGGGTGCGGATATCCTGCGCTTGTGGATCGCTTCGGCCGACTACAACAACGAGATGTCGCTGTCCCAGGAAATTCTCAAGCGCAATGCCGATGCGTATCGCCGTATTCGCAATACGGCGCGGTTCCTGCTGGGCAATTTGCATGGGTTCGATCCGGTCAGACATCTGCGTCCGCTCAATGACATGGTGGTGCTGGATCGCTGGGTGGTGCATCGTGCCTGGGAAGTGCAGGAACGGATCGCTGCCGCGTACGAGCGTTACGATTTCGCCGAGATCGTCCAATCTTTGTTGAATTTCTGCAGTGTGGATCTGGGGTCGCTGTATCTGGATGTGACCAAAGACCGTTTATACACTATGCCGGAGGATTCCCGCGGGCGCCGTTCGGCGCAGAGTGCGATGTATCGCATCGCCGAGGCTTT
>JAITWM010000012.1 GCA_031285265.1 Lysobacteraceae bacterium
GTTTCAAAGTGCTGGCGCGAGCGTTGCGTCAGGCGATTCGGCGTGATGGCGATGCGCTGCCGTCGACTAAGGGGGTGTTGTGAGCGAAGTGGCAGTGGTCGATGCGGGAGGAGCCAATCTCGGCTCGGTTTGCTATGCGCTTGAACGGCTCGGCGTCACGCCTCGGGTAGTCGCCGACGCGGATGGATTGCAACGGGCTGAGCGAGTGATCCTGCCTGGGGTGGGGGCGGCCGCGACGGCGATGAACCGTTTGCGACAGCAGAATTTGATCGAACCGTTGCGGCGGTTGAACAAACCACTATTGGGTATCTGTTTGGGCATGCAATTGCTGTATGAAAGTTCCGAGGAAGGCGATACGGAATGCCTCGGCTTGATTACCGGTGTGGTACGGCGCATGCTCCCCGGAGAAGGATTGCGCGTCCCGCATATGGGATGGAATCAGTTGTTGCCGCTGCGCTCCTCGCCGTTGCTCGATGGTATTCCTGAGCGTGCCGATGCCTATTTCGTACACGGGTATGCAGCTCCGGTTACCGCCGATACGGTTGCTGCCTGTGAATATGGCGGTTTGTTCACGGCCATAGTCCAACGTGGGTTCCATTGTGGCGCACAGTTTCATCCCGAACGTTCTTCCACGGCGGGTGCGCGATTACTACGCAACTTTCTAGAGATGGGTTTTTCATGAATTTTATAATTTATCCTGCGCTCGATATTCGTGAGGGCCGTGTGGTACGGCTTGCACAGGGCGATTATTCGCGTGAGACCCATTATGGCAACGACGCGCTGGAACGCGCGCGGGCATTCGCCGATGCCGGCGCGCAATGGATGCACTTGGTTGATTTGGATGCCGCGCGTGCCGGCGGCTATACCTTGTTGGAACCGCTGAACGAAATTACGAGACAGACAGGATTGAAAATCCAGACTGGCGGCGGCGTACGTTCGCGCGAAGATGTGGTGCGGATACTGGATGCCGGCGCGGCCCGGGTAGTGATCGGCTCGTTGGCGGTGCGCGAGCCCAAACTGGTGCTCGGCTGGCTCAAGGAGTTCGGCCCGGAACGGATCACCATCGCGTTGGATACCCGCCAGGACGAGCAGGGAATCTGGCGTTTACCTGTGCATGGATGGACCGAGACGGCGGAGCAGACATTGGATGAATTCGCCGTGGGTTATGCCGATGCCGGGTTGCGCCATTTGCTGTGTACCGATATTTCCCGTGACGGCATGATGTCGGGACCGAATCTGGAGTTGTACGTCTATCTGCAACGCGTGGCCCCGGATCTTGCAGTGCAGGCATCGGGCGGTATTCGTGATATCAACGACATCAGCGCATCGCGCGAAGTCGGTTGCGCCGGAGCGATCCTGGGGCGCGCCCTGCTGGAAGGTAAACTGACCTTGAAGGATGCCTTGTCATGTTGAACCGGCGCATCATTCCTTGTCTGGACGTGCGCGGCGGGCGCGTGGTGAAAGGCGTGCGTTTCCGTGACCATGTCGATATGGGCGACATCACCGAATTGGCGATGCGCTATCGTGATCAGGGCGCCGACGAACTGGTGTTCTATGACATCAGCGCCAGCCCTGAAGGTCGTTCGGTCGATTACGGCTGGGTCGAACGAGTTGCGCGGCTGATTGACATCCCATTTTGTGTGGCCGGCGGCATCCGTGATGTAGCGACGGCGCGCGCAGTATTGTCGGCCGGTGCCGACAAGATTTCGATCAATTCTCCGGCATTGGAACGGCCGGCGCTGATCGCAGAACTTGCGGAGGCGTTCGGCGTGCAGTGTGTCGTGGTCGGAATCGATTCGATCCGCGAGGCCGATGGCCAATGGCGTGTGCGCAGCCATACGGGCGACCCGGACAAAACCCGGGCGTTATCGATACGTACCCTCGACTGGGTACAAGAGGCGCAACGGTTGGGTGCAGGCGAAATAGTGCTCAACTGCATGGATAATGATGGCGTTCGTCACGGTTATGATGTCGCGCAATTGCGTGAAGTGCGTGCCTTGTGTCATATACCGTTGATCGCTTCGGGGGGGGCAGGAGAAATGAAACATTTCCTGGAGGTTTTTGAGACAGCCGATGTAGACGGCGCGCTTGCAGCCAGTGTTTTTCATAGTGGCGCGATTGCAATCCCTGAACTGAAGCGGTTCTTGCGTGAGGAACAGGTAGAGGTGCGACTATGAATATGAAAGAGACCGATTCAACGGAATTGCCGGATCTTGACTGGGACAAAGGTGCTGGGTTGTTGCCGGTGGTTGTCCAGGATCCGGCGACTTTGCAGATTTTGATGCTTGGTTATATGAACCGTGAGGCCTTGGCCACGACACGGACTACCCGGCGCGTGACCTTCTATAGCCGCAGCAAGCAACGGCTGTGGACGAAAGGCGAAAGCTCTGGCAACTTCCTGGATGTGGTCAGTATTGAAGCCGATTGCGATAACGATACGTTGCTAGTGATGGCTCATCCTCGCGGACCTACGTGCCATCTGGGGCGTGGCAGTTGCTTTCCCACCGCGCCGGGCACTTTTATCGGTGAACTGGATGCGTTGATTGCGGAGCGAGAACGGGAACGTCCTTTCAACAGCTACACCACCCAGTTGTTTGAGCAGGGCATACGCCGTATCGCACAAAAGGTCGGCGAAGAAGGTGTCGAAACCGCGATCGCCGGAGTGGCCCAAAACGATGCCGAATTGTTGAATGAGGCAGCCGATCTGATCTATCACTTGATCGTTTTGTTGCGTGCGCGGGAACTGTCGGTACGCGATGTGCTTCGCGTATTGGAAGACAGGCATCGAGAGTAGATCCGCCGAGGTCGCATGGTTTTGGCGTGGGAGTGAAGAGTCACGTTTTGTTTGCTCGGGATCGTGCCGAATGCGATCAGGGAGTAACGGCTGATTATTCGGATCGAAAGGTGCCAGTCCGGTTCGGAAGGGGCTGGGGGTGATCCTTCACGGGATGCACTCAGCCTACCTGCAAGCAGGTAACCGGGGGTGCCGTTTACGGCAAAAAGGCAGGCGACAGCAGACGCAAGCCGATCGAAAACCACCGCTGTCGGGTATTGCTGCCGAACTGGTTGCCGTAAGTGGCATCGATCTGGATATGGTCGCGCACCAGCCAGTGTCGAAGACCCGCCTGGTAGGACGGCTTGCCTTTGTCTTGACCAAACGTTTCGGCGATCAGCCAAGTGCGCCCTCCGATTTGTGTCTCGGAACCGATGCCCCAGGTCATGTAATGACGTAGAGGTTCCTTCTGGCGCAGCCAGCCCAGGTTGGCGTGTAATACGAAGCGATCGTCGTAGAATGAAAAAGTTGCCGGTATGTAGGTATAGAGATCGCCGATTAAGCTATGGCCGGTATGGATGTTCGGATGACGGGTGTTACCGGCTGCCAATCCCCAGGACCAGCCGTTGGGTTCCAAGGTCCTGAACAAGGTCTTAGCTTGGAATGTTACGTCCGTGGTCTGCGTTTTTCCGCCGGCCCTGCTGCGCGCGCCACCGAATGTCAGCTCAAGGTTGCCGGTAAAATTACATGCGGGCAGCGCCCAGTGTTCGGTGCGGCTGCGGTATTTTTGAACCCACGTCTCGACCTGACAGGATTTCGGGTCGACAATGCGGGCGTCGTCAGTGATCATCGGCCGAGCAGCATACGCGGCCGGGCTGACGAATATGGAAAGACAGACCATCGCCGCACAGAGTGATGAGGATGCGGCTTTGAGCCAGCCGGGTAGGGAATGGTATGTGCAATTCATAAATCAGTTTCTTCACGGGGCAAAACAGAACTTGTGAAATCTAAGAGTAGCAAATATCCGGCTAGAATAAACAATATCGGCGTCATTGTAGTTATGACGGATATAATTGCATCAAAATAATTGGAATTAGTTTGGTATGAACGATGCTGAATTATTATTAATTTCTATTTTAATTTTTCCATTGATCTTTTTTATTTTTATAGCTTTTGTTTTTATTAAGGTGAAGAAGCCGGTGATGAGATGGGCTTTTTGGCTTGTGTCATTGGTTGTGGCGATTCCTGTTATTTTATTGACCATTCCTTATATGCAAACATCGCATCTGTTTAATTTTGGTCCACTTGTAAATGGTCTGATAATTTGTGGAGCAACTCCCGGAATCAGTTTGTTGATAGGGGCTGCTGTTGCGCCAAAGAAACGTTTGTAGTTGGTTGCTAAACGTGAGGGGATGCTTTCCGCTTAAGGTGCAGCAATTGGGTGCAGGCGAAATAGTGCTCAACTATATGGATAATGATGGCGTCCGTCGCGGTTATAAGGGCGGCAACTAAGCTTGTTTGGGTAGCCACGAGTCAATGCACTGGAATTGAATTTAGCGCTGGATGCGCTGCAGACATCCGGCAACGTAAAGTGAGGGCATGAACGACAATCGTGACGTAAAAGCTGACGCTCTGGCCAGTGAACTGCGCCGCCAAAGTGCTGGCCGCCTGACACTGTTCCTCGGCGCGGCCCCTGGCGTTGGCAAGACCTATGCGATGTTGTCGCGCGCCCGGGAATTACAGCGTCAAGGTGTTGATCTGGTAGTCGGCATTGTCGAAACCCACGGTCGTATCGAGACTGCGGCGCTAGTTGAGGGTTTGGAAGTCCTGCCACGAAAGTGCATCGACTATCAAGGACACGTGCTTGAAGAACTGGATACCGACGCTGTACTGGTTCGCCGTCCAAGCATCGCCTTGATCGATGAGTTGGCACACCGCAACGCGCCTGGCAGCCGCCACGAGCGGCGATGGCAGGATGTGGTCGAGTTGCTGGATGCCGGCATCGATGTGTATACCACGGTCAATATCCAGCATCTCGAAAGCCTCAACGACATCATTCACCGCATCACGGGAGTTCGGGTCAGCGAGACGGTACCCGATGCGGTGTTCGATCGCTTGCGTGATATTCGCCTGGTGGATTTGCCGCCACAAGAACTGATCGAACGGCTGCATCAGGGCAAGGTCTATCTGCCCGACCAAGCGGAATATGCCTTGCAAGCGTTTTTCTCTTCGTCCAATCTTGCCGCTCTGCGCGAGCTGGCGATGCAGACCGCCGCTGATCGCGTCGAAAACGACCTGCGGGAATCGCAGGCCGCGCGTGGTTTGCCGGGCATCGCACTGCGACGCCGCGTGCTGATCGCCATTGATGGGATGGGGTCATCCGAGTACCTGGTACGCGCGGGGCGCCGCATTGCCGAGCGGCAAAACGCGCCTTGGAGCGTTGTGACGGTACAGTCCGGCAAGGTCAATCCAACCCGCCAAGTCGAACTGGATCGTGCTTTCTCACTGGCGCGCAGTCTCGGTGCCGATACCGAGGTCTTGTACGGTTCCCGTATTGCCGATGCCTTGCTCGACCATGCCGAGCACGATGGCGTCTCGACGATTGTGGTGGGACGAACCCAAGAGCGCCCATTTGCGCGCATGGTCAACCGCACGTTGACGCAACAATTGCTGCAACACAGTGCATTTTACGAACTGGTTATCATCAGCCCTCCCGAGGTGAGAGTCCGTGCGCAACGGTACGCCAGAACCTCAATGCGCTGGTTGAGGCGGCATGACGTGTTGTTGGCGTTCACTGCCGCTATTACATCCACGCTGCTAGCTTGGTTCGCAGAGCGCTGGGTGGGATTAGAAGACTTGTCGATGGTGTTCATTGTCGCAGTTGTGTTGGTGGCTGCCCAAACCCGTATGGCGGCTGCGGTACTGGCGGCAATTTTGTGTTTCCTGGCCTACAGCTTTTTCTTTATCGACCCGAAGCTCACCATTTTCATCAGTGCGCACCAGGGGCTGACTACAGTGCTGCTGTTTTTGCTGGCGGCATTGGTCGCTGGCTGTCTGGTTTCTCAGTTACGCATGCAAGTGTTGGCTCTGCGCGCAGCCAACGTCCATGCCATGGTATTGCAAAGGTTGGGCAGGCAATTGAGTTCGGCGGCGGATTTAGAACAAGTGCTGGAAGCGGGCCGTACCGCGCTGGAACGGGCGCTGGGCGCAAATGCTTGGCTGCATGTAGGTGAGATCGGTGACGTCGGCGCCCTTGCGGAGATAGACAGGGCAGCGGCAGATTGGACGTTTACGCATGGTCAGCCTGCCGGACGCTACACCGATACATTGGCGAGCGCGGCATGGTGGTTCCTGCCGCTACGCAATGACCAAGACACCATTGGCATTGTCGGGCTCAAGTTCGATGTTGAGCTGAAACGTCTGACGACGGTGCCACGGCGCTTGGCTGAAGCAATGGCCGAGGACATCGCTCAAGCCGCACGGCGTACATCATTGGTGTCGAATCTGGAAAGCGTACGTGTTGTCAATGAAACCGAACGCTTACGTTCGGCGCTGCTGTCTTCCGTGTCCCATGACTTACGTTCACCTCTAGCGACGATGATGGGATCGGCGAGCAGTTTGGCCAACTATGCCGGTGCTATGAATGAAGCAGATCGTAAGAGTCTTCTTGATACCATTCTGCTCGAAGGCGACCGGCTGGATCGCTATATCCAGAATCTACTCGACATGACCCGGTTGGGACATACTGGATTAACGTTGAACCGGGATTGGATCGGGGTAGACGAACTGGTCGATTCGGCAGCCAGCCGTTTACGTCGTTATCAGCCAAGTGTGCAGTTGCAAGTGAACCTGGCCGCAGGCTTGCCAGCAGTATGGGTTCATTCTGCGCTGATCGAACAAGCCTTGTTCAACGTACTGGAAAACGCTGCCAGATTCTCGCCGCCGGACGTAGCCATTGATATCGCG
>JAITWM010000055.1 GCA_031285265.1 Lysobacteraceae bacterium
CTGGTTATTGCCGATGACGAACCTTTGGCCCGGGAACGGTTGCGTTTCCTGCTGGAACGGTAGGCTGATGTCGAAGTGATTGGAGAAGCCGGTTCAGGCGAGGAAGTGTTGCGTATTATTGCCGAGCGGATGCCGGATATCGTGCTGCTGGATATTGCCATGCCGGGAATGGATGGTATGGAAACGGCACGGCGCCTGGCGGCGCTGCCGCAGCCTCCGGCGGTCGTGTTCTGTACGGCCTACGACGAACATGCGCTGGCTGCGTTCGAGGCGGCCGCCGTGGATTATCTGGTCAAGCCGGTCCGGCAGGAACGGCTGGCCGAGGCATTGATGCGCGCGCAACGGTTTCTGGCGGGGCAAACCCGGGCCGGTGCCGCCGCGGAGCCAAGCAGACGCACGCATCTGCAGGCGCGTCTGGGCGGCAGTTTGCGCCTGATTCCGATCGAACAGGTGTATTACCTGCAGGCGCAGGAGAAATACGTCGTCGTACGGCATGCGCGCGGCGAGGATGTCATCGAAGAGTCGTTGAAATCGTTGGAGGACGAATTCGCCGATCGTTTCGTGCGGATTCACCGGAACTGCCTGATCTCACGCCAAGAACTGACGGAGTTGCGACGCGATACCGAAGGCCACGTGCATGCGATATTGCGGCATGTGGAGCAACCGCTGGAAGTCAGCCGGCGCTGTCTCGCGCATTTGCGCGATATATTAGAACACTTGTGAGCCAGTACGGTCTCGATAGCGCCATCGTTCGAGTCATGAAGTCCCACGGACGATGGACCGTAGGCCGTTGCGGCATGCCGGCCCGGTGAACCGTCCGGGCCCGGCGGGCGCCGAATAAAAGATCGGAGGCCGGCGCCCCCAGTATGTCGGTTTCCGTGATAATACGCCGATGAAAATATTACGCATCGCAACCCGCAAGAGTCCGCTGGCACTGTGGCAGAGTGAGCATGTCGCCGCGCTGCTGCACAGCATCGATCCGGAGCTGGAAGTGGTTCTGGTGCCGATGAGCACCCGTGGCGACGAAGTACTGGATCGTTCGTTGGCCGCGATCGGGGGCAAGGGGCTGTTTCTGAAAGAGCTGGAACAAGCGATGCTGCGCGGCGAAGCCGATTGTGCGGTGCATTCGTTGAAAGACGTACCGATGGATCTGGAGCCGCCGTTTGCCCTGCCGGCGATATTGCGCCGGGACGATCCCGCCGATGCGTTCGTCAGCAACCGTTATGCGGATCTGGACGAACTGCCGGAGGGAGCGCGGGTCGGTACGTCTTCATTGCGCCGGCAGGCACAATTGCGCGCACGCCGGCCGGATTTACGACTGGGCGACCTGCGCGGCAATGTCAATACCCGTTTGGCGAAACTGGATGCCGGCGACTATGACGCCATCGTTCTGGCGTGTGCCGGATTGTCCCGGCTGGGGTTGGATGCACGGATACGGAAACGTCTGCGACCCCCGCATTGGCTGCCCGCACCGGCGCAAGCGGCGGTAGCGGTTGAATGCCGGATCGATGCGGCGCCGGTTCATGCATTGCTGGCACGGTTGGACCATGCCGATACCCGGACCCTGGTCGAGGCGGAGCGGGCGATGAACCGGGCGTTGCATGGCAGTTGCCATGTGCCGGTGGCCGCGTTTGCCGAATATGAAGCGGAAGGACTACGGCTGCGTGGCCTGGTCGGCTCGGCCAGCGATGGGCGGATCGTGCGGGCCGAGGATTTTCTGCCGTATCGCGAGCCGGAACGCCTGGGACAGCAAGTGGCGGAACAACTGCTGGCGGCCGGGGCGGGCGAATTTTTGGATTGAGGCGACCGTTCCGGGACGTTGCAATCGCGGACAGCCTCGGCATTCTCGTTAATGTCCGGAGGTCTTCGGTTTCAGTCGGTCTCGGTCAGTAGCAAACAGTTCTGCAGGAAGATGCCCCCGAGTATGAACAATGCCGCCAGCGGCCAGACGAGATGCGCCAAACCCGGCCGAAAGAAGGTAACCGCCGCTATCGCCAGTGGCATCAGAAAGACCAGCCCCAGTACGGTCCAACGCCAGCGATGGCGTTTGGGCGGGACCAGGCCGCCATGTCCGTACCACCACATCAATAGCAGTGCGCTGGCTACGGCCGCCAGTAACGTCAGGATGGGAATCGGAATAGTTGCCATCTGGTGACCCGGCCATTTCAGAGCGAGCTGTGCAAACAGGATGCTGCCGCCGGCGAGCAGTGCCAGGATCAATTGCAACGGTATCAACGCCGATGAGAATCGGCCGGCAATCGGTAATGCCGGAGCGATACACATCGGTATGGCGATGCAGCCGATGCAGACGGCCGCGCCGGCAAATAGGATCCATCGCGAATGCGCGATATCGTCGCGTCCAAGCAGCGCCCACAGCAGCACGATGAATACGATCGTCAACAGGGCGACGGCCGATCCGGGAATACGCCAGGAGACACGGGCGTGACGGTGCCAAAATACCGGCAATGACAGGGCGATCAATATGACCGTGACAAGCAGCATCGGACGCTGCCAAGGCAACAGATGCGTCACCGTACTGCCGCGCGCCAGCAGTAGGCTGATGCCCAGCCCCAGCCATAACGACAGACCCGCGCCTGCGCAGGCCAGCGTCGTCAGCAGTGCCAATACGGATCGTGAAACAGGAGAAAGTGACTGGCTCATGAGAAAGTCCGTCGCTGAAGGGGTGTGTTTCTGATCTTTCGGCTCGTAACCAACCGTGGAACCGGCGTGGGACAGTGACGCAACCGGTTTCGTGGCGGGAGTATTTTGCAGGAAATCGCTGTCGTGTTCCTGTGATGGCGACGTGATGAGCGCGCTTTGAAGCCGACCCGTCTGAGAGCTCTTATTCCGAGCACCTTAGCTCGGGAGTTTTTAGGGGCGATCACCTGATCTTGCCTCCTTTGGCATTAGGCTAGGACGCCGTTGAATCCATCGAAAACACCACGTGGAATTTCCATGCCAACCATTCTAAGGATTATAGGCATCGCTGCCGCCGCAGTGCTTTCTGTGAGTCAGATGGACAATGCAAGCGCACACGTCCTGAGTGCCGATGTATCGACGTCGACTACTGCCGCGGGTGGTTCGCCTGCTGTATCGTCTGTCGTGCTGTTCCGTAACGTACGCATATTCGATGGCGTCTCTGCTCGGCTTACCGGTGTGCAGGATGTGCTGATCCGGGGCAGTCATATCGAGCGCATCGCTCCGGCGCTGGCGGCTGAACCGAATGCCCAGATCATCGATGGGGGCGGCCGTGTGCTGATGCCGGGCCTGATTGATGCTCACTGGCACACTATGCTGGTAGCCGATCCCGGTCGTGGTGACTTTGAGAACGACCCTGCCTATATGGCGGTAGTCGCCGTACCGGAGGCCAGCCGCGCGCTCATGCGCGGATTCACCACCGTGCGCGATTGCGGTGGGAGTTCCTTCGCGCTCAAGAACGCGATAGATAATGGCGTTGTGGCCGGTCCGCGTATCTATCCGTCCGGGGCGATGATTTCGGTGACCAGCGGCCACGGCGACTTCCGCACTCCCCGTGATTTGCCGCGCACGCTGGGCGCGCCGGGTTCTTTCATCGACCATTCGGGACACGCGGTTATTGCCGACAGTCCCGACGAGGTGCGCATGCGCGTGAGGGAGCAGTTGATGCAGGGGGCCTCGCAGATCAAGCTGACCGCCGGTGGCGGCGTGTCCTCGCCGCACAGTCCGTTGGATGTGGTTACCTTCATCCCGGAAGAACTCCATGCCGCGGTCGAAGCTGCCAGCAACTGGGGTACCTACGTAACCGTACACGCGTATACGCCGGAAGCCATCACTCAGGCCATCGGCGCTGGGGTCAAAGTGATCGAGCATGGCAGCCTGATGGACGAAGCGGCAGCGCGATTGATGGCCAGCAAAGGCATATGGTTGAGTACGCAGCCTTTTCCGGCCGAGCTGGGGAGTGTCTTTCCGGCGGGTTCGACCCAGGCCGAAAAGTTCAAGGAAATTTTTGGTGGCACCGACAATGCTTTCAGGCTGGCTCGCAAATACCGTCTCAAGACCGCGTTCGGCACTGATTTGCTGTTCTCCAGCGCGCTGGGCGCGTTGCAGAACCAGATGCTCGCAAACCTGACTCAGTGGTACACGCCCGGCGAAGCGCTGGTCATGGCCACCGGCACCAATGGCGAACTGCTGCAATTGACCGGCAAGCGCAATCCTTACCCGGGGAGGATCGGTGTGGTTCAGGAAGGCGCGCTGGCTGATCTGCTACTGGTCGATGGTGATCCGATTGCCGATATCTCGCTCATTGCCCGTCCTGAGCAGAGCCTCCAAATCATCATGAAGGACGGGGTGATCTACAAGAACACGCTGCCTTGACCTTGTCAGGCGCAAACGATCGGCATTGCGGGTCTTCTTGGTTGCCCGCACGGCTCCGCTGGCGAGATCCGGTCAGGCTTCATCCGCGTGGATGCACGCGCCAGGTCGCCGGACGTCATTTTTTCGAGACGTTGTTGTCGGCGTTTGGAACAGCAGGGAAGTTGAAGTCGTTACAACCGGCTTGCTGACGAATCTGTGGCGCACGCCGGCCAGGTACGACAGGGCGATTGCTATTCATCAACAGAGACTTGGCACTTGACCGCATGCCGTCGAGGGCGCGGGAGTCGAGGGCACGGGAAAGAGGTAGCCTAATGTGAGGAACAGGCGTGAAAAGGGATTTTTATTGTTGACTATGACCGCCTGTTTAAGCCTGTCTGCGGTAGCTGGCGATATTCCTGCATTTGCTGGTGCCGGAGTGACCGGAATGCACAGCAAGCTTATCCAACTGCAAGGGCAATACAGGATGCTATAGAAGCAGCGCAAGGCCGTCGCAGGTACCTACAGGCGTTACCGGAATTAGCAATAGTGAGGCGAATCGTCTCGCGATTTGCATGCCGGTGGCGTAAGTGCCAGTATCGTCCGGGTCTGTGGGAATGGCGGTCTGCGCGTCCGCGGCGGACAGGAGTAGTTTCGTTTTTCAAAATGTCTGCAAGTCGGTGTGAGTGTCGCGGCCTGAGCGATTGGGGCAGGCGATGGTTCCAGAAAATTGATGGTAATCAGCGTATGGATAAAATCGAACGCATCACTGCTCTGCACCGTACTCTCAAAGCCGCGCGCTATCCGGTGACTGTCAAACGGTTGCAGGACGAACTGGGTTGTTCCCGTGCCACGGTTTATCGGGATCTGGCGTTTCTGCGCGATGCGCTGATGGGGCCGATCGAGGGCGACGGCGAAACCGGATTCCGTTATCGGTCGGAGGAAAGCGATCGCTTCGAGTTGCCGGGATTGTGGCTCAGCTCGGAGGAATTGTACGCATTGCTGGCATCACAGCAGCTGTTGGCGCGTACCAGTGGCAGTACGTTATCGTCGATGCTGGCGCCGTTGCAGCAACGGATCGAAGGATTGCTGGCCGCACAGGCGGGCGTGAACCGTTGGCCGATGGAGCGTGTCCGGGTGATTCCGCATCGTGGACGCAGGCTGGACGAGGCCTGCTTCCGCACAGCGGCCTCGGCGGTGCTCGAGCGCAGGCGGCTGACCTTCGAATACCGGGCGCGATCGACCGACGAAGTGACGCGTCGCAAGGTGTCGCCGCAACGGATCACGCACTATCGCGACAACTGGTATCTGGATGCCTGGGATGATGATCGTGAGGGATTGCGCAGCTTTGCGGTGGACCGGATTTATCACGCCCGGCTGTCGGACGGGGTGGCGCAGGATATCGCCGATGACGTGTTGAATACGCATCTGGCATCCAGTTACGGCATTTTTTCCGGGGAGCCGAAGGGTTGGGCGACGATCGTGTTCAGTCCCAAGATCGCACGTTGGGTTGCCGATGAGCATTGGCACTCCAAGCAACAGGGACGGTTCTTGCCCGATGGCCGTTATGAGCTGAAGGTACCGTATAGCGACTCGCGCGAGTTGCTGATGGATGTACTGCATTACGGCGCCGACGCCAGGGTCGTCGAACCGGCGTCGTTGCGCGAACAGGCGCGCGCGCTGCTGTCGTTGGCGTTGTCCAATTACGAACAGTGATCGTTGCGGAAAAGCAGGAATACCCTCTGCCCTTGACGGGGGCGTGGTGACGCGGTTTTTTTCGTCGATACGGTAAGAACGAGAAGATGCGGAATGCCGCGAAGATGGGCGCTGAATTCGGAAAGGCGTGCGCCGGTGGAGGCATGATGGATGGAATGCCGAAGCGCCATGTCCGGTGGATGAGCGAGCGGATGCGTCTTGAGGGCGGCAAGTTCGAGAAATCCGATTCCCCATCGTAATGACCGGAGAACAAAACAATTGTTCGCATCCGCTCGCCGGTTCGATGCCGGGCCATCGTTCGATGGAAGCCCTCATCGGCTACGCCGTATCGATGCCCGGCAGGGGGGAGCGGCATTTGGCCGCATAGGTTCGTTCAGTCGCAATCGGTGAGATGCCGTCGCGGCAGACTGACGTTCCCGCTTCTGGAATGTCTGCCGTTATGTCGATTCCGCGTTTGTCCAATGCTTCCGTTTGCCCTGCTTCACGGCGCGCCTTCCCGGATTCCCGTCTAAGGCATGCGCCCGGCATTGCATTGGGATTGGGTTTGTTGACGATGGCGCTGTTGCCGGCGGCGCGCGGATACCATCTCTGGTTGGGCTGGTGGCCGTTGTGGCTGGTCGGGATGCCGCTGGCCAGCGGTTGGGCGCAATGGTGGTTCCGGCGATCGTTGCGGCACCGCCATCGCAGCGTGCCGTAGCGGCGGGCGGATTGCGATGTGTGCGGGATGCCTGCCGGACAAGATCGTGCCCCGCCAGCGCTCGGCGGCTGACTTTCGCCATGGGAAGGCGCATGCCGCCTGTGTTAGCGTGAACGGCCTCGTTCGAAGAATCACGGAGGCATCGATGCACTGTTTCACTCGGGTCTGTCTGTTCGCGGGTATGCTGGCCGCCGGCTCCGTTTTTGCAGAAAATCCCGCCATGCCCGATGACGCTTACCTCCGGCTCGAAGACATAACGGGCGAACACGCCATGGACTGGGTGAGGGCGCGTAACGCCGATGCGGATGCCGCATTGGCGTCCACGCCCGAATTCAAGCGTCTGGAAGCGGATATTCGCGAAATTCTGGATTCCGGCGCCAAGATTCCGATGGTGCGGAAGATCGGGCCTTATTACTACAATTTTTGGAAGGACAGCCGGCATGAAAGCGGTATCTGGCGGCGCACGACGCTGGAACAATACCGTAATGCCGAACCGGTCTGGGAAACGGTGCTGGATCTGGATGCGCTGAACCGGGCCGAAGGCGAGAATTGGGTGTGGCATGGCGCGCAATGCCTGCGCCCGGAGTACACGCGTTGTCTGATCGCGTTGTCGCGTGGCGGCGCCGATGCCGATGTCACGCGGGAGTTCGACCTGGTCAAGCGGGAGTGGGTGGAGGATGGATTCTATCGTCCCGAAGCCAAGGGAGGGCTGGACTGGATCGATCAGGACACGGTGTACGTCTTCACCGATTTCGGCCCTGGCACATTGACCGAGTCCGGCTATCCGCGGGTAGTCAAGGAATGGAAGCGCGGCACGCCGCTGGAATCGGCGGCGATCGTATACGAAGGTAAGCGGGACGATATGTATATCGCCGCTTACCGCGACGATACGCCGGGATTCGAGCGCGATTTCGTCAGCCGGACCTTGGCGTTCTACAACGATGAACTGTACCTGCGCGGCCATGATGGCGCTCTGGTCAAGATCGACGTGCCCAACTCTGCCGGCAAAGGCGTGCACCGGGAATGGCTGACGCTGGAATTGCGCGAGCCGTGGACGGTTGCCGGAAAGACTTACGCCGCCGGTTCGTTGCTGGCCGCACGGCTCGATGATTTCATCGCGGGCAGGCGCGACTTCGACGTGCTGTTCGAACCGACTTCGACGACTTCCTTGGCGGGGATCACTTGGACCCGGCAGCATCTGGTGCTCAACGTGCTCGACGATGTCAAAAACCGGCTCGACATCATGACCCCGGCGGCAGCGGGCTGGGAGAGACGCCCATTTTCCGGTACATCCGGATTCAGTACGATCGCGGTCGATGCCGTCGATAGCGATGAAAGCGATGCGTTGTGGATGACCGTGACCGATTATCTGACGCCGACCACGCTATCGCTGCTCGAAGTCGGCCAGTCCCCGGAAACGCTAAAAATCATGCCGGCCTTCTTCGACGCTTCGCGTGATGTGATCGAGCAGCGCTTCGCGGCATCGAAAGACGGAACCCGGATTCCGTATTTCCTGGTACGGCCCGCCGATCTGGCGTTTGACGGCAGCGCGCCGACGCTGTTGTACGGCTATGGCGGTTTCGAGGTTTCATTGACGCCGGCATACTCGGGGGCGGTCGGTAAAGGCTGGCTGGAGCGGGGCGGCGTCTATGCTGTCGCCAATATTCGCGGCGGCGGCGAATACGGGCCGCGTTGGCATCAGGCTGCGTTGAAGCAGCATCGGCATAGGGCCTATGAAGATTTTGCCGCCGTGGCCGAGGATCTGATTGCCACGGGAGTGACCTCGCCGGCGTGTCTGGGCATTCAGGGCGGCAGCAACGGCGGCCTGCTGGTGGGCAATATGCTGACGCAGTATCCGCAACTGTTCGGCGCGGTGGTGGTGCAGGTGCCGTTGCTGGATATGCGACGTTACAGCAAGCTGCTTGCCGGGGCTTCCTGGATGGCCGAATACGGCGATCCGGATACGGAGGACTGGGAGTACATCCGGACCTTTTCGCCTTATCACCTGTTCGATCGGCATACCGTCTATCCGCCGACCTTGTTCCTGACCTCCACCCGCGACGATCGCGTCCATCCCGGCCATGCCCGCAAGATGGCGGCGAAGATGATCGATGCTGGCAAGGATGTGATTTACTACGAGAATATCGAAGGCGGACATGGAGGAGCGGCCAACAATGCGCAGGCCGCGCACATGTCCGCACTGGCTTATACGTTTTTATGGAAAATGTTGTGCCGATGAGCGCGGTCGGGCGAATGCCTGTCCGGCCATGCCCATCGCAAGCGCGACCATGAGGGTCCTTTGCCGATGAAACGCGTTATTTCGATTCTTCCCATGTTGTTGACGATCTTGCCGATGACGATTGCACTATCCGCACCTCTCGTTCCGCCCGATGCTGCTCGTAAACCTCATACCGTGACGGCGCCGTTCGGCGCGTCGCGCAGCGACGACTATTACTGGTTGCGCGACGATCGGCGGGAGGATCGGGCGATGCTGGATTATCTCGTTGCCGAAAATGCTCATACCGACGCGCTGCTGGTGCCGTTGAAGCCGCTGGAGGATCGTCTGTACGAAGAGCTGATCGGACGGATCAAGCAGGACGACAGCAGCGTGCCGTACCGCGAGCGCGGTTGGTGGTACTACACCCGTTTCGAGACCGGCAAGGATTATCCGGTTTATGCTCGCCGTCCTGGCGATATGAAAGCTGCCGAACAGGTGTTGCTGGATGTCAATCTGTTGGCCGAGGGCAAGGACTATTACGAAATCGGCGATTGGACGGTCAGCCAGGACAATCGCTTGCTGGCTTACAGCGAGGATTCGGTGGGCCGCCGCCAATACACGATCCGTTTCAAAAATCTGGAGACCGGCGAACTGTACCCGGACCGGATCGAAGGCGCTTCTTCCGATCTGGTCTGGGCGGACGACCACCGGACGCTGTTCTATGTCGAGAACGACCCGGAGACCTTGCTAAGCGTGCGGGTGAAGCGGCATGTATTGGGCACGCCGGCAGCGGACGATGCCGTGGTCCACGAAGAGGACGACGACAGTTTCTATATCGGAGTCGGCCGCTCGCGCGACGACAGATACATTCTGATCAGACTGGAGAGCACGGTTTCTTCGGAAGTGCGCTATGCGCCCGCGGACGATCCGCAATCTTTCGCCGTCCTGGCGCCGCGCCAGCGCGATGTGGAATACGATGCTGATCATCTTGGCGGTCATTGGGTGATCCGGACCAATGCACCCGACGCCGAGGGCCGGCCAGCGACCAACTTCAAGTTGGTCATTGCCCCTAGCGATACGGTATCGCGCGAGCAGTGGCGCGATATCGTGCCGCATGACGAACGGGTGTTTATCGATGGATTCGAATTGTTCGATGGTTTCGTCGCGATCGACGAACGTTCCGGCGGGCTCAAGCGCATCCGCATTCTGCGTACACCCTCGCCGGACGGCATACAGTCTGGCGATTTCTCTGCGCGCCGGCCGGCGCAGGAATATATCGAGGCGGACGAGCCGGCCTATTCGATGCAGTTGTCGATCAATTCCGAGCCCGATAGCGTCTGGCTGCGGTATACCTATACCTCGTTGACCACGCCGTCGACGACGTACGAATTGAATACCGAAACCGGCGAGCGCCGCACGTTGAAGCAGCAGCCGGTGATCGGCTATGACGCATCGCGTTATCGCACCGAACGGATCTGGGCCGATGCCCGCGATGGTCAACGGATACCGGTGTCGCTGGTGTATCGCCAGGATTTCGAGAAGGACGGAACGGCCGCATTGCTGCAATACGGTTACGGCAGCTATGGTCATTCGATCGATCCGGTTTTCAATGCCAATGTCATCAGCCTGCTCGACCGGGGCATGGTCTACGCGATCGCGCATGTCCGTGGCGGCCAAGAGATGGGCCGCGCCTGGTATGAGGACGGCAAGCTATTGAACAAAAAGAATACGTTCACCGATTTCATCGATGTGACCGAGACGCTGGTTCGTCAAGGGTATGCTGCTCCGGATCGGGTGGCTGCCAACGGCGGTAGCGCCGGCGGCTTGCTGATGGGCGCGATCGCCAACATGGCGCCCGATCGTTATCGGGTGATCGTTGCTCAGGTGCCGTTCGTCGATGTGGTGACGACGATGCTCGACCCGAGCATTCCGTTGACCACCAATGAATACGATGAATGGGGTAACCCCGAACAGCGCGAGTTCTACGACTACATGCTGTCCTACTCGCCCTACGACAATGTTCGGCCACAAGCCTATCCAGCGATCTACGTCGGTACCGGTCTATGGGATTCGCAGGTGCAGTATTGGGAGCCGGCGAAATGGGTGGCGAAGCTGCGCGATGAGAATACCGGCGATCGCCCGATCGTGTTCCGCATCAATATGGAAGCCGGTCACGGCGGGAAGTCCGGGCGTTTTCAGCAATACCGGGAGAAAGCCGAGTCATATGCGTTCTTATTGAATCAACTTGGCGTTGAATGAGGGAATCATGGCCGGAGGGCTTACGGCAGCGGATCAGAGGTTTTCGATACGGATTCCAGTGTTCCGGCACTTCCGCTTTCCAGGGCTGGCTATACTTTGCGCCATGAATAGACTTTTTCGCTTTGCACTGATGGCCGCGTTGATGGCTTGGATCACTGCCTGCGGTAACAAGGGACCGTTGGTCATGCCGCAGAGACCGGTGTCCGTGGATGAAACCGCGCTGCCCGAGCCGACACCGGCGAATGCCGCCGCGGTCGAGGAGGCGATTGGGAATCCGGCAGACGAACCGATGAATGAAGATGAGTAAGGCACTGCCTTTTACCAAGATGCATGGCGCCGGCAACGACTTCGTCGTGCTGGACTTGCGCGATGGCGGGTATACGCTCGATGCCTTGAAAGTGGCCTGGCTGGCCGACCGGCGTTATGGCATCGGATGCGATCAGATACTGACGATCGGAATGCCTCGGAGCAAAGAGGCGGTGGCGTCGTACGATATTTGGAACGCCGACGGCACCAAGACCAAACAGTGCGGCAATGGCGCGCGCTGTGTCGCGGCCTGGCTGGTCAGCGACGGCGCCGTGAAGGGACAGCGCTTTCAACTGGACAGTCCCGTCGGCACGCATTGGGTGGAACGGCTCGGTCACGGTATGTATTCGGTGACGATGGGCGTGCCGAAATTCGCATTGGCCGACATCCCGATGAATAAATACCTTTTGGAGCTGGATGAATACACGCTCGATCTCGATGGCAAGGCGATCCGGTTCGGTGCGGTATCGATGGGCAATCCGCATGTCGTGATTCAGGTACCGGATGTTCAATCGGCCGAGGTCAAAGATATCGGGTCGCGTATACAACGTCTGCCGATCTTTCCCGAATCCTGCAATGTCGGCTTCGTCGAAGTTGTCGATTACAACCGGTTGCGCTTGCGCGTCTACGAACGTGGCGCTGGTGAGACATTGGCCTGTGGTAGCGGGGCCTGTGCCGCGACCGCGGTGATGATACGGCAAGGGAAAGTGCATCGTGATGTGACGGTGCTGCTGCGCGGCGGCGATTTGCGGATTCGTTGGCCTAACGATGGTGCGGAAATCACCATGGCCGGACCGGCAGCATTCGTGTTCGAAGGAGAGTGGATGGCATGAGCGGTGATGATCGGGATGCTTTGCAAGCGCCGGAAGTGGCCGCCTGGTTACGCCGGCACCCGGATTTCCTCAAACAGTTTCCGGATCTGGCATTGACGTTGTCCTTGCCGCGCGAGGACGGCCGCGCCGCATCGCTGGCGAGTTATCAATTGGAGGTGTTGCGCGACAAGAATCGCGAATTGATGCGCCGTCTGGCCGAGTTGTCGGCCAATGCGCAGGACAACGAACGGTTGGCGGTACGCACGCATCAATTGACGCTCGGACTGTTGCGGCAATCCTCGGCCGCTACAACATTGCACGCGATGGTCGCTTCGCTCAGTGAGGATTTCAGCGGCGATCTGGTACGGATCGTGATGTTCCATCCGATCGATGGCGCCGGCGAGGTGGATTGGCTGCAAGTCATCGCCGAACGGGATGAGCGGTTGAAGCCGTTTCGCGAATGCCTGAAAAACGGCGAGCCGTTGTGTGGACGCCTTCAGGCGGAAAAGAATTCGCTGCTCTATGGCGAGCGATGCGGAGAGGTCCAATCCAGCGCGCTGCTGTCATTGCCGGGGACAGGGTTGGTCGTGGTCGGCAGCCGCGATCCGAATCGCTTCTATCCCGGCATGGGGACATTGTTCTTGCGCATGATGGGCGAGGCGCTGGCAGCGGCGATGAAGCGGTTCCTGAAGTGAAAGGCCGCGATGGACGTCCATTCCGTCAATGCCGCCTTCCCGGACACGCGTCCGGAAGAAATCGCTGTTCGCGGAATGGTGTCCCGCATCGTATCGGCATTGCCGTTGATTGCATGGGGTCACGATTGCGGTTTCCCGTATGGAATCCGCGTCTTGCCGAGAATCCGTGAAAACGTCTATCGGCGGGCGGTGTTCATCGCGGCGTGGTCCATGGCGATCGCGTCCGAACGCGCCCGCGCCCGGATGGGCGCGGCTTGCGGCCTGGACGAACCGATGGCGTTGTTGATGCGGGTACGGAAACATGCCGCATGATCCAGTGACGCTCGACGACGATTTTCTGAAATATCTGCAAATTGAGCGGAATATGTCCGCGCATACGTTGGAAGCGTATCGCCACGATCTGGATTTGTTGAAAACGTGGGCGGCCGCACATGCCGCAGGCGGCCTTGCCGCAGTACAGGCCAGCCAATTGCGAGCGTTCATCGCCGCCGAGTACCAGCGTGGTCTATCGCCGAGAAGCTTACAGCGGCGGTTGTCCGCATACCGCAGTTTTTACGCATGGATGCTGAAACGTGGGCACATCCGCGCCAATCCCGTTACCGGGTTGCGCGCACCGAAAGCGCCGCAAAAGTTGCCGCAGGTATTGGATGTGGACGAAGCGGTGCGCTTGGTCGAAGTGCCGGCCGACACGACGATGGGACGGCGCGACCGCGCCTTGCTGGAACTGTTTTATTCATCGGGATTGCGCCTGTCGGAATTGTGCGCATTGCGCTGGCGCGATCTCGATTTGGAAACGGGTTTGGTCACTGTACTGGGCAAGGGCGGAAGACAACGGCAGGTACCGGTCGGAACGCATGCGCGCGATGCGTTGCATGCATGGCGGGAGGACTTGGCCGCAACGGCGGATGCGCCGGTGTTTCCCGGCCGCGGCGGCCGGTCGATCTCTCCGCGTGCGGTACAGATACGCATCAAACAATTGGCCCAACGGCAGGGGATGTTCAAGCATGTGCATCCGCATATGCTGCGGCATAGCTTTGCCAGCCATGTCCTGGAATCGTCCGGCGACCTGCGGGGAGTGCAGGAACTGTTGGGTCATGCCGATATCGCCACGACACAGATTTATACCCATCTGGATTTTCAACATCTGGCCAAAGCCTACGATGCCGCCCATCCGCGCGCCAAGCGCAGGAAAAAGCCGGAATCTACCGATACGGAATGAGTTTTTCGTTTTCTGTCCGGCCCATGGCGGCAGTCAGTCTGGTGATGGCCGGCGCGATGAGTTCCGAACGTGTATGCCGCTTTTTGGGAAGTGGCATATCCGTCGCGCGATATGACTGTCGATGCGTTTGTCACGATGGGTGGAAACAGCCGCTTCGATAGAGAGGTGAGACATTGGAAATGCGAAAATGTGGGTCCGCTGGAACGGCGCATACGACGGCCAACCGTGCGGCGGTTCGGCAGGCTGAAGCCGTACTGAGCAGCGGCAGCGTCAGAACAACAGCATTGGTCAATGGCGCAGAATGGCGTTCTTTCGAGCTTGCAAGGCCGGGATTACTATCCAGGGCATGCGGCATCATGATGCGCCTGCAAAATAATAGATTGCATCAATCGAAAAAAATTGCGCATTATGCTCGATAATAAATCGGACGAATTCAACGGAAAAATTTCTCCGAAAAATTGGAATATCGGCATGAAAACGATCCCGACGGAGTCATTAGAACGATAGAATGCTTTGCGGGGGAGCTTCTTGCAGGAAGCCCTGACATGTAGATGTACACAGGGAGCGTAATCATGGGTCTGGTAGAAACGATTCTGTCGGTGCTTTCGGCGCCGGGGCAGCGGGAGCGGTTACTGCGATTGCATACGCCGTTGGGCGAAGGGGTTTTGACGGCGGAGAGTTTCTCGGGCTACGAGTCGATCGATGGCGGCGGATATTGTTTCGAGGCGACGGCGCTGTCGGCGGATTCGGGTTTGGATTTGCAGGCGCTGCTGGGAAAAGCGGTGCTGTTGGAAGTGCTGACGGCGCGTTCGGCGAGCGATCTGCGTCCGCTGCATGGGCATGTGACGGCGCTTTCATGCGAGGGGAGCAACGGCGGACTGACGCGCTACCGATTGCGGATCGAACCGTGGCTGAGTCTGCTGCGGCATCGCGTGGACAGTTACGTATTCCAGGACAAGCGGGTGGTGGAGATCGTGGACGATGTGCTGTCGGACTATGGTTCGGTAGCCCCATCGTGGCGTTGGGAACTGGGTGACGCGGCGGTGTATTCGCGGCGGAGTCTGACGACGCAATATCAGGAAAGCGATTTCGATTTCTTGTCGAGATTGCTGGCGGAAGAGGGGATTTTTTACTGGTTCGAGCACGAAGGCGATCCATCCTCGGCGAGTCTGGGGTGCCACACGCTGGTGTTGTCGGATCACGGCGGAGCGCACCGGGACCTGGGGACGGTGCGCTATCACCGTTCGGACGCGACCGAACGCAGCGACAGCGTTCAGCAGTGGAACCGGTCGAGGCGCTGGCATCCGGCGCTGCTGGAGCGTTCGAGTTGGGACTATCGGAGTCTGAACCGTCGCGCGGTATCGGCGGAGACGGAGATAGTGAGCGAGGCGCTGGTGGAGGACCTGGACACGTCGGGTCCGTATGCATATCGGGATTTGTCGGAGGGCGAGCGCCGGGTGCGTCAGCACTTGGAGGCGCGCTTGGCGTATTCGCAACGGCTGGATGGCTCGGGAAGCTGGCGGGAATTGTCGGCGGGCGGGCGCTTCGGATTGACGCAGTATCCGGGTTACCGGGGAACGCCGGGGTTCGTGTGTCTGCGGGTGGAGCATCAGGCGCGCAACAACCTGGGCGCGGAGGTGATCGAGGCGCTGGAGCAGACGCTGGGCCGGGTATCGCTGGAGCCGCTGGAACTGCCGCCGGCGCTGCGGGGCTTGGCCGAGGATACGGAGCGTCTGCCGTTTCTGGAGTTGCCGGAGGGGCATTTTTACGGAAACCGGTTCGTAGTGTTGCCGGAAGCGGTGGCGTACCGTCCGCGGACGCGGGATGGTCATGGGCTGTGGCTGCATCCGAAGCCGACGGCGACGGGGACGCAGAGCGCGATCGTGGTGAGCGACGGCGAGCCGCTGCATACGGACCGCGACCATCGGATCAAGGTGCAGTTCGCGTGGCAGCGGGGTTCGGACAGCAGCAGCGCCGAGGAACATCCCGGTGGCGAAGAGAATGCGCCGGGAGATACGGGCGCTTGGACATGGGTCCGGGTATCGAGTACGTGGGCGGGAGAAAACTGGGGCGGCGTATTTTTGCCGCGGCGCGGGCAAGAAGTGCTGGTGGGTTTTCTGGAGGGAGACATCGACCGGCCGGTGGTGTTGGGAGCGTTGTACAACGGCCGGGGTCAGGAGGATGCGCAGCACAACCGGATTCCGGGAGGGAATGCGGGAGCGACGGGGAACGCGGCGGCTTGGTTCGACGGGAACGATCACGCCGCGGTGCAGGTAGGGTTCAAAAGCCAGGAATTGCGCTACAGCCAGGAAGGGACGGGAGGTTATCAGTGGTTCCGTCTGGATGACACGCCGGGAGAAGGCCGGGCGCAGTTGGGGACGACGCAGCACTTGAGCAGCGTGACGCTGGGTCACCAGAAGGGCGGGCGGGACAATGTCCGCGCCGGTGATCTCGGGTTCGGGATGTCGGTATCGACGCAAGCGAGCGGCGCGTTGCGCGCGGGGTCGGGGTTGTTGCTGACGACAGAAAGCGGCCGCGATCAGCTGAGCGCGGCGGGGGTGCGGACGCAGCAGCGCCAGGCCGAGCAGTTGCTGGAGACGCTGAACGCGTCGGCGCGCCACCAAGGAGCGATATTGCCGGAAGAGAGCGAGGCGTTGGCGGCGCGGGAAGCATTGGGAGCGTTCCAGAAGTCGTTGGCGGCGCGGCAGAGCGGCGATGCCGGGGGAGAGATCGGAGGTGGTGCGGGCGAGGTTCCGGGTTGGGACAAGCCATTGCTGGTGTGCCATGGAGAGGACGGATTGTTGAGCGTGACGCCGTCGGATCAAGTATGGGTGTCCGGTACGCAGACGAGCGTGGTATCGGGAATGGACGTGAACTGGCTGAGCCAGGGAGCGCATGTGGTTTCGGCGGCGGGCGGAGTGGTGTTGTACACGCAAGGAGGTACGGCGCCGGCGAAGAAGGCGAACCAGGAGCGCGGAATAGCGTTGCATGCGGCGCAGGGAAACGTGAGCGCGCGTTCGCATCGGGAAGAAGTGCGGATATCGGCGCAGCATAGCGTTCGCGTGGCGAGCGTGCAGTCGGATGTGGAGTTGAATTCACCGAATGAGCAGGTGTTGCTGACGGCGCAGGGAGCGTATTTGAAGTTGGGCGCGGGGCTGATCGAGCTGGGCGCGCCGGGCGTGGTGGAATTCAAGTCGACGCGCCGGGTATGGCAGGGTCCCAAGAGCGCTTCTTCGCAGGTCGTGTTGCCGAGCGCCGGACTTGCGGCCTGCGATTATCAGTTGTACGGCGCGGACAAGAGCGGAGCCGCTTTGGTGCCGATCGGCGATGCGGCAGCAGCGGGGGCGGGGTCGTCATCGGCCGCCGCCGCGGATCGCATCGCTCGCGGCGGCGCTTCGGGTTCGACGACCTGGACGGTGGGTGAACTGCTCGATGTGCTGTGTCCGCAAGACAAGGCCGTGGTCGACGATCTGGCCAAGACCAATGTCGAAGTGGCCAGTCAGATTTACTACGACGATCGTTACTACGACGGAACGCAATGGACCACCAAGCGGTTCTACGGCGGCGGTTCTTGGGACGGCAGTACGCTGTTGATGCTGGATCGCGGCGCGGCGCAGGATGCCGCTACGACCGCCTACCATGAACTGGTGCATAAGCATCAGCCAGCGAGCATGAGCATGCTCGACAAGGAAATCCAGGCCTACAGCAGGACCGAGCAATGGGCGATCGACCGCGGCTATTCGGGGCAAGGGATACCGGAGTTCCGCACGACCGGCACCGGCGGCGCGGTGGTGCCGGATGTGGCGAAGATCACCGAATTCGTCAAACGCGAATATCCTTTACCAGGCAATCCCGGGCCGCGCCCGATAGAAGTGCTGAGCGATGGCAAGGTGCGGCTGTCCGACGGCAGCGTGCGCGCGCCGCTGGCCGGGGATGCGGTGATGGGGGACGAACAGGTGACGGGGTGGAGGCAGATTCCGCGCGCGGTCTGGAAATGCCCATGAGCACTCCCGGAGCGACGGAGGAAGGATATGACCACAGGCGGGTTTCGATGGCTGCTCGTAATATGTTCGATGTCCATATTGGCGGCTTGTGCGGAGATTCCGTCTGTCGATGGACGATCGGATAGGGAGAAGACAATGAATGAAGACACATTTGCCGAGATCGAACTGCGACGGGGCGCGGTGCGGGTGACAGCGGCCGATCTGGAGCAGATCAAAGTAGCGCTGGCACAGGCGCTGAGCGAGCAGGAGTCGCCGGATTTCGCGCCGTTGCTCGCCGAACTGGACGATTCGGCGTGCATGATCCTGAGCGACGGCACGGCGCGTATCGGCGGCTGGAAACTTAAACCGGATGCTACCGGGCAGTCGTTGCTGCTCGAACATCAGCCGGCGCAGCGCAGTGCGGCGATGCTGTTCTATATTGCGCGGTTGCAGTTTCATGAAGGGCGCTGGAGCGTGCCCGAGGTGACGATCAGGAAAGTACGTGGAAGATGAGATGAATGTGCGAGGGGGGCGGTGGCGCCGTTGCCGGGTGTAGCCGGAGAGGGTACGCGCCATGTCCCGAGGGGGCCGGCGATTGCCGCCGGGGGGTGTGCGAACAGGTTCATGAGGTGTGATGGAGCACTCGAATTTCTACAAAATGGAGCTTGACGTATCCGGTGTATTGGATCATCGCTGGCTGCTGGCGCACCGGTATGCGCTGGTCAATCCGTTGCAGGTCGATAAGTCCGATTGGCAGGATCTGCCGGCGATGCCGATAGCACCGCCGCCGTTGCATGCGCAAGCCTCCTTGCTGCCGCAATTGATTTGCCTCGACGCGATGCCGCCGGAGGAGAGGATCGGATTGCTGGATCGGGTCGAGCGCTGGCAGCGCCGCGGCATCGCGTTCTTTTGCGCATTGCTGAAGAGCGGTGCCGACGAGCGGTCGGTCGCGGGGCATTTGGGGCGGCGTCTGATGTTGCGGCGGCCGGGCGGCGGCCGTTTTTTGTTCCGCTATTGCGATCCTTGCGTTTTCCGGCATCTGGACTGGTTGTTGAACTCGTCGCAGCGGAATGCATTGTTGGGACCGGTACAGGTCTGGGGCTGGCCGGACGGCGACGGCCGCTGGCGGCGGATGTTCAAAGGCGAAGCGACGGACGAAGCATTGCCGTTGACGGCGCAGCAGTGGCAATCGCTGGAGCAGATGCCGCTGATCAATCGCTGTCTGGATGAATTGCCGATGCAGGAGCCGGGACATACGCGGAATGCCATACTGGCGCGGCGGATCGACGCGCTGTTGAGTCAGGCACACGATGTCCATGGGCTGGAGAGCGACGAGGACCGCCTGTTGTTCGCCAAACAGGCGATCCGGTTCCATCCGCAGATTCACCGGCATCCGGCGCTGGATGAGCGTCTGCGCCGCCTGCACGAGGAGCCGGGATTGAAGTACTGCACGATTTGCGACGATTTGGACGATAACGCTTTACAGGATATGGCCAGGGCGCTTGCCCGTGGCCGAGACAGAGGAACGCCATGAATGCATCAGTGACACCGCCATCCACCACGCCGGAGTGCGAATTTTGCCGCAAGAAGCCCGGCGTGCCGATTCTGCCATTGCGCTATGCCGTTGCGCGTTCGGACCCGCGGGATCGCGGGGGCTTCCGGGTCGCGCCGCGCCTGCGTGCGCCGTTCGGCGATGGCGTTGAGAACATCTCGCTGCCGGACGGACAGCATTACACCTTGCGGCTGTTGCGCCAGGGGTATCTGTATGTCCTCAACGAGACGCGCGGCGCCTGGGATGCCTACATCGTCACGCCGAGAGGCTATCTGTATCCGATCATCACCCAACTGCCGCATGCGACGCTGGCCGGTCTCGATCCGGAGGCTGCGCCGACCGCGCTGGACCGCCGGATGCAGCCGCCGGCCAATAGCGAGGAGCTTGAATTCTCCTGCCGGCGCGAGGCCGGGCATCCGCATCTGGCCCGTTGCGTGATGATTCCCGACGCCGACGAAGCGCAGACCGTCTGGATGAGTTTTTCCGAGACGCCGTGGACCAAGCGCGTCTGGCGCCAGCATTCGGACCTGGGCGCCGTGCGCCGGCATATGCGCCGGGTGGATCTGGCGGCGTGGCGCGGCGGGCGGGCGCCGCATGTGCAGGCGTTGAATCAGGTCGCCAGCCACGTGGCGGAGGCCGACTACATCTGGGCGCTGCGGCCGACGCCTGCGGGAGTGAATATCGATGCGCCGCCCGACATAGCCAATGCGCAACCGGACGGGGCGTGGATGCAGGAGCGGAAGAAGAACCTGCCTGCGCACGCGCCGGCGTTCAAGCATTCGCTGCACGAGGTCTATGGGATGGCGGAACAGATACCTGGCCTGATCGAATGGTCCGAGCAGGTCGCCGGCAGCAGCCGTACGCGGCCGCTGATGGCGGCGCTGGACGATCCGACGGGGATCGCCTCGGAAGTGAATGTGCTGATCCAGGACCGGGTCGGCGAGTGGTATGAGGAGCCGGCCCGTCGTGAGAAACACCAGACTGCGCTCGCCATCGAAGCGTTGCGCCAGGCGGTGCGCAACGGCGCGGCGGAGGAGGCGAGCGAGATTCGCAAACAGAATGCAATGGCGGGGCAGGCGGCCGTCAGGATCATGTCCCGCACGACGGCGAACACCATCTATGGCCGGCCGGGCAGCCCGCAATGGGAGTCTGGTATCGAGCGGGCCGGTGCGCTCAGCGAGGCGGAAGAGGAAGCGGCGATCAAAAAGGGAGAAGAGCGCTGGAGGGACAAATACCAGGGCAATTACGATCATGCGGGAGTTCAGAACTATCTGACGGAGCTATTTCCCAGCGAACTGAAGCGGTTCGAGGACCGCCGGATCG
>JAITWM010000074.1 GCA_031285265.1 Lysobacteraceae bacterium
TTGGTTATGGTCGACTATGACGCCGAATGAACGACGGTCTTCAAGCGGGATGATCTTGTCCGCCGCTGCGTTCCTTTGGATCAGCGCGGTCACGTTGCGTACTGTGCATCATTGGGGGAATGCGGGATGGAATGCGCAATTACTCTCGAGCAGCCTCGCGCAAACCAGTCTGACGGTCGTATGGAGCGTGCTGGGTGTATTGGGCTGGATCATCGGCTCGCGCCGGAAGCAGCGTGTATTGTGGCTGACGAGTGCGGTATTGATGGCCGTGGTTCTCGGAAAGCTGATACTGATCGACCGTACGAATTTGGGCAATGCGCTGGGTATCGCCTCGTTCATCGCTTATGGCGTTTTATGTACGGTAGTGGGATATCTGGCTCCTGCCCCTCCGCGCAGTGCAGCGGAGGAACAGGGGAAGGAACGGATGTTATGAGACACTTAAAGATTGTGTGCTTCAGTTTGATGCTGGTTGCCTCGAGTGCATATGCAGGAACGCGTAGTGATTATGCGCAGCAGTGGGGACTCGATATCGGGCATGCCGATGGTGGTATTTACCGGGTCGTTTTGAGCCGGGATATATATCGACAGGCGCATACTCCGCAATTACGCGATATCGAGGTTTTCAACGAGGAAGGGCGGTCGCTTCCTGCCGTATTGATGGCGCCGGCATCGGAGTCCGCGCCATTGACGAGCGTGGCGACGTTGCCGTGGTTCACACTGCCTGAAACGGTCGGCTCGGGACGTTCGGACGATATAGCAATGATGGTCGAACGCAATGCGGATGGAAGCGTGAATTCGGTCGGTGTACGGGTTTTTGCCCCGGGCACTGTGCCGGTTGTTTCTTCGAGCTGGTTGATCGATGCCAGCCGCATGCGAGAGGCAGTGCATGGATTGACGCTGAACTGGCAGGCCGATGCCGGGCAATTCGAGCACTATATGGATGTGGAAGGCAGTGATGATTTGCGCACCTGGCACGTTTTGGCGTTGCGTGCGCCGTTGCTGAATCTGGTCAGGAATGGGCAATCGTTGCGGCATGATCGAATCGCTTTGGACAGCCGTTATCGGTATTTGCGATTGCGTTTATTGGATAACGGAACGTTGCCGTTGACTGAAGTGCGAGCGGATTTTGCGATGCCGGCAGCACCGATGACCTGGCAGTGGGAGGAACTGAGCGGCGCGCGCGTCATCGAAAAAGGACGGGAGTATTTCGAGTTCAAACTGGATGGCCGGTTTCCGGCGGCGCACGCGGATGTTTTGCTGGGAGACAACGATACGCGGCGGTGGACGCTGGAAAGCCGCGATACGGTACAGGATCCATGGCAGACCCGCGCACCTTCCTGGATTGCCTATGCGGTACGGATGGAGGGGCAGGAAGTCCGCTCCATGCCACAGGCGTTGTATGGAGTTTCCCGTGATCGTTATTGGCGGCTTTCTTCCGATGTGCCGGTAGGAAATGCGCAGGTACCGATGTTGCGTTTGGGTTATCGTCCGGAATCGCTGGTGTTCATGGCGCAGGGTGAGGGGCCTTACGTCTTGGCCGCAGGAAGTGCGAATGCTGTTCGCGCACCTTCCTCACTGGTGCAGACGATGGAAACGCTGCGGCAGCAATTGGGGCCTGCCTGGGTACCGGAAACCGTTGACCTGTCGGCGCCGGAAACATTAGCGGGTGCAACGGCGTTGACGCCGGTTGTACAGCGCGACTGGAAGAATTGGACACTCTGGGCAGTGCTGATTGCCGGAGCGGCGCTGGTGGCAGGTTTCGCGTTCAGTTTATTGCGCCGTTCATCCAATGGAGAGAACTAAGTCGAGATTCTACGGATAACTGTTTGCCGCATTTAAAACGAAAGTTGACAATAATGACCCCCTAATTATGGAGAATCCGTAATGGCGATTCTACGCATGAGCGACCTCGATCTGGCTGGGAAGCGCGTATTGATCCGTCAGGATTTGAATGTTCCTGTCGATAATGGACGTATTACCGCTGAACAACGGATTGTCGCTTCGGTTCCGACACTGAAGCTTGCGTTGGAGAAAGGCGCCGCCGTGATGGTGATGTCGCATCTGGGCCGGCCTAAAGAGGGTGTTTGGAGCGAAGCGGACTCATTGGCGCCGGTAGCGAAGCGGCTGTCGGAGTTATTGAATGTCGATGTTCCGTTGGTCAAAGACTGGTTGGATGGCGTTGAAGTAGCGCCGGGGCAAATCGTACTGCTGGAGAATTGCCGCATGAACGTAGGTGAAGGCAAGGACGATGAAACCCTGTCCAGAAAATATGCCGCATTGTGCGATGTCTTTGTCATGGACGCGTTTGGCACTGCACATCGCGCTCAGGCGTCGACGCATGGCGTGATTCGATTTGCCGGGACGGCGGCCGGCGGGCCGTTGTTGATGGCGGAATTGGACGCTTTGGCCAAGGTGCTGGATCGCCCGGCACATCCGCTGTTGGCGATTGTGGCCGGCAGTAAAGTTTCGACCAAGCTGGAACTATTGACGAACTTGATCAACAAAGTGGATCAATTGATCGTCGGCGGTGGTATCGCTAATACGTTTCTTGCCGCGCAAGGGCTGCCCATCGGCAAATCGCTGCATGAGCCGGATCTGATTGAAACAGCCAGGAAAATCATCGGTGACGCCAAAACGCGCGGAGCGGAGATTCCATTGCCGAGCGATGTCGTGGTGGCCAGGGAATTTGCCGAGAATGCGCTGGCGGCAATCAAACCGGCGGATCAGGTGGCCGATGACGAGATGATCCTCGATATCGGCCCGCAGACGGCTTCTCGTTACGCATCGTTGATCCGAGGGGCGGGAACGGTAGTCTGGAATGGACCAGTCGGTGTTTTCGAATTCGCAGCGTTTGAGCGCGGAACCGAAACGGTAGCACATGCCATCGCGGAATCGACTGCGTTCTCGATTGCTGGAGGGGGCGATACGCTGGCGGCGGTGCAGAAATTCGGGATCACAGGAGATATCGGATACATATCCACCGGTGGCGGCGCGTTTCTGGAATTTCTGGAAGGGAAAAAGCTGCCGGCGGTGTCGGCATTGGAAGCGCGAGGACAATAGCGATGTTTCGGATCTGAGGCGGCAGACAGCGCCGCTTTCGGATGGAATATTGGATGGTATCGGCCGGGCCCGTATGCCCGGCCGAGGATGTTTGGAATGGAGAAAATACTCGATGCGGCGGATGCAAGATTTGCATTGCCGCTGTCGTTATCGAGGGGGATGCGGCCGAAATACGTGGGTTTGAAAATCCAAAAAAGGAAGTATTCGTAGCGCGTATCCCGGTTAATGTCCGGCTTATGTGAAATGCCAGGTTTCGACCGTGCAATTATGAAGTGAGGAGTGCCACAGGCCGGATGTGTAGTTTCTTCCGTAGACGATTAATCGTTCTCACCGGATCGGGGTAATGGTTGATTGGTAAAGACATACTTGTCGTCGGAGCGCCGATGGTGCATCCGGTCGGAAATTCGAAAGCGAACCATTCGTAGGCGATGTAGTGATTAGATGATTATCTGTTTCTGATGGGGTTTGCTGATGATATTTGCTGATGGGATTTCACAAACATGGCTGCCGGCTCTATGAACAGCATTCGCCGAAACCGTGTTTAGATATTTCGATGATCGTCACGGTGCAGGGCTTTGTCGAAGCGGTAAAAACCACAGTCGTGCGTAAATAACCAGCAGGAGTTTGTATGACAGATCTTCGGCGTCGCACCAAGATTGTTGCTACGCTTGGTCCGGCAAGCGATCCACCTTTGGTGCTGGATGCGTTGCTTCGAGCGGGTGTAAATGTGGTACGGCTGAATTTTTCCCATGGCGATCCGTCGGAACAGATAGCCCGTGCTACGGCGGTGCGCGAGTCGGCTGCTCGGCTTGGGCTGGAAGTCGGGATTCTAGTGGATCTTCCCGGACCGAAAATCCGTATCGGGACTTTCGCAGAAGGCCGGGTCGAATTGCATGCTGGGGACCGCTTTGATCTAATCGCTCGCGCCGATGCGCCGCCGGGCGATGCGACGGAAGTGGCAGTGAGCTATCTGGGATTGCCGAATGATGTGGGATCCGGCGACGTATTGTTGCTTGATGACGGCTTGGTCCAGTTGCGCGTCATGTCGGTGGAAGGCGATCGTATCATCACCACCATACTCAATGAGGGCGTCCTTTCCGATCGAAAGGGATTGAATAAGCAGGGAGGCGGGCTTTCATTGGGCGCATTGACGCCGCGTGATCATGAACTGATCGCCGTCGCAGTAGAAATGCGAGCCGACTTCATTGCCGTATCGTTTTGTCGTAATGCTGACGATATGAACGAAGCGCGCAGGCTGATTCAACAAAATGGCGGCTTTGCTGCAGTTGTGGCGAAGATCGAACGTGCCGAAGCGACCTCGAACTTGGCGGAGATTGTCGATGCCAGCGATGTCGTGATGGTGGCGCGGGGCGATCTTGGGGTAGAAATCGGAGATGCCGAGCTACCGGGAATACAGAAACGCATCATTCGCGAAGCGCTTGCGCAAAATAAAGTGGTCATTACGGCGACGCAGATGCTGCAATCGATGGTGGAAAGCCCGATTGCGACGCGCGCGGAGGTATTGGATGTCGCCAATGCGGTTATCGACGGCACCGATGCAGTGATGCTGTCTGCGGAGACGGCCGCAGGAGACTATCCGGTATTGGCGGTCGAGACGATGGCGCGCATTTGCCTAGGGGCGGAGCGGCAATTCGGTGCCGAGATCGATTTCGGCAAAGCTCCCCGGAATCTGGAGTATGTCGATCAAGCCATTGCGATGGCGACCATGTTCCTGTCGCAGCATATCGGAGTCAGTGCGATCGTCGCGATGACGGAATCCGGCAGTACGGCACGGTTCTTGTCGCGGTTTCGGACAGGCACGCTCATTTATGCTTTTTGCCGCTATGACTATGTGCGCCGGCAGATGCTGTTGATGCGTGATGTGTTTCCGATCGATTATCAGCAAAAAGGACAAACTGCACGGCAAGCGGCGCGCGACAGTATCCGCCAACTGGCCGATGCCGGATTCTTGAAGTCCGGCGACAGAGTCACTTTTACCAGCGGTGAAAGCATGGATATGCATGGTGCGACCAATACATTGCGATTGCTTCAGGTCGGGCCGGATGGATGGGCCCAGGGATTGGGGGACTTATGAGTGCTTTGACGGAGCGGCCCCATGAATGGTTCGCCGATGCCGTGCCGGGACAGATGGATAGGGATCGACGGGTCTTTCTGCCGGAAAATTAGATATTGAATTCATGTCCTGAAACTGGTCATGAGTCGTGGTAGTTGGACGATGTCAAGAATGGATGGCCGACAGGCTATAATTAAAGTTTCCCCGAGCTAGCGCAGGAACCCCTCCCATGAGCATAGAACAGCTTGCTGAAACCGCCCAGGCGATGGTCGCCACGGGCAAAGGCATCATTGCCATTGATGAATCATCCAGCACCATTGCTAAGCGATTCGCCGCTGTTGGTATAGAAAACATAGAAGAAAACCGTCGTGCCTATCGGGAACTGTTGTTGACTACGCCAAAACTCGACGACTATATCTCCGGTGCGATTCTGTACGACGAGACGATCCGCCAGTCGACCAAGGATGGCGTTCCATTCGCCAAGTATATGGCCGATCACGGCATGATTCCGGGGATCAAGGTCGATAAGGGGACGTATCCGTTGGCAGGTTTTCCCGGAGAGGTCGTGACCGAAGGGCTGGATGGCTTGCGTGAACGTCTGGAAGAATATTATCGGTTGGGCGCGAGGTTTGCGAAATGGCGTGCGGTGATCAATATTGGCGATGATGTTCCGACGGGTACGTGCATCGAAGCCAATGCGCATGCGCTGGCGCGCTATGCGGCCTTATGTCAGGAGCAAGGGCTGGTGCCGATGGTGGAGCCGGAGGTCCTGATGGATGGTGAGCATGATATCGAGACTTGCTATGAAGTCACTGAGGCGACATTGCGCTCGTTGTTCGGTGCGCTGTATGAGCACAACGTGCTGCTGGAAGGCACCATCCTGAAAGCATCCATGGTCATCGCAGGCAAGGAGTGCAAAGAGCAAGCCAGCGTCGAAGAAGTTGCAGAATCGACCGTCATGTGCCTGAAGAGCACCGTTCCGGCGATTCTGCCGGGTATCGTGTTCCTTTCTGGCGGGCAGAACGATGAAGACGCTACCGCGCACTTGAATGCGATGAATCAGATGGGGACGCATCCCTGGCCTTTGTCGTTTTCTTACGGCCGTGCAATGCAACAAGCCGCTATGAAACTCTGGTCGAAAAATATGAGCGGCAATTTTGCCAAAGCGCAGGAAACGGTTTATGCGCGCGCGCGCGACAACGGTTTAGCGGCAGTGGGGCAGTGGAAGCCGTCCCCCTGATCCGCGGTTGAGCTTGAGATGTATTGCTCTTCAATCGGGTGCCAGTCGTGAGACTGGCACTTGGTTTTTGCATATCGAAGTTGAATTTATCGGTCTTCCATTTTCCCGCCCGGCAGGAAAACCCAGGTCCGGGTGATGTGCAGGACATCCACATTTTCATCGGTCTTGGGTAATGCGGGGAACGGCTGGGCCAATTGCACGATGCGCAAGGCACTGTCATCAAGCAGCGGCGTTCCGCTGCTGCGCAGGATTCGGCTGCTTTCCACGGAACCGTCGCTGCGTACCGCCACGCTGATGATGACCTGCCCCCCCAGACGACGCCGGCGCGCCTCGTCGGGATAATTGAGATTACCGACACGCTCGACGCGGTCCACCCAGGCGCGCAGATAATTGGCATAAGCGTATTCCCGCGTGCTGGCGGACACGAATTTACGTACCGGGCGGCGGGCATACAATTCCGATCGCATATCGATTTCGGCGGATAGCCGGGCGATTTCTGCGTCGATCGGGGAATCTCCGTCGGCATTGGGGAGGGAATCCGTGGATTCAGATTGTTGTGGCTTCGGGTACGAGGCAGTCTCGTCACCGGACCGGCTGGTGATGACCCGCGCTTCCGGAGGAGACGTCTCCGGCATGGACCGGGCGCTCATTCGGTGTGGTGCTTGTCCGGATTCAAGCGTTGGCGCAATACCTACTTGGTTGTCTCGCGGCCTTCGAGATTGATCGTGTTCACCCCCTCCTTGATTGTTGGCTTGCGCCAGAAAGTCCGCTTGTGCCGGCGTCAAGGGAGTCGATGTCTGGCTGAAGATCACATCCAGTGTCGGAACCATTGGTGCTGCGTCGTCAAGAGCGAAACCGATTCCAAGAATCACCACTCCATGTATCAACAACGACAGCACTAGAGTGGCGGAAAGCCGTTGTTCCTCTCCGATGTGAGGCGAAGGCATGGTGCGAATAGTCATGAAGCTGCCGGTGTGACGTTCAGGATATCAAATAGGCGTCCGGCAATATTTAAACCGAATTGCGCATCCAGTTCGCGGACGCAGGTCGGACTGGTGACGTTGATTTCGGTGAGATAGTCGCCGATGACATCTAAACCGACGAAGCGCATGCCACGCCGTTGCATTTCGGGCCCTACCTGGGCTGCGATCCAGCGATCGCGTTCGGTCAACGGGCGTCCCTCGCCGCGCCCTCCTGCGGCTAAATTGCCACGGAATTCATTTCCTTGGGGAATACGCGCCAAGCAATATTCCACCGGTACGCCGTCGATGAGAAGGATGCGCTTGTCCCCTTGCACGATTTCCGGGATGTAGCGCTGCGCCAATGCCAGTTGGTGACCGTTTACGGTCAATGTTTCCAGAATCACATTGAGATTGGGGTCGTTGCCATAGGAACGAAAAATGGAACGCCCCCCCATTCCATCCAATGGTTTCAGCACGACTTCGTTCTGTTCGGCGACGAATGCTCTGAGATCGGAGATGCTGCGGCTGATCAGCGTCGGTGGACAGCATTCCGGGAACAATTGCGCGGCCAGCTTCTCATTGAAATCGCGGAGTCCCTGAGGGTCGTTGACGATTTGAGCACCGGCCCGCTGCGCCACTGACAGGATATGCGTGTCATGCAGATATTCTGCATCGATGGGGGGATCTTTGCGCATTAATACAGTATGTTCGCGCCCCAGGGTCAGTTCCCTCGGATGCTTCAGTTTGAACCAGTCCCCCGGAATATCCTGTACGGACAAGGGCGCGGCTTTCGCCTTGGCGCTTCCGTCTCGCAATGATAGCCCGCCGGGATACACGTAAAACAGCCTATGCCCGCGCCGTTGACCCTCCAGAAGCATGGCGAAAGTGGTGTCTTTACTGATTTTGATGGACTCGATCGGGTCCATGATGACGATGATATCTGAGTGCATCTGGCACAAACTTCTCGAATGGCCTTACGATGTTAGCCTATTCCCTGCTATTGTCTGCGGGGGCGCGGGTTATGACAACGGTTCGTAAGGATCCAAATGCGATGCTCAAGGTGTGATGGCGGTACGATCATGGTTTGATTTTTGTTCAGTTTTTGGCAGCATGGTATCGCTGAACTTGACAGCGTATGGCTGTGCTGGAATAAAGAACAATCATCCGCAGTGATGCCGACATCATTTGATTGATTAAATTGAGGTGTCATGCGGTCGGGGAATTATGTGAATGACTAACAATGCAGCTTCTGGTGGATCGCTAAGCGGTTTGCGGGTCATGGTGATCGATGATTCGAGAACTATCCGCCGCACGGCGGAAACCTTGCTCAAGCGGGAAGGTTGCGAAGTGACGACGGCTGGCGATGGCTTCGAAGCGTTGGCGAAGATTGCCGACCAGAAGCCTCAGATCATATTTGTAGATGTCATGATGCCGCGCCTGGATGGTTATCAGACCACTGCGCTCATCAAAAGTAACAATAATTTCAAATCCACGCCGGTGATCATGTTGTCTTCCAAGGATGGTTTGTTTGATAAGGCGCGGGGCCGTATTGTTGGAGCGGAGGAATACCTCACCAAACCGTTTACCCGTGAGGAGTTATTGGATGCGATCCGTAGACATGTCCATGTCTAATATGTGGGCATCGGCTTTTCAGGATGAGAGATATTTTTTATGTAGTTCAATGAGTTGGTGAGAATTCCATGCGATCGCCCTTCGATATCTTAGCTGAATACGAACGCCGCAGCCTGGCTCATGCGGTCCCGCTTCCGGTACGCGAGCTAGCGTCCAACATATGGCGCGGAATTGGCTATCGCATAGGAGAACACCGTCTGGTTTCGACATTCGCCGAAGTGGTCGAAATCACTGTGCTGCCATTGGTGACTCACGTTCCCGGGGCGCGGCCATGGCTGGTCGGCATCGGCAATCTGCGCGGGAATCTCTTTTCTGTCGTTGATATGAAACTGTTCTTTGAAGGCGTTCGTACCCCGATGTATGAAGGGCAGCGCGTATTGATCGTGCGTCAACAGGGAGGAGATGTGGCTCTTGTTATTGATGAATTGTATGGACAACGCAGCTTTACTGAGGATCAAGAAATAGACCCTGCTCCTTTGAAGCAGGAACGCTATGCACCTTTCATCAATCGTGCTTTCCGTAGTGAAGATTCCGTATGGGGTGTGTTCTCGTTATCGCAGTTGGGGAATACACCTCAGTTCAGACACGCCGCTGCTTAATAAATCGGCGACCAATTCCGTTTCATTGTATTCGAGGCTGAAACATGAGGAGCGAAAGGGATAACCCCGGTGCGAATAAGTCCGGACTTGCAGGCACCAGTTTTTGGCTGATCCTGCTGGCATTGTCGATCATCGTGTTTGGGGCCAATGCGGGCATAGCTTCCTGGCAAGGGAGTCGTTACGCCGATGCCAGCAAGAGTGCGGCACAGATACAGCTGCTATCTCAACAATTGACTGATCGAGGGCGCGAGGCTGTCGTTACCGGCAGTCCGGAAGCATTTGCGACTCTGCGACAGAATAGAGCAGAGATTAACAATGCTTTGAAGTCGTTGGAGAACATATTCGGCAATAAGGCGTCGGATCCGTTGCGGCGAATGGCGAGTGCCTGGGGTCCACTTGGCAAAAATGTCGATCAGATCGTAGCCAGTGAACCGGCGATATCCGCCTTGTTCGGGAATATGGATGGTCTTGTCAATGGCGTCCCGGAGTTTCAGAAAACGCTCAATGAAGTGGTTCGGGCGATGGTGGTTGGCGGTTCCCCTTCGACGCAAATAGACAAGGTTCTGGAATTGTCCGCCGAATCCGGCGCCATGATCAGTCAGGTGGCCGATATCAGAGCAGGGCGCGTCAAGGCGGAAGATTCCGCGGAGCAGCTTGCGCTCACCGCGCAGCGGTTCAATCAGACGTTGAGTGGGTTGCAGAATGGCGATCCCGAATTGGGGATCACCGCTATTCACAATAACCCTGCTGCGGTATCGGGATTGCGCCGGGCTCAATCGCAGTGGGGCACCATGCGGCAGAGCATCGATGCGATCCTGGAAAATACCAAGAGCCTTTCCGGCGCACAGACCGCGGCGGTCGAATTGGGTGGTATTGATAGCAGCATGATTCGCTATAGCGAAGCCCTGCTGAGTCTTGGATCCACTCGCGATAAAAGCTGGTTTCCCAATGTCTGGTTGGGAGTCGCTTCGGGTTTGATATCGTTATTTTCGATTATCGGTCTGACGATAAGTTTGAATCGCTCTCAACGACGCGAGCAGGAACTGCGTTATCAGACACAGCATGAATTCAACAGCCGTAACCAGCAGGCGATCATGCGCTTGTTGGACGAAATCAGCTCTCTGGGTGAGGGCGACCTGACGGTAAGGGCGTCCGTCACCGAAGACATGACGGGCGCTATCGCCGACGCCGTCAACTATGCGGTGGAGGAACTGCGGAACCTGGTTACGACGATCAACGATACATCAGTGCAAGTGGCGGCGTCTTCCCAGGAAACGCAGGCGACGGCGATGCAATTGGCCGAGGCGGCCAACCATCAGGCCGAGCAGATCAGCGCCGCTTCCGAACGTATCAACGAAATTGCCTCAAGCATTCAGAAAGTATCGCGCAACTCCACGGAATCGGCAGAGGTGGCGCAGCGGTCGGTGTTGATTGCCGCCGAAGGTGCCGGGGTGGTTCGTGAAACCATCAAAGGCATGGATCAGATTCGTGGCCAGATTCTGGAAACATCCAAGCGAATCAAGCGATTGGGCGAGTC
>JAITWM010000135.1 GCA_031285265.1 Lysobacteraceae bacterium
CAAACGCACATAGTAAGTCGCGTTGTAGTCGTCGACGATGAAAGTGTACTCGCCGCCGCCGCTGGTCTGCTGCACAGTGACCGGAGTATTGCTGCCGGCCTTGTACAGTTCGACCGTAACCCCAGCGACACCACTCTCCGAACCACTGATCACGCCGTCGGCATCGGCGTCGTTGTAAACCTTACCCTTAATGACCGGCGCTGTCTGACAGCTCGCGAGGTCGTACAACCTGACACCATCGTAATCCGTGATTGGCGGCGTACCGACCCGGGTGGCCAGATGGGTGAACAAATCGATCTGAAATATGTCTGTTCCTTGCGCGACGAACAGCTTGCCGCCCAGGAATGCCATACCGTAAATCGCTTGATAATCTACGGCGCTAGTACTGAAACTGATTCCGCTGATCTGGAATACTTTGTTATAAGTCCAGCCGCTGCCATTGCCGCCCGGCTTGATCCGAACCAGCCACGGATTGCCTCCGACACGATCGAGCGCCAGCATATAGATACTGCCTTCCGCATCGATCGCCATATCGCCCTGAAACCCGACCATGCCCGCATCGCTGCTATGCTCAGGAAGTATCTGTCCACTATCGATGATGGCGCCTGTGACCGGGTTGTAGCGCCGGATGCGCAATGCCGTATTCGAACCGCTTTGCGGCCCTGCCAGAAAGACCTCGCCCGTTTTCTGATAGACCTCTCCGCTCGGGAAAGCACTGATACCGGCAGGTGTGGGGAAAGCCCCCATAGGCGGTAACTTGATCGCTTGCGTTGCGGCGCCGTCGCCCAGCACATAGTACATGTACTGGTAATCGTTTGAGTCGATACCCCACGAGTACATTGCCAGCGGACCATTGCCTTCGCCTCCACGGTAGCCAATCGCGAGCGTCTGTCCGCCGATGCCCGTCGCTACCCAATCGTCAAAGCTTGCAGCCTTGTATACCAGCTCGGCAGGATTCAGCAGCGTCGGCGTCCCGCCGGTATAGTCCATGATTTTCCAGACACCGATATCGATCGCGCCAGGATAGGTGCCTACTACGCCCTGCGCGTTGACGGCATAAAGTGCATTGCACGAATACGTAGGGCCTGTTGGAGTGATGGTCGGAGCAGCCTGAGCACTGCTCATTCCCGACAAGGTCAACATTCCCAATGCAACCAACGCGGTAGCCCGATTGGCGCACGCCGACCAAATGCTCTTCAACATAGACAGCCCCTGATTCACTTTGGATGGCGAACGCGGCGCCGCTGGCTGGCTTGAACGCACAGTCAAACGGCACTCTGCCTTACCGGCATCGTGTTCAAACGAATTTGTCACGTCGCAATCCCCTGAAAAAACATCTAGACAACCCAACCTGTATCGATATACCAAAGTTCGTGGTGCTGATATTCCCTGAGTACTCTCCAAAACTCGACGGCAAACTTCCGCAGCCTCATCATTTTTGGAAAATGATGAAGTCGCTTATCGAATTTTGAGGTTTCCCCCTTAGCTCACCCAGAGGTGAGTGACACTAGCTCCCTCCTTGGCCGGCTCATCAGAACCCTACCGCCGCTAACAGCCGTACTTTTCAGCCTAAACCAAACCCGCCATAAAGCCCTGGCGAACTATCCGGCATGAACATACGCTGAAGAAATATGAATAAACTCATAAAAATAAATGAAATCCATCACATATTTCAATGAAACTCATCACATTCAATAATGAACTCCATCGCAATATTGCGTAAGCATTATGCCATGCTTTCTTACCTTTTGTACCCTCTCCAGGCATGGGCCTTTCCGTTCTTCAATCCCTTAAGGGATTTTTTTGTTCCCCAACGGCCTCATGCTATTCATTAATGTGAATACACCCTCTTTACAGCCTTTACTGTACCTGTAAACGATTCTTGAGGTCTTTGATAAAAATCAAGCAGTTAACGATACTGTCTATCGCATTTAGAGTTTTCGCCAATAAATCACAATTATGAATATCCGCCATACTTATGCGCGCTATATACAATAAAATCAATGATCAAAACTATTATTTCGATATGAAAATTCCATTGAAATATTTGCTTTGACCATTGTCTTCTCGTGCACAGCATCATGGTTCGATCCGCACCTCCCTTCTGAGGCATTCACCCCATTTCCCGACCGAGCGACGTAGAATAAAACGCCTCAATTATCGAAGAAGAGTTTTATTTCAATGTCTCTGGACGCCGCTTTGCGCTCTCGTATCGAATCACTGCTACAAACTCATCGCATCGTATTGTTCATGAAAGGCCAGCCCGGGATGCCACACTGCGGCTTCTCGGGGAAAGCGGCCAGCATCCTGGATGGACTGGGCGTCGAGTATGCACATGTCAATGTACTGACCGATCAAGAAATCCGTGAAGGCATCAAACAGTATGGAAATTGGCCGACGATCCCGCAGTTATATATAGAGGGCGAACTGATCGGTGGCAGCGATATCATCGAGCAACTGGCCGATTCCGGAGAACTGAATCAATTGCTGGGACTACCGTCAGCAGACCGCACACCGCCTGCCATTACCGTCACCCCCACGGCCGCCAAAATGCTACAGGAAGCGTTGACCAACGCAGGGACGGACATGGCTTTATCGCTGACGGTCAATCCGCAATTTCAAACGCAGCTCCAGATCGTGCCAAACAATGCAAATGCAATCGCCACGGAAATAGAAGGTCTCCGCTTCCAACTTGATCCCATCAGCACTCGCCGTGCCGATGGCATTACTATTGATTGGATCGACGATGTTCGCGGCAAGGGGCTTCTCATCGATAACCCGAACGCTCCGAAAATCGATTGATTTATATCGTCCCCATTTATTTACTTGGAATGCCTCAGATTTTGAATTCCACGAATTATGGGTACGGCATGGTCCCGATTGAATAGGGATTGAAATACACAGCATGATACTTTCGGAATCTGCTTATCCGTATCTTTGGTCTGTTCGATTTGAATAACCCCAATTCTCACGCCAGGAGGATGTCATGATTGTGCGGTATCTGATCCGTCTCCCCAATCCTGAAAAAGCACGCGGGAAAGACCCTGGGTTGAGTTTCACGGCGTTCGGCGCCGATGAATTCGCTGAACAACTACAGGCCGCATTGCGCACCGATAAACTGTTTCAAATCTGGCGTAACGCGCAGGACGATCCGGACAAAGTCAATCTCGCGCTGGGCCTGACCGATCCACAAGCCACCGTAATCGGCGAGCAGGAAGATCTACATATCGACCTGACCATCACGACTTCTCTCGCCGGCGACATATTGCGTCACCGTCTGGACTTGCTGGCCGGTAGTAATCAATGGCAATTGCGACGGGTGCAATGACTGCTACCAAGACGCCACATCGGTATTCCTTCTGTTTTCCATCCACTACATATCGTCAACAAAAATAGCGGTGGATATTGCCGTCGTCCGGATAAATGCCAATACCGCCATTGGTCTCTCGCCAACGGCGGCGGCGATGTCCGTAACCCGGAGATGCGTTTTCGACAGACCGACGTCAAAGCTCGCAAGAATCGTCGATAACGCCTCCTCTCAACAAACATATATGCGCTTCCATATATCTACGCACACTTAGCCACATGTGCAGCGAATCGGCCCATCCATACGACGCACCCCATCAATGCGCCGATCCATACTCAGCCAGTATTCTGAATCCCCTGCGATACGCCATTGACGCTGGCCACCAGCGCGCGCAGTAGCGAGTCGTCCTCACAGCCTGCAGCGCGCCAGCGCTCAAGCAGATCGACTTGCAGAATGCTCATCGGATCGATGTACGGATCACGCAACCGAATCGAGCGCGATAATTTAGGGTCGTGTTGCAATATCCATTGATCGCCGCTCAATCGCATGGTCCACTTGCGAGTCGTCGCATATTCCTCCTCGATGCGGGGGAAAAATTCCTGGTGCAGCGGGCCCGCCAAGCGTGAAAACATCGCTCCGATATCCAGATCACTCTTGGCCAAGACCATCGAAACATCATCGAGAAACGTACGGAAAAATGGCCAATCTCTCGCCATTTCTCGCATGGCCTCCTCGCCATGTATTGCGACTACTTGTTGCAATCCGCTACCGACACCATACCAGCCAGGTAGCGTCACGCGCGCTTGCGTCCAGGCGAAAACCCACGGAATCGCGCGCAGATTATCCAAGGTGGCGCCCTGCCCCAGCCGCCGCGATGGCCGTGAACCGAGCGTCATCCGTTCGATTACGTCGATTGGCGTGGCCGTCCGGAAATACTCCATGAAGTTCGCCGCTCCGACCAAACTACGATAGACCCGGCTGCTGACCTCGGCCACCTCGCCCATCATTTGCCGCCACTGTGTCTCACGACACTCCGGCGGGCGCGGGCGCAGACTGGAAACCAGCACCGCACCCGTGGCCTGTTCCAGTGTGCGCAACGCCAATGCACGAATACCGTATTTACGATGGATGACTTCGCCTTGTTCGGTCATACGCAGCCGACCATCGACGCTGCCACGCGGAGAAGCATCGACCGCGCGACTCGTCTTGCCGCCGCCACGGCTGATCGATCCGCCGCGACCGTGGAAAAAAGTGAGCTTGATCCCAAGCTCGTGCGCCACCTGCAACAACTCCACCTGTGCCCGCTGCAAGCTCCAACGAGATGCGGCGATACCGCCATCTTTTCCGCTATCGGAATAACCAAGCATTACCATCTGCACGTCAGCACGCGCACGCAGATGCGCGCGGTATACCGGATCGGCCACCAGATCGCACAAAACCTCGGGGCCACGCCGCAAATCTTCGATGGTTTCGAACAATGGCGCGATGTCCAATGGCACCATCCCGTCGTCATCGACCAGTCCGCCACGCCGCGCCAATGCCAGTACGGTCAATACATCCGCACGACTGTGCGCCATACTGATGATGTAGACGCCAAGCGCATCGACGCCATGCTGCTTTCGCGCATCAGCCAACGCCTTGAATACGGCGTCCAGGCGCAGATTTCCGGCTTCTTCGCTGAATGGCAGCGGCGTTTCACCACCGGCGTAAGGCTCCAGGCGCGCGGCCTGACGCATGGCACCGAGGTTGGACCAATCTTCTTCACCGAGCGCTACCGCTATCGCCCGGGAATGCACACTGGATTCCTGCCGTACATCCAATCTGGCCAAGTGAAACCCGAAAGCCCGTATCCGCTGCTCCAGCCGCCTGACTGAAAATGCTCCCGCATGCAGACCGCGATGCGCCAGCAAACTGGCTTCGATCAAGTGAACATCCGCTAAAAATTCATCCGGAGAAGCATATCCCTGAACGCGATCCTCCAGCGTTGCCTGTAGGCGTGCCTGCATCAATCCCAACAGAATTCGATAAGGCATATTGGCATGTCTGGGCCGGATTTTAGCGGCATTGTCCGGCAACAACTTACGATACTGCATTACTCGCGCGGACACTTCCGGAGAAACCGATACGACATCCGTGGACTGCGTCAACACGCGCATCAGGCTCTGCACTTCCCGCATGTACACATTCAAAATGGCATTACGCTGTGCCCCCAACGAGACTGTGATCGTACCGGCATCGACATTGGGATTTCCATCCATATCGCCTCCGACCCAGCTACCGAAACGCAGCAAACGCGGTAATACGATCGATTCGCCGTAAACCTCGGTGATGGCATGCTCCAACGCTTCGTAAAATGCCGGTACGACCCGATATACGATTTCAGTCAGATAAAAGCTGACATGCTCACGCTCGTCATCCACCGTCGGTCGCACCGGCGATGCATCGGCCGTCTGCCAGGCGGAGGTCAGCGCCATACGGAAACGTTCCATATCGATCAAGCGCTCTCCCGGCGTGCGCTGGCCATCCAAATCGTTAAGCAGATTGGTCACCAGGATTTGTTCCTTTTCCAGAACGGCTCGCCGTACCGCTTCCGTTGGATGCGCGGTAAATACCGGTTCGATATCGATTCGCGGCAACCATTCGCGTAGTTCGTCGAGACTCACGCCTTGAACTTTGAGCTTGTGCAACGCATCCAACAATCCGTCGGGCTGCGGTTTGACATCGACTTTGCGCTGATAATCGCGACGGCGACGTATGCGGTGAACGCGCTCGGCAATATTGACTACCTGGAAATATGCACTGAACGCTCGTACCAATGCCTCGGCATGCTCTGGCGCCATACCAGCCAATAATCCGGCCAATGATTCCGGAGGCGCTTGATTCTCACGACGCGCGATCGCAGTAACGCGTACTTTCTCGACTTCTGCGAGAAATGCCGGAGAAATCTGCTCGGCCAACATACTGCCAACCATCGCGCCAAGACTGCGCACATCGTTGCGCAGTGGCTGATCCGAGGGCGCAAATACGATACCGCTGCGACGTTGTCCGTTCATTATGAATCCAAGTCACCGATATAGGGTCACAAGCCTAACGCAGAGTGCGTCAGCAACCTAGAATCGCAGATATTGACTTATTCAGATCGACGCGTCCGATCCGGTAGGAATACGGTGTCATCGCTTGCCGGATCCACACTGTATCCAAATCACTCCGGCGCATGCTACCTGAAGACCGTACAGCGATATAATGCATACTCCTTCGAGGGGCGCTGCGACCATGCAAGCTTCTCACCAGCATGGCCAGGCTCGGAGGGCCCTCCTCAATGCAGAACGGCGCCCGGCGAACGCGAGCATGCTCGCATTGAACCGGAGTATTCCCAATGAACGCCGTTACCAAGGCTTCCGCCACTGCTGACGATTACAAGGTCGCCGATATTTCATTGGCCGACTGGGGTCGCAAGGAAATCGACATTGCCGAACATGAAATGCCGGGACTGATGTCGATCCGTAAAAAATACGCCACCGATCGCCCCCTTGCAGATGTCCGCATCACCGGATCATTGCATATGACGATCCAGACGGCCGTGCTGATCGAAACACTGAAGGACCTCGGCGCCGAAGTACGATGGGCGTCATGCAATATCTTCTCCACCCAGGACCATGCCGCAGCTGCGATCGCGGCAACCGGCACACCGGTATTCGCCTGGAAAGGTGAAACCCTGGAGGAGTATTGGGATTGCACGCTCGATGCTCTGAGTTTTGACAGTGGCCGTCAAGGACCGCAATTGGTCGTCGATGACGGCGGTGATGTGACGTTGCTGATCCACAAGGGTTACGAACTGGAAAACGGCAGAGATTGGGTCGACACACCTTCGTCCAATCACGAAGAACAAGTCATCAAGAACTTGCTCAAGCGTGTCGCAAAGGAACGTCCGGGCTATTGGACGCGAGTCGTCGAGCAATGGAAAGGTGTTTCCGAGGAAACCACTACGGGCGTGCACCGCCTGTACCAATTGGCGGAGGCGGGCAGACTGCTGACTCCGGCAATTAACGTCAACGATTCGGTTACCAAGAGCAAATTCGACAACCTGTATGGCTGCCGCGAGTCCCTGGCCGATGGTCTCAAGCGTGCGATGGACGTGATGCTGGCAGGCAAGGTAGCGGTGATTTGCGGTTACGGCGATGTCGGCAAAGGATCGGCACAATCACTGCGCGCCTACGGCTGCCGCGTCATCGTTACCGAAATCGATCCGATCTGCGCTCTGCAGGCAGCGATGGAAGGCTACGAAGTCAAGACAGTAAAAGATACGCTCGGCATCGCCGATATCTACGTCACCACCACCGGCAACAAGGATATCCTGCGAATCGAGCATCTGACCCGTATGAAGGATCAGGCCATCGTCTGCAACATCGGCCATTTCGACAACGAAATTCAAGTCGAAGCGCTACATAAACTGCCGGGTTTGCAGAAGATCAATATCAAACCGCAAGTGGACAAGTTCATCCTGCCCGGTGGGAAAGCACTCTTTCTGCTGGCTGAAGGCCGTTTGGTCAACCTGGGTTGCGCCACCGGACATCCCAGCTTCGTCATGTCCAATTCGTTCTCGAATCAGACACTGGCACAAATCGATCTGTGGGCGAACAGAGACACCTATGCACGCAAAGTTTACCGGTTACCGAAAAAACTGGACGAAGAAGTCGCGCGTCTGCATTTGGAAAAGATCGGCGTCAAACTGACTCGCCTGACCCAGGAGCAAGCGGACTACATCGGAGTCCATGTCGATGGGCCTTACAAGCCGGATCATTATCGCTATTGATAATAAAAGGGCGGCATAAACCGCCCTTTTTTATTGACAAGTTCGATTCAATGGAAGAATCGGGCCATATCCGCATTGTATCCATCGCATAAATGCTTGGATTTTTCGATGGGATCATCGTCATCCTGGCCGTTATATATCGATTGGGTATGACGCGACGTGAAAAACATGCGATCCGTTATCTCATCATCTTCGCACGCTGACCCAATATATGCTCCGCCACTGAATGTAGAAACGTACTGAAAGCGGCTGATATACAGTGCGGAGAATTTGCGCTGTTCTCGAAGCGCCCCGAATAACCAAGACCGATGGACGCGCGCGTAATCAACCATCGGAAAGCGGAACGGCGCCGTGCATTGCGACATTCAGATGAGAGAAATCCTTATTCAACGCACATGTACCGGCCGGTAGGATTTGACCGCCATTACCAAACCCAGTCCAGCCAATAGCGATACTGCCGATGTGCCACCATAGCTCATCAGCGGCATCGGCACACCGACTACCGGTAGCAGACCCGAAATCATGCTGCCGTTGACGACTACATAAATAAAGAACGCCAATCCCAACGATCCGGACAGCAGCCGCGAATAAGTATCACGTGCCTGCATCGCGATCCACAGACAGCGTCCGATCACGAACAAATACAATGCCAGTATCGCCACCACGCCTATCCAGCCGAACTCCTCCGACAGCACGGCGAAAACGAAGTCGGTGGTCCGCTCGGGAATGAAATCCAGATGCGATTGCGTGCCATGCCCCCAACCTTTGCCAAACAGCCCTCCCGAGCCGATCGCGATCTTGGATTGAATGATGTTCCAGCCCGTTCGCAGCGGATCGTCCTCTGGGTTGAGGAAAATCAGAATGCGATCCTTCTGATACGGCATCAATAACCAGAACCATGCAATCGGGGCAATGATCGCGCTACTGCCAACGGCAACACCGATCCACCACCATGGCATACCCGACAGCCACAATGCGAACACGCCGCTGGCCGCGATCAATACCGCCGTTCCGAGATCCGGCTGCATCATGATCAGCGCAGTCGGCAAAACAATCAGCATCCCGGAAAAAAATACTGCTTTGATGCCAGGCGGCAACACCTGATGGTGCAGATACCATGCCATCATCAACGGGAGACTGACTTTCAGCAGTTCCGCAGGCTGCAAATAAAAGACTTTCAAGTCCAACCAATGCCGGCCATGCTTGCCCGTACCGATCAGCAGCACCACAATCAATGGCAGCAGCGACACAGCATAGATCGTCGGCGTCCAGGCCCGAAGCCGGACGATCGGGATTCTGGACATCGCCCACATCACTGATAAGCCGATACCAAACCGTATGCCTTGCGCCATGGCCAGATGGCCACCGCTTCTCGCGCCGCCCGCACTGTACAACACGGTCAAACTCGCTGCCATCAATATCAGCAACGCAGCACATAGCGGCCAATCAAGAGTACGAGTGAACCTCCGCGACAGATCGATCAACCAACTCAAGACACTCTTCATGGCGCCGGTTCCACAACCAATACCACGGCATCGGGTAATACAACGGAGCAATTCGTCGCATCGTCGCCACATCCCGCATCTATACCCGCTTCCGCATCCAACAGCTCTAGACCATCGGGCATCTTGTCCAATAAATACGCATCGAAAATCTTACGCGCGATCGGCGCCGCCGCGCTGCCGCCATATCCCCCACCTTCTACGGCAATCGCCACCGCGATCTTCGGATCTTCGGCAGGCGCATAACCTATGAAAAGTGCGCGATGCCGCAGATGCAATGGCAGCGCCCGGGGATTGACCGCGCCAGTGCCACGCCGGCTGATGACCTGTGCGGTACCGGTCTTACCGGCGATCCGATAGGGTGCGCCTACGCCCATGGCACGCGCCGTCCCGCCAGGACCGTGCACCGTATCAACCATACCCTCGCGAACCACCTGCAAGTTCGCTCCGCCCTCACTGATCTGTCGAGCCGGCGGCTGCGACAGAGGTATCCACGGACCATCGAAACGGTCGCGCCGCTCACTGGCCAAATGCGGCCGACGCAATTGCCCATGATCGGCCAGCGCCGCCACACCCTGCCCCAACTGCAGCGGAGTGACTTTCCAGTCACCTTGACCAATGCTCATATTGACCGTATCGCCGGGATACCAGCGTCCTTTTCCCGCTTTCATCTTCCACTCCGGCGAAGGCAGGATACCGGTACTTTCACCTGCCAGATCAACTCCTGTAGCACTGCCGAACCCATATCGACCCAGATAATCGTTGATCCGAGCGATACCCATATCCAGCGCCAACTGATAGTAATACGTATTGACTGAAGCACTGATCGATTTACGCACATCCGTCAGGCCGTGCCCGCCGCGATGTGAATCTCCCCAGCCACGGCTTTGTCCCGGCAGATAGAACATTCCGGTCGACAATGTCTGATCTCCTGGCTTACGCACCCCGCTGTCCAAACCTGCCAATGCAAGGAACGGCTTCAAAGTGGATCCCGGCGCGACACCGCCCAATGCAATTCGATTGTATTGCGGCCGCGACGGGTTTTCGTTCAGCGCGTTGTAATCGGCATGCGATATGCCGTTGACGAACAGATTGGGATCGAAACTCGGCAGGCTGACCATGGCCAGAATTTCACCAGTACCGGGATCGATCGCGATGGCCGATCCTTCGAAATTGCCGAATGCCGCCACCGCCGCGCGCTGCAGATTCATATCGATGCTCAAACGCAGATCGACGCCAGGTTGGGCGGGTACTCGTCCCATAGTGCGCAACGCACGTCCCACCACATTGACTTCGACCTGTTCGTAACCGATCTTGCCGCGCAAGATGTCCTCGTAATACCGCTCGATACCCGTCTTGCCGATATGCGTGAGGACATTGCCGCCTTCGCCGAGGCTTTCCAGGTCCTTTTCATCGATACGCCCGACATAGCCGACGATATGCGCCAACAGATCGCCATACGGATAACGCCGTGTCAGGTACGGCTTCAGCTCCACTCCCGGAAAACGCCATCGGTTCACCGCAAAACGCGCCATCTCCTCATCGTTCATCCGCAGCTTCAATGGAATGGGACGAAACGCCCGGCTGGCTTTGCGTTCGGAATGGAACCGCTCCAGCTCCTCCGGCGACAGGCTGATCAATTCCCCCAGCCCGGCCAGAGTCTCCTCCATGCCCTCGACCTTGTCGGGAGTGACTTCCAATCGAAAAGCAGGCACGTTCTCCGCCAGCAAACGCCCCTTGCGGTCGTAGATCATGCCGCGAGCCGGCACCACCGGATTGAGCTTGATCCGATTGGCATCCGAGCGCGTCGCATACTCGGCGTGACTAACGACCTGCAACCGGAAATACCAAGCCGCCACACCGCCCAATACCAACGCTGCCGCGATGAACCCCAATATCGCGCGCCGCCGGAACTGTTCCGCCTCCAGATAGACATTCTTGACGCGACGCAACGTATGCATGGTCTACTACCTATCGCGCCGCCCTAAGCGCAATGCATCCAGTAACAGGAACAACGGTGTCCACAACATCATTCCGACCAACGGCGCCCACCAATAGGCCCATGGCAGGATCGGCTCGCTGACCGCCACCGCGATCACCGTAGCCACGATACGATCGTTAAGCAATAGACCACCAATCGCCAGCGATTGTTGCCACAACGGAAAAAACCGCAAACGCGCGCGAAACCGTTGCAAGATGAAGACCATGATCATCAACCGCATCGCCTGCTCGCCCAACAAACCGCCGAACATTACATCGGCGATCAGTCCTGTGACAAAGGCAAACCCCAGACCGACCCGTTGCGGTGTCTCCAATCCCCAGTACGCCATCACCAACGCCAACCAATAGGGCCGGAACGGCCGCAACCACTCCGGCAACGGCAACAGTCCGAACAATAGCGCAGCCACAATGCTGACCGGTACGATCCAACTATTCAATCGCAAACGGCTCATCGCGGTGTCTCCTGGCGCGATACACGTTTTTTCATAGCCTCTGACGAAACCGGGGATGGCGTAGTAGCAGAATCGCCCTCTCTTTCCGAGCGGGTGTCGGAACGAAGCAACAGCACATCGCGTCCACGGTCCAGATACGCCGCCGGTCGCAAATCTCCCAACAGAAAAGCCGGGCTGTCATCCGGACGCAACACAGTGACGACTCCGACGG
>JAITWM010000165.1 GCA_031285265.1 Lysobacteraceae bacterium
CCCAAGGCAGCGTGGCATCGTTTTGCTCGATAACGACAGATATTTCCCATTCAACGGGCTTCCATCGACGTAATGAAGCGATCAAACAACTGCCTTGGGTCGATAGGCGGTAAGGCGCGCGTTCGACCCGTTCATTCCAAATGAAAACCGCAATTTCGAGAACAGCATGCCAAAACGTACCGACATCCAATCCATCCTGATTATTGGCGCCGGTCCGATCGTGATCGGCCAAGCGTGTGAGTTCGATTATTCCGGCGCACAGGCGTGCAAGGCGCTTCGAGAGGAGGGTTATCGCGTCGTATTGGTCAACAGCAATCCGGCGACGATCATGACCGATCCGGATATGGCCGATGCCGTCTATATCGAACCCATCAATTGGCAGACTGTCGAAAAGATCATTGCCAAGGAACGGCCGGATGCTCTGCTGCCGACCATGGGTGGACAGACGGGGCTGAACTGCGCGTTGGACTTGGCCGATCATGGGGTCTTGGACAATTATGGCGTCGAACTGATCGGTGCGTCCCGTGACGCGATCCGGATGGCGGAAGATCGCGAGTTGTTTCGGGTGGCGATGCAGGAAATCGGCCTGGAGTGCCCGCGTGCCGCAGTCGCCAAGAGTTTCGATCAAGCAGTCGAAATCCAGACCAAAGTCGGTTATCCGACGATCATCCGGCCCAGCTTCACGCTCGGTGGCAGTGGCGGCGGCGTTGCTTACAATCGGGAAGAATTTGAAGAGATCGTCAAACGCGGGTTGGAACTGTCGCCGGTGCACGAGGTACTGGTCGAAGAGTCGGTACTGGGTTGGAAAGAGTTCGAAATGGAGGTGGTTCGCGATCGTGCGGATAATTGCATCATTGTTTGTTCCATCGAAAATTTCGATCCGATGGGCGTGCATACCGGGGACTCGATCACGGTCGCACCGGCGCAAACGTTGACCGATAAAGAGTATCAGCGTTTACGCGATGCCTCCATCGCAGTACTGCGGAAGATCGGAGTGGATACGGGCGGCTCTAATGTGCAATTCGGCATCAACTCGAATGACGGCCGGATAGTCGTCATCGAAATGAATCCGCGCGTTTCACGATCTTCGGCACTGGCATCTAAGGCAACCGGCTTTCCGATCGCCAAAGTCGCCGCGAAATTGGCCGTCGGATACACGCTCGATGAACTGAAGAACGAGATCACCGGCGGTCTAACTCCCGCATCGTTCGAACCGACGATCGATTACGTTGTGACCAAGATTCCGCGGTTCGCTTTCGAAAAATTCCCGCAAGCCGATTCGCGTCTGACTACGCAGATGAAATCGGTTGGCGAAGTGATGGCGATGGGACGCACGTTTCAGGAGTCGGTGCAGAAAGCTCTGCGCGGCTTGGAAATTGGCAAGAACGGCTTCGATCCGACGGGTCTGGACTTGGACGATGCGCAATGCATGATCCCATTGCGGCATGAATTGCAGGTGCCCGGTCCGGATCGTCTTTTCTACCTCGCGGATGCTTTTCGCGCGGGTATGACGGTGGAACAAATCTATGCGTTGTCGGCAATCGATCCTTGGTTTCTCGATCAGATCGAAGAATTAGTCCGGCATGAAAAACAATTACTGGCCGAAGGCTTGGATTCGTTGAACGGTGAGCGGTTGCGACAGTTGAAGCGTGCCGGATTCGCCGACGCGCGTCTGGCGCAATTGACCGGGACCAACGAAGCGGCCATCCGCGCATTGCGGCGCGCCCATGACGTACATCCGGTGTACAAACGTGTGGACTCCTGCGCGGCGGAATTCGCCACCGGTACCGCATACCTGTATTCGACGTATGAGGACGAATGCGAAGCGGCGCCGAGCAATCGCGACAAGATCATGATTCTTGGTGGCGGCCCGAACCGGATCGGCCAAGGCATTGAATTTGATTACTGTTGCGTGCATGCGGCGCTGGCGCTGCGCGAAGACGGTTTCGAGACCATCATGGTCAACTGCAATCCGGAAACCGTTTCCACCGATTACGATACTTCCGACCGACTGTACTTCGAGCCGCTAACGCTGGAAGACGTGTTGGAGATTATCGAACTGGAAAAGCCCAAAGGCGTGATCGTGCAATATGGCGGTCAAACGCCGCTGAAATTGGCACGTGCGCTGGAGGCCAATGGCGCGCCCGTCATCGGAACATCACCCGATTCGATCGATCTGGCGGAGGACCGCGAACGTTTTCAAAAGCTGGTCGACCAGCTTGGTCTGAAGCAACCGCCCAACCGTACCGCACGTACCGCCGATGAAGCGCTGACCCTGGCGCGGGAGATCGGATACCCGCTGGTCGTACGTCCCTCTTACGTGTTGGGTGGACGCGCAATGGAAATCGTTTATGGCGAGTCCGATTTGGCGCGATATGTGCGCGATGCCGTCAAGGTTTCCAACGATTCCCCAGTATTGCTGGACCGTTTTCTCGACAATGCCGTCGAAGTGGACGTGGATATCATCGCCGATCGCACCGGAGCCGTGCTGGTCGGTGGCGTGATGGAGCATATCGAGGAAGCAGGCGTGCATTCGGGAGACTCTTCCTGTTCTTTGCCACCTTATTCTTTATCGGCATCCGTCCAGGACGAATTACGCCGCCAAGTCAAGGAACTGGCCAAGGCCTTGAACGTCGTCGGCCTGATGAACACGCAATTCGCCATTCAAACCGATCCCGACGGCAATGACATCGTCTATCTTCTGGAAGTCAACCCGCGTGCTTCGCGTACCGTGCCTTTCGTATCCAAGGCCAATAGTTTGCCTCTGGCCAAGATTGCGGCGCGTTGCATGGCCGGCAAGACGCTGGCCGAGCAGGGCGCCATAAAAGAAATCATTCCCGAATATTTCTCGGTCAAGGAAGCTATTTTCCCATTTATGAAATTCCAAGGAGTCGATCCGATTCTGGGACCGGAAATGCGTTCGACCGGTGAAGTGATGGGCGTCGGCCGCAACTTCAGCGCAGCGCTGGCGCGTGCGCAGGAAGCCGGCGGAATCAAGGCGCCGCCTCCGGGCAAAGTATTCCTGTCAGTACGCGACCCGGACAAACAGCGTTTGCTGCCGGTCGCCAAAGCACTGGTCGAACGCGGCTATACGTTGGTAGCGACACAAGGTACCTGCGTCTGGTTGAGGGAACACGATCTGGAATGTGCGCTCGTCAATAAAGTCGCCGAGGGGCGGCCACATATCGTCGATCTGATCAAGAACGGTGAAATCGTCTACATCGTCAACACCACTGAGGGTCGACAAGCGATTTCGGATTCTTTCTCGATCCGGCGCGAGGCCCTGCAGCACCGCATCACTTATTCGACCACGATCGCTGGTGCACGCGCGTTGGTGCATTCGTTGGAATATCGTGGTACGGGTCCCGTGTGGTCATTACAGGAACTGCACAAGGAATTGA
>JAITWM010000199.1 GCA_031285265.1 Lysobacteraceae bacterium
GTGATGTACCAGGAAGGGCCGCTCAGTTGCATCGTCAGGTAGGGTTTCAGGTCCAGACGTTCGCCTCCCGGCTTTTCCGAGTGCTCGAAATGCACCGTTTCGGCATACAGACCGGCATCCAGCCAACGGTTGAGCGGCCGCCGCCAGTAGGTGTACAAGCGTGGCAGCCTCGCATAAGGCAACGACGTCTTTTCCAGCGTGTAATCGGTCAATTGCCAATGCTCGACCATCAGGCCGCCGTTCCAGTATTGCCCTGTGCCGTAGACACCGGCGGTGCTCATCAGACTGGAGGCGGTCATGCCGTAGAGGCGGTTGCTGAAATCCTCGGTATAACGGTTGTCGCTGACCCAGGCGATATTGGCGCGTGTCTGCCAAACGGAGTTGATATTGTGGTAACCCAGGAATTGAACGCGTCCACGATCGCGATTGCGCAGATCGTCGTTGGGCATGTAACTGGCATTCAATGTGCCGCGTCCGTTTTCATACAGATAGCGGAACTCGGTATCCAGCATGAAACCGCGTTTGCTCATGAAACGCGGGTACAAGGTCGCATCGTAGTTCGGCGCCAGATTCAGGTAGATGGGCTGGCGGTAATCAAAGCCGTTACGGCTCGAATTGCCGAACATGGGATACAAAAGGCCGGTGCGGCGGCGATCATCGATGGGAAATTTGAACCAGGGTGCGTACAGGACCGGAAACCGCCATAGCCTCAGCGTGGCGCTGCGTGCGACGCCGAAACCGTCCTCGGTGTCGAAATCGATCTGTCTGGCGCGCATTTCCCAGGCGCGCTGGCTGGGATCGCAGGTGCTGTAGCTCGATCGATGGAGTTCGCCCAGCGCGCCGCTCAGTTGGATGGAGTCGGCGCCGCCATGACCGCGGCGGTCCGTTAGCTGATAACGGATATTGGTGATGGTGTGCGTGTCTTGTTCCTGATTGCCTTCGGCATGTTCGGCCAGTATCCGGATGCCGCTATCTTGATAACGGACGTTGCCATCGGCAACGTAGTCGCCGGTGTCGATGTTGAACGTGAGGTTGTCGGTGCCCAGAAACTGGTCGCCTCGATTGAGCGCGACATTCCCACGGTATTCCGGCACGGTGTGCGTGCCGGTCAATGCGTCGCCTTCGATGTCGGTAGGTTGCTGTTCGCGACTCTTGGCGCCGTCGGTAGTAGGCCTGGGCGCATCGGTAAAGGCCGGTACGACATCATCGACCGGGCACAGTCCCCAGTTCAGCGGTTTATCTGCCGCGAGGGCTGGCAAGCCGATGGCGATACTCAGCGATAGTGGCAGTAGGCGCAGAACGGGACGCACGAGATCTGGGGTTTTGACGAAAAACGGCGTTAGATTGCCGGATAGCCGGCAGATGAGCAATGAAAATCGAATTTTAGCCGGGATAGCGGCCAAGCGGCAGCCCAAATCGGTGACTTTTCGCGCACGGTCATTTATGTCAATGCATTGATGTGCGCGGTCATGCATTCGGCCAGCATTACCGGGTCATAACCGCCTTCCAGCGTCGAAACGATCCGGCTGTCGATGTGTCGTTCAGCGATTGTGTGCAATTCGCGGGTCAGCCATTCGAAATCGTCGACCTCCAGCATCAGATCGGCGATCGGATCGCGTGCATGTGCATCGAAACCAGCGGAAATCAGCAGCAATTGCGGACGAAATTGATTCACCGCCGGCAGCAGAACGTCTTCCCGCAGAGCCCGGAAGCGGGATCCGCCGCTGCCGGGAGGCAGCAGTGCATTGAAGATATTGCCCAGGCTGGCTTCGGAGAGATTGCCCGTTTCCGGATAAAGTCCGGATTGGTGCGTGCTGAAATAGGTAGCACGAATATCGTCCTGAAAGATGTCCTGGGTGCCGTTGCCGTGATGCACATCGAAATCGATGATGGTGACGCGGCCCAATCGATAATGATCGCGCGCGTAGGCGGCAGCGATGGCCATGTAGTTGAACAGGCAGAATCCCATGGCTTTGTTCGGGGTCGCATGATGTCCGCGCGGGCGTACCGCACAAAAAGCGGTTCGCGACTCTCCTTTCATGATGGCATCCACGGCGGCTATTCCGGCTCCGGCCGCATGTAGTGCGGCCTCGGGAGAAGCCGAACATAGCAACGTATCCATGTCGAGCCAGAGGTGATCCTCGAAATCGGAAGCCAGGATGGTATCGATCCGCGATTGTCGATGAACGCGTTGCAGGTCGCGAATCGTGACCCGAGGTGCTTCGCGCTAGGTCTGGTCATCGAAGGATGTGCGTAATTTGTTCAGTACGGCATGAAGGCGTTCGAGATATTCGGGATGTCCGGGACAGGGGGCGTGCTCAAGGCAATCGGGGTGGGTGAAGATCAGCATGGGCCAGGGGCGGAATAATGACTGGATCGTGATGGCAGATGATGGAGATCATCGAACGATGCATTGTCTGGATTCGACAAGCGGAGCGCCATGCATGGAGACAGTCGAAGTCTGTTGAGCGTGACGGCAGTGCATGCACCGATGGTCGAGCCAGGCAGGGCGTATAGTCTGGGTATGGGTGGAGCTATATGCTGCCGGACGCGAAGACAGGGTTGCGGCGGCGAGGGTCGGTAGAGCGTTGGTAACGACGAGTCAGGGTGTCGAGGGATTCGACCAGGAAGCATGCCGTGGCGTTACGCCGGCTGCCACAGCACTTCCTCGCAGCCATCGGCGCGCGCCAGTATGCGAGCCAGGACGAACAGCAGATCCGACAGCCGGTTCAGGTACCGGATCGCTTCCGGACGGACGGATTCGGCACGGGATAATGCGATGGTTTCACGTTCGGCGCGACGAACGATCGATCGTGCCAGGTGACAGCGCGCTGCCGCTTCCCCGCCGGTGGGCAAGATGAAGTCACGTAGCGGCGGCAGCGCATCGTTGTAGTGGTCCAGTTGCCGCTCCAGCAGGCCGGTATCCGTATCGGTGATGGCGGCGTGCCCAGGAATGCAGAGTTCGCCTCCTAGATCGAACAATCGATGCTGTATCGAGGTCAGCAGTGTGCGAATGCCGTCATCGATGCCCGTGGCGGCCAGGAGTAGGCCGATCGCGGAGTTGGCTTCGTCCACTGTTCCATAAGCAACGACACGTAAGGAATCCTTTCCGACCCGGCTGCCGTCCCCCAGGCCGGTACTGCCGTCGTCGCCAGTGCGAGTGTAGATTTTCGACAGCCGGTGGCCCATGGGGAAAGAGGTATCTTCACATGCGCGAACGCATCCAATGCGCGACGCCATCCTGACGGCGCGGATGGGATTTGATGAATTGTTCCATCACTATCTGAATGGCGGCGGCCATGGCGACGTACATCGCAGCGACACGAAGGAACGGGAGTAACCAATCGAAATAGTTCTTGGCCCAGCCGGCGAGATCCGGCGTAGCGACCATGGAACTGGTCCAATAGTAGCTGCCTTGGGAAACCAGATGACAGACCGCCACCGAAACGAGCAGTGCGCCGGCAAGCCGGCCCAACTCGCGCCAATGACCGGGGCGGTAACCCCGATGCAGCCAGACACCACCCGCCCAAAGCGCCAGATAGGCCGGTACCAGGCACCAATAAGCGGGAGAGACACAGTAATGGCTCCAGAACGGGATGCCTTGTCCGGTAATGACCAGCCAGTCGATTGCGACGGCCAATGTCATCAGTGTCGGAAATGCCCAACGCGCCCAGTCGCGAAGATAAAACCCGCCGAGGAAGAAAACGGCCCAGGAGGCATCGGGGATGGCGGCGAAGTGATGCAGGCGAGTGCCCGTCAGCAACAATACGAGCGCCGACAAGACGAAAGCGCGTTGAATATGGGGGGACATGGCGCATGTGTTCCGGAAAACTTGCAGCCATTCTAGCAGGCTGCCGGAAAACTATCCGCGCTGCCGCCACGGAATGGCGTTCGGGATGGCCTGGAAGAAGGCCAGTCGTGGACCTTGTTGTCATCTCCCGTCAATCTCAGGGTACTCGCGGCGGTTGGGCGAGACAGCGTGCATGCATGCAGCGGGACCTATGCGTATCGGCCGTTCTTTTTCATCCAGCCGGGAGTCCGGTATCGGCGATGGCGGTTGTGATGATCGTTTCAGTCGTTTCGACCGATACGGCGGACGGTGTGGATAGCATCGAGGCGATAGCCAAAGAGAGTGACTTTATCGATGGAATTCCGCTGAGAATTGAGGGAAATACCTTGCATCGCTTATGCGCGCGGCGTTGTGTCATGAATTGCAAATGGGACGGCGGACATCATTTCCCTTCGGATATGGATTATGTGGATTGCGGTGGTCATTGTGCGGATGTGCGGGTTGATGGTGGTGTCGTTTCATATCGGATTCCAGTGTATGGAGGTTGTCGCCGCTTCCGCGCATCGCGCCGGAAATGGTCCAACATATGAACCAGCGGTACAAGTGGCATCGCGGACATCCCCGCATTGAAAAAGGCTGGAAGTACCGGGATTTCTTTCAAGTCGAATATGTTTGGCGCATGAAACAGACACGATAGGTATATTGACAACCAGTTTCTATTAATGGAAACTGGTTGTCAATTTAGTTGAAACAGGGAATGATGATGCCTCCTCATCGAGTCGGCAAAGGCGACGTTCTGTCGGATCTGATGTTGCTTGTTTTTCGTTTGAATGCTCGTATCTTGGATAAGGGGGACCAACTGGCCGCTCCCGTGCAGTTGACCAGCGCGCGTTGGCAGGTGCTGGGCGCGGTGGCTTTGTCCGAACAGCCGCCGACGGCGCCGCAGGTGGCTCAGGCAATGGGCATCACACGGCAAGGAGCGCAAAAACAGCTTAATCGGATGCTGGACGAAGGGATGTTCGAGATGTGTGCCAATCCGCGGCACGAGCGTTCGCCTTTCTATATGTTGACGCCCAAAGGCCGGCGCGCTTTTGAAAGCGTGATGCGGCTGCATCGGCGATGGTCCGGAAGATTGGCCGCCCGCTTGAGCAGGATGGAACTGGAAACCGCCCGCAATGTGCTGGAGTCGCTATACGAGCGGCTGGGTACTGTACCTGTGCATGTTCAGGAGGTGGCCTCGTGAAGCGTGTCATGCATGGCATCGCCGGCGCGCTGGCGATGTTGACGGTTATCGTATTTTGGAGTTCGACCGCGGTATCGGAGCTGTTTCTCGACGCTGCCGCTGTCACCGCGGTCAAGCGCGGAATCGCCGTTTACGGGTTGGCGGTGATGGTGCTGTTGATGATGATGACGGGCGCTTCGGGGTTCGGACTGGGAAGGGGAAATATAGGGAAGCTGGTGACAGACAAGCGGAAACGAATGCGGTTCGTCGCTGCGAACGGCATCCTCGTCATGATTCCTTGCGCGTTGTATCTATATGGCAAGTCCGCGTCGGGGCAGTTCGATGCTGCATTCTACGGTGTGCAGACGATCGAACTGGCGGCAGGTCTGGTGCAGTTGATATTGATGGGAATGAATTTTCGCGATGGACTGGCGATGACGGGGAAGTTGCGGAAGCGGCGGGACTTGGCCGGGAAGGAACCGCATCCTCCTTCCGCGCTGGCCTGTAAGGACGAGCAGTAGTCGCGATTGCGAATAAGTCCGGGTATCGAAAGCGATGCGGTGCGGGCGGTTCCGTCGAGGGAAAGCGATTGCGTCCGATGCCGGTCGGCGAGTTGTGGCGGTTTGGAATGCGTGTGTATCGGATGCTGGGAAAGCATTGTGTCTTTGCCTGCGTTTGGCATCTTCCAGCCTTCCGATGCGCATGATGCGCATATCGTGTGCCAAAGGCATCGGTCTTCCGGTCGGCGATTCGCGTCAATGCCCACCCGGCACCGCATTTGAGACGGAATGGCGGTATGGAAATCCTATCGTACTGGCCGCTCGATACCGCCATCCGCTGGTGAAGGCGGATGCGTTGCAGCGGAAGGGTGTCCGGCGGGTACCCGCTGCCGCTGCCGGCCCCAGTTGGCGTCCAGCGGCTTCGGTCCAATGGTTCGGTATTTTCGTAAGCATGTCCGAACGAACACGGAATTGGTTCGACGCGAGTATCGGATAAATCATTGCCGGTGGGTATGGATGTTCAGGGGTGAGATAAATAAAGGGGATATGTGAGATAAATACCCAGGAAGAACCCGGATAACATCGGTTTACTCGGGATGAGATGCAACGTTATTGCATGTGGCGCAAAAGAATTTAGCCAAAAATTTTCGTGGAACATTTTGTTAAATTTGATAAGTGAACAATAGGCGGGGCCTGCTCCAAAAATCGGTAGATACCATCCGCTCTTCTATTCTATCTAGCGGAATTACCCAACCTTATATAGCAGTTTATGAAGATAAACGAGTTTGGATATGTCATAAATGCGTCGCATGCGACGCATTTGACAGGGAGATTCATGCAAAATGGAGGGTAAGATAGAGGAATGAATATTGCGCCCGCGCAACATTTGGCTTGATAGGAGCGAAAAATCATTTGACGTTTGATGGCATGAACCCCTAAATGCGTCGACGTCGACGCATTTGATAGGCCGATCCATCCGATTGGATAGGAATAAATGTCGCGCCCGCGCGACATTTGACGTGAATGTGATGGGAAATATGTCGACGTCGACACATTTACACGCTCTAAAGTCGTTTTAGGTGGCTCGTACACAAAGGGAAGCGCACGTTTTTAACTGAAACAAAGCGTTAAACCACTCGTACGTGTGGGGTTTGAATCACATAACTAAAGGGCGATCGTTCTGCATGACTCCTAAAATTGGACGATGTTGACCAGTTCTAGCTCGCAAATGTGTCGCGGGCGACACATTTATACGTTATCAAGCCATGTCTGTTTTGCTTTTACACAGTGAGAAATCATGCGCCCGCGCATGATTTATAAAAAAGCCAAATGTTGCGACGTCGCAACATTTGACCTGATCGTGCCTACTTTAAATCGTGCGCGGGCGCACGATTTTAGAGGCTAAATGTACTGACGTCGGTACATTTGATGCATTTTAGAAAACGTTTTCAACGATTGAGGGAAAAGCAAACGGCATTATTGCAATTAATTTTGTTTGACACGCTATCAGAGCATTCATGGCGAACGGTGCCGTTTACAATCTCGCGTTGCGCGTCACGGCGGATATGCAGCAAGCTGCCGCCGCGTTGCCGCAGTTGGCTGGTGGGATCGATGACATTCGCACGGCTGCCGCGAAAGCGAATGCGGCGCTCAATAGTATCGACACCAGTAACCTGCAATCGGCGGCAACGTCGCTGAAGCAGCAAGCCGAAACCGCCGACGAGGCTGAAACCCGCATTCGGCAGATGGTGCAGGCATCGCTGGAGTATCAGCGTGCGATGCAGGCTCAGATTGCCACGGAGCAAGCCGTTGCCGATGCGGCACGCGCCAATGCTCAGGTATCCGCCGATCGCGCCGCTGAAATGGAGCGCGCCAACCGCGCCGCGTATGAGTCGCAGGCGGCCATCACGGAACAGATGCGTGTAATAGGCGAACTGAATGATCGCATTGATCGAGGTGCCAGCAGCTTGGGGGAGCTGGCCGAAACCGAGCAGATGATCGATCGCGCCATGCAGGCATTACTCGTCACGGAAGAAGAGCAATTGCAGATGCTGACCAAGCTGGATAAACAAGAGCAGCAATTGATATCCACACAAGCCAGGGAAGAGGCGCAAGTGCAGCGGCTACTGCGCGCCTATGACCCATCGGCGGCCGCACTGCGTAAGCTGGCCGATGATCAAGCGCGCCTGAAGCGCGCCTACGATGAAGGCAAGATATCGCTGGATGCCTATAACCGGGCAATGGTGCAGCTGGCCGCGCAGCGCACCTATTGGACCGATGTCAGTAATGGAGTGGAGAAAGCCAGTCAATCGCTGAACAACCTCAGTTTGTCGGCGCGCCAGGTGCGCAACAGTCTGGCGGCAGCGACCGCGCAATTGGCGCGTGGCAATGTTGGCACCGCAGGCAATACGTTGTTGGGCCTTGGCACGCGCGGATTGGCGGGATTCGGCGCGCTCGGTGTCGCCATCGGCGGCGTGACAGCCGCACTTGGGCTGTATGCCGCTGCCATGTATAGCGGCCATCAGGACACTCAGGTATTCGAGCGCACTCTGATATCGACAGGTAACGTGGTAGGTGCCACGGCTGGCCAGTTGAACTCCCTGCGTAATGTGGTTGGATCGCAGGCCGGTGAGTTCGATAAGGCGCATGCTGCACTGAAGGCGCTCTCAGGATCGAGTGCGATCACATCGGATACTCTTCAGGCCGCGGCGCAAGGTGCGGTCAATCTAGCAATTCTGACCGGCGAAAGTATCGAATCCACCACGGCAAAAATCATTGCGCTGGCCAAGTCGCCATCCGAGCAGCTGGCGGCACTCAACGATCAGTACCATTTTTTGACATTGACTGTGTACGAACACGTCAAATCCCTGGAGGCACAGGGTCGCGCGGAGGATGCGGCAAGAGTGGCAATCGAGGAATTTGACCGCGTGCATCGCGTGCGTGTACGGGATGCTGCCGATCGCGCTGGCGAGCTGGAACGCAGCTGGATACGTGTCAAGACGGCGGTGCTGGGCGCATGGCAGGCCATCAAGAGTGTCGGTCGGCAGGATCTCGAATACGAACATCAAAAAAATACCGAGCGGCTCCGGAGACTGGAGAACGAACGGTTGCGCGTCGATGTCGGTGTACAGCGCCTGTTGCCGTGGCAGTCGCGTGACGCAGTGCTGGCGCAGCTTGACAGCGAAATCTCCAAGCAAAAATTCTTGGCAGAACTATCGACATCGGCGCTCGAGCGCGAAAAGCAGCGAGTCGAAACCGCCGCCGAAACTCAGCGCGTCCAAGATGAAGGGGTTGCGGCTGCTGCGCGCGTTGGTCAGATACTGGATCGGGGGAAATCGAAAACGGAACAGTTGCGTGACGCCACGAAAAGGCTCGCCGAGGAATACCGATCGATTCGTGAGGCCAATCCGGGCAGCGCCATGCTGGCTGGTGTCACATTTGGCGCAGACGGATCGGTCTCTGGCGGGAGTTATGATCGCGCCGCGCGGGCGCTTCAGGAAAAATACAAGGAAAGAGGCAGTCGGAAAAAATCCGATGCCGAGCGCGCCAATGACGCCGCGCGGCGCGAGCTTGAAAATCTACAGAAACAAGTTGCACTGCTGGGTGAGCTGAAGGAAGGTGAGACCAAGGTTTCGGAAGCGGCTCGTATCCGTTATGAAATCCGGAATGGAGCGTATCGAAATGCCAACGCGACCATACAGCGCGAGCTGATGGACTACGCGCAACTGCTCGATACCGAGCGGCAGCGCATCGAAGTCGGTAAACAGTTGGCCGAAGTGCAGCGCACGATCCAGCAGCTGCAGGGAAATACTGTTGATCCCAAGATTGCTGAAACCATTGCGGAACTGCAGCGGCTGAAGCGAACGCTAACGGACCTGGGGCGCGAGGACGATGTTGCTGATGTCGCCAAGGCACTCAACCTGATCGATGCCAATGCGCAACTGCAGTCGCTGCAAAAATCCTATGACCGGGTCATGCGGAAGATCGAGTTCGAGTCGCAACGCATCCAAGTTGAGCTCAAGGCTGGATTTATCACGGAAGCCACCGCACAGGAACGCGTGGTGGCGCTATATCGAGACAAATCGGCACTCCTTCAGGAAATCGTGCCGCAGATGCGCGCGATGGCCGAGGCGTTGGGCAATGATCAGGCGCTGGCCAACATACAGCAGATCGAGCTTCATCTTCAGGAGATGGCTGCTGCTACTGATTTGATCTCCCAGCAGTTCAACACAACCTTTGCCGATGCAACTAACAATGGAATCATGGCGCTGGTTACCGCAGCGAAGTCATTGAAAGAGTCAATAGAAGGATTTTTCCTCGCAATCGCGCAGGGCATGGCGGAGTTCATTGCGCGGGATTGGGCGCAAAAATTATCCAACTTTGCCACCCAAAAATTACTTAGTTCTGCAACCGATGGAGCCACTGAAACAGCCAATGCAACTACTGCCGCAAACGCAGCGGCCCCTATTCTGGCTGGTGGCATTGCATCCGGTTCTACAACTGGAGCGGCTACGCTTAAATCTGCATTGGATATTGCCTTTTCCAACGGCGCATTGAAAATTGCGGGCGCTATGAAAGGAGCCGATAGCGCAACACAAATGTTCGATTCAATGTTCTCCGGTTTGAATTCACTCGGTTTTGCTAGTGGTGGTTGGACAGGCCCAGGCGGTAAGTATCAGCCCGCTGGTGTCGTGCATGCAGAGGAATTCGTGCATCGGCGCGAAGTTGTGCGGCAACCCGGCGCACTCGCTTTTTTGACCGAGTTCAACCGCGTTGGCATGGCGGCATTGCATCAGTGGCGTGGGTACGCATCCGGAGGATTTGTTGCGCCATTGCCGCCAGCAGCGATTCCTATACCGCGCCTGCCGTTGAGCAGCGGCAGCGGTCAGGCCAGCCAAGTGCAACTGTTCCATACGTCGCGGTTCTCGCTGGATTTCAACTCGCTCACAGAACAGTTCCGGCGCACAGGCATTTTCGAGGCCGAGATCCGTGATTTCGTCGAACGCAACCCTTCGTATATCAAGGAGCAGTTGTCATAATTCGCCACAACGAGTTCTAACAGGTGTCAGACACCTTTCAAGCCTCGAATACATAAAAAGCTACCGGTTGACGTCAGGTCGCGCTTATAAGGTCATTCAGGAAGGATTTGATGTCAC
>JAITWM010000205.1 GCA_031285265.1 Lysobacteraceae bacterium
GACTCGTGCTGTCGATCGGTTTGTCGGTGGATGCCAACGTACTGATCAATGAGCGTATTCGTGAAGAGTTGCGTGCCGGGACGCCCCCCAAAGCGGCCATTGCGGCCGGTTATGAAAAAGCGTCGGGTACCATCCTCGATGCCAATCTGACCGGTATTCTGGCCGGTCTGGCGTTGTATATATTTGGTACCGGCCCGCTGCAGGGCTTCGCGGTCACGATGGTGGTGGGCATCACGGCATCGATGTTCACAGCGATCACCGTATCGCGCGCTATGGCGGTGCTGCTTTACAGCCGCCGCAAGAAACTCAAGACATTGGCCATTTGACGGGAGAACCTTGGACATGAAACTTTTCCCGTTACATCTGATTCCGAACGACACGAAATTCGATTTCATGCGTTTGCGCTGGGTGTCGATTATTCTAGGTACAGTGGTGTTCGTCGCCTCGCTCGGATTGATCGTTTTCAAGAGCTTCAACTTTGCATTGGACTTTACCGGCGGAACTGCCATCGAAGTGAAATTCGAGCATCCGCAGGATGTCGAGGATGTGCGTCAACGCTTGGGGCAGGCGGGGTTTGATGGTGTTCAAGTTCAAAGCTATGGCAGTGGCAGCGAATTGCTGATCCGCTTGCAGCCGCGTGAAGGGCAGGACACCACTGACGCCGAGAACCGGACTGCGCAGGATATCCAAAAGGCGATTTCGGTCGGGGACAATCAGGCGATAGTTGTGCGCAACGAATTCGTTGGCCCGCAGGTTGGCCGGGATCTGGCAAAGAATGGGATTTATGCGGCGATTTTCGTGGTGATCGGTTTCCTTATTTATATCGGGTTCCGTTTCGAGTGGAAATTCGCGATCGTAGCCAGTGTGACGACACTGTTCGATGTGCTGTTCGTTGCCGGTTGGTTCTCATTGAGCGGGATGGAGTTCGACCTGACTATTTTGGCCGGGTTGCTTTCCGTCATGGGCTTCTCGATCAATGACACGATTGTGGTATTTGATCGTGTGCGCGAAAATTTCCGCAGCTTGCGGGGGGTCGAACCGTTGGAGATCATGAATCGTTCGATCAATCAGACGCTGTCGCGCACCATCATTACTTCATTGGTGTTCTTCTTGTCAGTTTTCGCATTGTATCTGTACGGTGGCGGCTCACTGAAAGGCTTTGCGTTGACTCAGATGATCGGTGCGGTCATCGGTACGATATCGTCGATTTTCCTGGCGTGTCCGATGTTGACGATGGGCTTCTTGAAGGTCAGTAAGCAGGATCTGATGCCGAAAGCCAAGGACGATTCTATTCTGGCGCGTCGTCCTTGATATCGAGGGGCGTGCGCTTTTCCGCGCGCCCTGGCCGTCCTTGGCTGTTTCCTCAGCCGGCGGAGCATCTTGTTATTTGACGAGGGGTGATCCGGGTCACGGATGTCTTGTGTAGCGTGTCCGTGACGCATCGATCCTACGACAGGAAATTCTTCATTGCGTTACCGCTGATTCGTGTTTGAAAAACGAATGCTTCAATAATAAGTGGTGTCCAATTGCGATATGCCGTGTATTGTTCAGCTGAACGATGCGGCATAGTTGGATGTGACGATGATTTTCTGCAGTGCTTCGGAAACCTTGATGTTTCCAGCAATGATGGGGCGTGTGTCGGGACCCCGATCATCCATTCGCGGCGTATTGGCGCCACGGAAGTCGCATATGCGGCCACCGGCCTCGCGGACCAATAGCACGCCTGCGGCGATATCCCAGGGTTTGACCCCAGCTTCGAAGTACCCGTCCAGGCGACCGCAGGCGACATAGGCCAAGTCCAGCGCCGCCGAGCCGGTGCGACGCAAATCTTCGGCTTGAGTCAACAACGAATCGATGCATTTCAGTTGTGCACTGGCGCGCATGCGCTCACGGGGCGGGAAACCGGTAGCGATGACGGTGCCTTCCAGGGTCTTGACATCGGTCACCCGGATACGGCGGTCATTGAGTACGGCGCCGGCGCCGCGACTGGCGGTGAATAGTTCATTGCGCAATGGGTCGAAAATGACGGCATCTATCGGTTCGCCGTTGTCGACCAGTGCGATCGACACACAATAATGCGGCAGACCGCGCAGATAATTGCTGGTTCCGTCGAGCGGATCGATCACCCACATGTAACGTCCCTGACCCTGCAGCCCCCCTTCCTCGCCAAGGACGCCATAGGCGGGATAAGCGCGCCGCAACTCCTTGATGATGGCCTGCTCGGCATCGGTATCGACTTCGCTAACGTAATCCATGTGCCGTTTCTGTACGATATTGAGCGAGTCCAAGCGGTTGATGTGGCGTAGCAGGATGTTGCCTCCTGCGCGCGCGGCTTTGACCATGACGGTGACAGCGGGTTTTTGCATGGTGAAAGATTCTCGAGCGGAAAGGAGGAAAGGATGGAGGAGCGGCACGGATCCAGGCAAAGAAAAGAACCTGCCAGAATTGAGCCGAACAGTTTACCATTCACCTCATGTCTGATTCTGTATTTTCTCTTCTTAAACGCGTGCGGATCGTGCTGGTCGGCACTCAGCATTCCGGCAACATCGGTGCTGCGGCCAGGGCGATGAAAACTATGGGGATGGCACAGTTGGCGTTGGTTGATCCAGCGAGTCAACTAGATGAGGTCGCTTATCGGCGTTCCGCTGGTGCGGAGGATGTGCTGTCCGATGCCACGGTACACACGACGTTGGCCGATGCGGTAGCTGATTGCAGACTGGTATTGGGTTGTACCGCGCGCAATCGCCGGATCGCATTGGAGGAGTTGTCGCCGCGCGACGCTGCGCGGAAAGTGCGCGCTTTGATCGAGACCGATACCGTGGCGTTGGTATTCGGGCGTGAACGGACAGGTTTGACTAACGATGAGTTGCAGATCTGCAATGCTTCGGTTCATATCCCGTCGGATCCCGCTTTCAGTTCGCTCAACTTGGCTGCTGCGGTTCAAGTGATGGCTTATGAAATGCGCGTGGCGGCATGTGCCGACCAGCCACCTGCTGATGCCGTGCCGCTGCATCCGGACTCGATGCCGGCCAATCATGCACAGATGGAAGGTTTTTTCACTCAGTTGGCCGCGACACTGGACGCGATCGATTTTCATAAAGGCCGCTCTCCCGAATCAGTCATGCGGAAACTGCGTCGTCTGTTTCTTCGTGGAGACATGGATGTAAGAGAAGTCAAATTGTTGCGGGGAATACTGGCGGATGCTCAACGCATGGCGAAACTCGCGCAGAATGGTACGGATCATGCCGTTGCGCCTGACAAACCTTTACCGGAACGTTGATGTGGAAGAAAGTGGAGTTCTGACCGCAAGTGAAACCCTGATTGGCGGGGTAGGAATGCGAGATAGTAAACACGCGAATTCACTGCCTTATGACAGTATTTACTGTTTCAACGCAGCTTATTCAGCCAGTGATTGATCAACTCCGACAATTCATTGGACAGTAATGCGAAACCCACGACCGTAATGGTCGATAGCGCCCAAGCTACCAACATCAAAGCGCCGTCGCGTTCCATTAGTGTGAATGCGAACAACAACAATAGGCCTGCGAACCAGAAATTGGTAAACGGAATCGGCAACGCGAACAACGATCCCAGCAGGATGATCAGTATTCCGGTGTAAATAGTGGTGAGGCGCGAACGTTGCAGCATGTGTATGCGTGGACGGGTTATGTGTTCGAGCCTCTTCAGCCATGGCGCGATTCGCTTGCGAAAGCGTGCCAGGGTACTGCGCTTGGGGCCTCGCCGGGCGATAAAGCTGGGTACCCACGGGAGTTTTAGACCAAATATCAATTGCAGGCCGATGAAGATCGATAAAGGGCCTGCGATTATGCCGGCCGCGCCGGGGACCGGGATGAATCCGGGTAGGACGGATATGAACAGGAACATTCCAAACCCGCGTTCGCGCAGGTTTGCCAACAACTTTCCCAACGTCAGGACTTCTTCAGGATCTCCGTTATTGCATAATGAATCCAGCAATTCGCTGATGCCGGTATAAGTGGTGGAGCTGTCAGCGTTTTTGTTGTCGGCGATGGAACCTGGCAGATTCGGTTCTGGATCAGACGACAAGGTCGTTCCCCTCTTCTCCTGTGAGTTTTTGTAGCAATAGCTTGTCGACGCGTACACCGTCCAAGTCGACGACCTCGATTCGCCAGCCAGCCCAATCGAAGTATTCTCCGGCATGCGGGATACGTCCGAAATGCTCGATACACATCCCTGCCAAGGTGTTGTAATCACCGTCGCTGCCATTGGGAAGATCGACATCGCCCATCACGTCGCGTAGATCGTCGATAGGGAGAGTGCCGTCGACCAATATCGAACCGTTTTCTCGGATGACGATCGGAGGATCTCCATCGTCGATGTCGAAGGCTTGGCGTCCGACCACGGCACCCATCAGGTCGTTGGTGGTGACGATACCTTGGATGTCGCCATATTCATCAACCACCAGGGCCATCGATTGTTGTTCTTCCTTGAAAATTTTCAACAGTTTCATGCTGTGCGTCGAATCCGATACGAACAGCGGTTTACGCAAATCGCCGAACAGATTGGGGCTTCGGTTTGAAAATTGTGTGAACAAGGACTTGGCTTCCAATATGCCGACGACATCCTGATCGCTGTTTCGATAGACTGGATAGCGTGAGAATTTCTGTTCACGCATGGTGTTGAGATTGCTCGGCAGCGAAGCGGCGATGTCCAGCCAGGCGATGCGATTGCGTGGTGTCATCAGACTCTCCGCAGTACGGTCACCCAGACGCATAACCCGGTTCATCATGTCGCGTTCGTGGATATCGATGACGCCCTGTTCATGGCCTTCGGCCACCAACAGCCGGATTTCCTCTTCAGTGATCGCCGCGCTGTCGTTTTTATTCAGTCTTAGTACGTTTAGCACCAGCCGGGTGGAAGCGGCGAGCAGACTGACGATCGGCGCAGCAATCCAAGCCAACCAACTCATCGGTAGCGCGACATGGCTGGCGATACGTTCAGACCGAGCGATTGCCAATCGTTTGGGTACGAGTTCTCCGAAGATCAGCGTCAAAAAGGTGATCAGCACGACGGCAATGACGATGCCGACAGTATTGGCATAAGGAGCGCTGGCGGGAACCGTACTCTTGATCCAGGCGGCGATACTGAGGCCGAAAGCCTCGCCGCCGAACAATCCGGTCAGAATCCCGATCAACGTAATACCGATCTGTACGGTCGATAGGAAATTCTCGGGCTTTTCCGACAGTGTCAGCGCGCGCGCGCCGCGCCGACTGGTCTGGGCCATTTGCTTGAGGCGGCTCTTGCGTGAAGTCATCACCGCCATTTCTGACATTGCGAAGAAACCATTCAGCAGAATCAGCGCAAATACGATCAGCAGCTCAACCATGTGCGTGCTTCCCGATGAGCGCCGGCAATGGGGAAGAAT
>JAITWM010000018.1 GCA_031285265.1 Lysobacteraceae bacterium
ATGCGCCTGTTTGCGGTGGAATGCCGTGCTATCGATCGCCGTCACTTTTGTGCCTCCTTGCTCTGTACGTTTAAAAAAACGAATGAATTCCCTACAAGAACGGACCACATCACAACTGAGCACCTAATGTCTGACGATTTTCTCGATGGAATCGCCGTGATTGAGATTGGGCAGTAACTCGGCGAGCGCATTCCAATCCGGGTCCTGAAACAGTTCGAACTCCAGCGGGTATCGTGCATGCTCTCCCAATGCGCGATTCAGTTGCACCATGAACCCTTCCGGATTGGATGTGTAATAACGCCATTCCTGATTGCCCCTGCCGGTCAACGAAGCCGCCAGCACGCCTGCCTTGGTCTGACCCATGAGCGGCTCCACCGCTTTTTCGAAGGCAGTCATCCGCTCACGCTCTTTTTCATCCGGCAACTCGTCGCGATCGCCCGTGTATGACCAACGGATGATGACCAGATGCTGGAACAGCTCGCGGTCGTGCTCCTCCGGGACGACACTGCGCACATGAATCCATACGGGAAATCCATCCACTTCCATTTCGCCGGTCAACCAGAGATTGATGGGATCGGTGATGCTCATGCTCTCATCCGCGCTTCTTCGGCATCTAGTATATGCCGCTCGAACCGACCGTCCGGAAAACAGAGGAAGACGTACCGTCCTTGCCGGATAGTTTTTTGACCGTCACGTGAACCCGTTACGGCCGATCCGCGACGGGACATACGAAAATTCTTCGTCCCGTTAACCCCATCGTTCCGCCTGCCGCGTTTGACCGATACACAAGGAGAATCGGGAAGGAAGACGGGCCAAGGAAGGCGTCTTCATGGGGACGCGGGTAACAAGCGTTCTGTGTGTGCCGAAACTTCCCGGCAGGAGGCCGGATCGGTGGACCCGGACAAACGCAAGGAAGCGCTTGTCCGGGTTATTTCGATTCGAATACGGATCGCGGTCGATCCGTGGCATTGCCCGCCGAAGATCGATGATCGTCCGTTCGAATCGTTACCCGATGCCGCGCCGGTACGCGAAACGCGGCAGGACTATGGCCGGAACCCCGGCGGCAGAGGTTGTTCGAAACGGCGGTGCTTGACCGTCCCTTCTTCGTCCAGCGCCCATTCCATTTCTTCCTCGCCGATGAACGCCGCCTTGCCCTGAAAAGTCAACTGCTCGCCTTGCACGAGCATCGTCAGCGTCAGGATGCTGTTTTGATCGATGCGCCAGCGCCCCGTCGCCCCGGCTACCGGCGAATAGGCGTGCAATGTCCCATCTGGAAAGAAATCGATGACACTGTTCGCCGAATATTCTTCCCAACGTCCGACGATCGGTTGAGCAGGATCGCGCGCTGGCCAGGCGGACTCCTCCGCGAATGCCGTCGGCAGCAGCAGTAACCACAACATGCTTATGGTTATCGCATGAAAACACTGTCTGATTTTCATCGTCATGTCTTTGACCATCGTGTGAAAGAGACAGCCGGCACGTCATATCCACACCGTTCGGCGGCGATCGCGATGTCTGCTGGCACGGCGTGATGCGCCATGCTGAAGATTCTACTGGGACGGCCCTGCAAAATTCACCCTATGCAGCCAGTTTTCTACCGTATGGCCGGTAGCGATCCGCCGGGTGGGTGGCTTTCAAATGACCAAGTGTCTTTTCTGCGAGCGTGAGGAACTGCTGGCATCCCATCTTACGCCAGGGCGCGCTTGGAGGTCTTTTCTGTGAACGTAGGGGGGCTGCTAGGCAGGGGTACAAACGAGCCGGTGTTCGACCGGTTCGGTCCTGACGTCGTCGGCATCGGTCAAGGTGGTGCGCATCGTACCCGTGAGCGTCACGGACGTATCGGTCGGGCTGAAACATCTGACCGAATAGGACAACGGCGACTCGGTCGGCGAAGGGATCGTCACCTGTCCACCGTTGCAGGTGGCGCCGCCCGGACATTCGACGAATTCCACTTTGGCGATGACGGGAAACTGCGGAAAGCCTCGATAATCGATCGAGACCCGGGTCGAGGACCCGTGCGTTCCTTGGGCGGGTGGAATGGCGGCGATCTCGAACGGCCGACAGACCGTCTCCCCTTGCCGGGTCAGCCGCAATCCCTTCTCCACGCCCTTCATCGCCGCCGTGCGGAATACCGGATCGCGTAGCGCCGCAGCATCACCGGCGTTGGTATGGAAGCCGATCTCGACGATGATCGAAGGCATTTCGGCTAGGCGGTTTTCGCCTTTGTCTTCCATTCTTGGTTGTGTATCGACCGGAAAATTCTGGTAATTCTTCTGCGCCTGGATCAGCTCTTTCATATAGCACAGCACATTACGCGCCAGTGGCTGATCGCGGGCGATATGCTCCGGTTCCGGGTTGATATACACCTGGGTTCCAGAAATATTTGAACTGTCAGCGGCATTGGTATGAAGGTGAATCAGTGCGGACGCTTGTGCGATCTGGTTGGCGAACAATGGCCGGCTGCGAATGTCCTCGTAATATTCACGTAACGCGCTGGTTTCGGCTGGCAGCGAATGCCAGATGTCCGAATGATAGGGATAGCGTTGTTGCAGATGGTAACGTGCAGCGACCTTTCACCAAGCTTGTCCGCTCGGGGTATGCTCCCCATCCTCGGTCGAACGGGGAAAGCTCACGGCGACGCGGCTGCGTTCGCCCAACCAACGTGCCAGTTCCGCCGCATAGTCCGGCGTCAGGAAATCCTCGGTGATGCCATGATGTGGATCGCGCTGCGTGCGCCAATCCCGGTACCCGTGATGGTAGTACAGGCCATGCCCTGCGGAGACGACGACGGTCTCCACCGCCGGTGGCATGATCATCGGTGGAGCGGGCGGCTTCGGGATACTGTCCATGACCTTGGACGATTGTCTGCTGGAACTGGAGGCGCGCCGTACAGGCCGCTCATGTGGAAAGTAGTAATAGAGATCCTTGCCGTCGAATCGGTACAACACTTGAATATTGGGTATCGCCACTTCAAGCAAGTGACGAGCTATTACTGATATATCATGCAACTGATCTTCAAGATCAGCATTTATCTGTTTTGCATCGCGCGGAATAAATCCGCGCCCCAGATCGATGTAGAGCAGTTCGGCATCGGCGTCATACCGGAGTTTGACGCGGATATTCGGTTCCTGGCCTTCGAGGCGGGTCTGCCGGTTGACGAGGTCCTGGATTTCGGGAAGCAATAGCGCTTCGATCTGTGCGGGTTGTATCGCCGTCGTGTTCGATGGAACAGGTTTCGATATTTGCGCGGTGGCAGAAGGCATCGCCAGGACAATCAGCAGGCCGCATAGCGCCAAGAGATGCAACGATCGCCATGAAGGAGCATGTGCCGTCGGTGTGAATCGGGGCATGATTCGTTCCTTTGAAAGGTGACGTATTGATTTGCGCCGACGATTATGTCATCTAACACCGATGCATCATTCTGATGATGAGGTGGTATTTCTCCAAAAAACCGGAAAACCTGAACGGTTCCTTCGATCCGTCTCAGGCGTGGTGAGCCGCTTACTAAATCCCGGTGCAGAAACAGTGGTTTGAATGCCTGTCTTTTAGATACCGGTGTCGCTCGATGAGACCAAGGCTAACACCAGTTATGGCGATTTCACCAATAAATTCTGGATAAGATTTTTCCAGTTGTTGAACCTGCCTTGATCCGGACCCCACCGTGGTAGTGATAAAGAAAATCCTCAAGCTCACGCTTCATCTGCTGTCGGTGGCGTGCCTTGTGTTTTATATCCTGTTGGCCGGTCAATCGGTACGCTTGGATGTAGGAAATGAACCCCGGTATGACGACTTTGCCGGAAGATGGCAGCGGAAGCGGCAAGCTGGTTGGCCTGGTGTTTTTGATATTCGCTTTGTGCTTGCAGTTTTTCATACTGTTTTCTTCCCACCGGCGATACGAAAAATGGTATTCGGTCATTTTCATCCTGGCGGCAGGTATCGTTTTTCTATTCAAAACGATGCGCGGGTGATCCGTGCTTCGATGGCGTTCGGCATTCCTCGCAGACGCTGGCAGGCCGCATTATCGTTATCCGGCGATATTCTCGCCGGCGGGAACAATACTCCACGCAATACGCTGCCGCCGTATCGTGACGCTGCCGCAGAAAAGGGCCAGCATGGTGGGCGCCGTGTGGTGCGATGCGTGACGTGTTGTCCGCGGGCGTGAAGTTCGGCTGGTGATGCCGCCTCATCCGTGCGGTGACCGGGAGCGTAGCGACGAAATTCAATCTTTTCATTCTAGTGCGCTGTAGCGGTTTCGTGCACATCTGCTTCGTGTCGGTATTGGTTTGCGCGGCCTGTCCGGCAGACGGTCATTCCGTGGCATCGTGCAGCCAGGCGTCCAACCCGGTGTCGCTGTGAGCGCGGCGCGCCATCGCCTGCGCCAATATCGCGGCATCGGCCCATAGATCGACGCGGCCTTGCGCGCGGGTCAGTCCGGTGTACAGCAACTCGCGGCTGAGTACACGGCTGTCGCGATCGGGCAGCAGCAGCAGCACACGTTCGTATTCCGATCCCTGCGCCTTGTGCACGGTGCTGGCGAAGGCCGATTCATGCGCTGGCAATTGTCTGGGATGCCAGGCGCGATCGAGGTTTTCGAACCATACCGCGCACTCTCCTCGTGCACCGGGCCAGACGATGCCGATATCGCCATTGAACAAACCATGCCGGTAGCTGTTGGCGGTGATCATGATCAAACGGCCGGGAAACCATGGTGTCGTGATGCCGCCCAGTTGCCGGGCGAACCAAGCGTTCCAATATTCCGATCCGGACCATCCCTGGCGCAGCGCGGTCAACATTCGCAGCCGCCGCGCTTCGCGCAATGCGGCTATCGGGTCCGGAGCCGTCGTCAGCGCTGATAACCCGGGCAGCCATTCCCGCCGCAGCCAGGGCTCCAACGCGTTCGCTCCATCGCGCCGCCAGTGCAGGGTACGGTCCGTGGATTCGAGACGCCGCTGCACGGCGTCGAAATCACCGTCGCATACCGCCTGTGTCAATTCCTGCAATGCGGGTGCATCGGCTTGACGGTAACGTCGCAGCAGATGCACTCGGCATCCGAGCAATGGCGCAGGCGGCGCCGTTTCCCTTGGTCTTTCCAACGCTGGTATCGACATCCGCAACGCTTGCGATGCGGCGGCGGCGAACGGCTCGGAAAATAAGGTGCCGGTCCCGGCGGCGGCGCAGAGCGTACCGAAGACGTGCCCAGCTTCCACGGCCGGCAATTGATCGGGATCGCCCAGCAATACCAACCGTGCCTCCGGCGATACCGCAGCAACCAGTTTGCTCATCAACGGCAAGTCGATCATCGATGCTTCGTCGACGATGATCGTATCGAACGGCAATGGATTGCCGGCATCGTGCCGGAATCGCGTGTCTCCGAAACGCCAACCAAGCAAGCGATGCAGGGTCTGCGCTTGGTGCGGGATCGATTCCGCCAGTCCGGCATCGAGCAAGCCTGCTTCACGATCGCGTGCCACCGCCTGCGCGATCGCTTCGCCCAGCCGCGCGGCGGCGCGGCCGGTCGGTGCGGCCAACGCGATCCGCGCCGGGTCCGCGCCGCAATGACGCAATAACGCCAACAGCCGCGCGACCGTCGTCGTCTTGCCGGTACCGGGCCCGCCGGTGATCAAAGTCAAGCGTCGACGCGATGCCAGCCATACCGCAAGTGCCTGTGGCTCGAGTGATTGATCCGGTGCGATCGCAAACACGGCACGCAGCCAAGCCGCCGCCGTGGGCGCGCGATCGGAATGCTGCCGATCTTCGAATTCGGAATCGAATTCCGCGCGGCCGCGCAATCGTCGCGCAAGATCGTATTCGTAGGTGGCGTAGCGATACAGGCTGATCCGGCCGGCGGCAAGGACCAACGGACGTTTATCGCCATGAAATCCGGTGGCGACCAACGGACTGCTCCGCAGAATATCGTTCCAGGCGTCGGTTTCGGGCAAGTCGGCCGTGGCTTCCAACTCGGCCAGCAATGCATCCACCCGCACCAATCCGAATCCACTATGTCCTAACGCCACTGCGCGCATCGCCAATGCACCGGCCAGTGCGACTTCGGGCACGCCGCCGGCACGTTGCAATACTTCGGCAAAGGCCAGATCGACCTCGCGCAATGCATGCTGCCGATAGAGCGATGACAATGCCCTTGCCGCGCTCATGCTTCGCCTCCATCGAACCAATGGTCCAGCCGGTCGATCAATGCTTGCGGCGGCCGGTCGCAATATACGCCGGCCACCGCATCGCCGGGTTTCAGACCGCGCAGAAACAGATAGACCGCGCCGCCAAGCTGGCGCTCGCCGTCGTAACGGCCGCCGAGACGCAGTTTCAGCCAACGCTGCGCGGCCACCAGATAAATCAGATATTGCAAGTCGTAATCGTGGCCGCGAATCGCTTCGGTCAGTGTGGCGCTGCTGTAATCGGGCAGTCGGTTGGTCTTGTAATCGACCACGAAATACCGCCCTTCCCGGTCACGGTAAAGCAGATCGATATAGCCATGCATCAATCCCTTCATGCGTTCCTGGCGTGATGCTGGATAGGCGCGCGGATACCCATACCGCGCCAGTCGCTCGAACAATTGCGGCAACCGTACCGCACCGAGGCGAAAATGGAATTCCATCTCGCGGACATAATGCCCGGGCATCAACTCGGCCAGCGTCGCGATCCCCGGCAACGGGGTGTTCAGCGCCCGTGCGACCAGGGCGCCCACTTGCATCGTCGCGTTATCGTTTTGCGGCAATCCGCGCCGTTGCAGGGCCTCGCGCAGTCTGTCCATTTCCTGCGGCGGCGGCGCGATGGCATTCCGCCATGCGTCGAAGTCGGCTGTTTCCAGTACGTCATGTACGGTATTGCCGAAATCCGGCCCGGACAATGACCGGTCTTCGTCCGGATCGGCGCTGATGGCCGTTTCGTCATCGGCGCCGCGCGCGGGCAACAGTTCGCGATGCTGCGCGCGCAGGCTGGAGAAACTGTATTGTCCGAATGGCTCGGGCAGGACGCGCGCAACCGTGCGCGGTGCAGGGGGCGGCGTCATTTCGGCCAGCGGCCGCAACAGTGATGATGCCGGTATCGGATCGGGGATGTCGCGAACCACGATGCTGCCCGCCGAATCGGCGGCGAGCCGATCGATGCGCGCATCGATTTCCCCCGGTTTCACTTCGCCTTTCTTGCTGCCGCCACGCTGTCCGCCATGCAACAGCCAGCGCAGCGCCGAACCGTTGAAATCCTCGGAGCGGCTGACGCCCCACACGATATGCAGCGCGTACTGCGCACGCGTCAGGCCGACGTAGAGCAAACGCAATTCTTCATTGCGTTCGGCGAGTTGTTCTTCCTGTTCCCAGTCTGCGTGCCGATCGTCGCGCAG
>JAITWM010000081.1 GCA_031285265.1 Lysobacteraceae bacterium
GATAGCGGAAGCCTGTTCTATGCGAGCGTGCAGGGCGATATGGCCGCACTGGTTGGGCGGCTCGGAGCCGTGCCTAATGCTGATAACTCCCCTGCGTTTGGTTATGCGATAAATGCCGAGTATTTCAAAGAAGTCGATCCTGGCTCCGAAGATACGGACAGGATGGGCGTAGTGATCGGCAGGGACCAGAAGCAGGAAGGTACGTTCAATTTTGGTTGCCGTAGATTCGATAACTGATCTGGATGGTTGCTTTCATATTCCGGTTGCCGGTCCATTTCGGACCCAGCGGAAAGGGCCCATGATTCATCACAGGGGACGGTGCGTCTGCATCGTCCCCTGCCGTTTTGTGCGGTCATGCAGGTAGTGCCCGAGCCGGAACGCTGCGGCAGGGCCGTGCGGCATCTATCCGGAATATTTTCATGTCGGATCTATGCCGAATCTCTATGCGAGATATCGGCGTAGATCATTCTGTTCGACCGGAAATTTCCGTCAGCAGGGCGCGTAGCCGTGAATAGGGAACTTGTGGCAATGTATTACGCATGTGTGCGAGAAAGCTGGGACTGCCGTGTTTTAGGGCCAGTTTCAGCCAATGTTCGGCTTCATCGATTCGTCCTGACTCCGCTAATACTGCCGCATAACTGGTTTGCCCGCGGAAATCGCCCGCATGCGCCGATTTTCGATACCAATCGATAGCCGCATCGCGGTCTGTCGCGCTGGCCAGCCCTTCTTCGAGATAACGTCCGACTAGATTCATCGACTTTGCGTGTCCTTTCTCGGCCGCCTGCAAATAGAGCGTAAAGGCCAGCGGATGATCCTGCCGGATTCCCCGGCCCGTCGTCAGGAAATTGGCATAGTTATAGAGTCCCCAATCCAGACCATGCTCAGCGGCCCGGCGATACCACACCACGGCTAATTCGTCATTGGCCGCAACGCCATGACCGAGATCGTAACAGCGGCCGACCATATTCATTGATTCGACATGTCCATTGTTGGCGGCGATGCTGTACCAATGAAACCCCAGCTCTTTGTTTTGGACGACACCCTTGCCTTCCGCATACATTTGGGCAATCAACGCTTGCGCATCGACATCGCCGGTTTGTGCGGTTTTCTCTATGCGAGTGGCTGCGGCATATGGATCATCGCGCAATTGCGCAATCAGTGAATCAATTTCGGCAAGCAACTCATCCATGTTCGCAATACAGGAGCGTTTTACGATCAAGTTGCCGCAGGTTTCTGCACGGTAGCAAATGCAGAAACCCGGAAACCATGCCGTATGTCGCATTCATAACGGAGCGGAAATTCAGTCGAACCGGAAATGGAAGATCAATGTCGCCGAGCGGCCCGGTGCAATCGAAGCGTAGTGGGCCGCGTAGGCCTTGTCGTAGTAGTACTTGTCGGTCAGATTCTGGATATTCAATTGCACGCTGTAGTTGTGGTTGAACGCATAGGAAGCCATTGCATCGAAACGGGTATAAGACGGTACCCATTGGGTATTGGCGATATTGCCGAAGACTTTATCCATATAGAAAGCACCTGCGCCAACGGTGAATGCGGGCGTGACCGCATAGGTGGTCCATAGACTGGCGCTGTTCTTGGGTGTGTTCGGAAAACGATTGCCGACAGTCGAGGCGAGAGCCGCCGTGCTTTTAAGTATTTCACTATCCAGATACGTGTAGCCGGCGAATACGTTCCAGTTTCCGGTGACGTATCCGCTGATACTTACTTCGATGCCATCCACGCGTTGTTTTCCGGCATTGACTTGAGGACTGCCGCGGTCGCTACCGAGTGCAACCCGCGCATTGGTCTTTTCCGTACGGAAGATGGCGGCACTGAGACTGACACGGCGATCGAACAATTCCCATTTGGTTCCCAGTTCGATATTGCGGCTGTCTTCCGGCTTCAGATCCTGGTTGCTGACGCTGATACCGTCCGCACCGTCGCCTGCGTCCACTCCAGGAGGATTGGAGGATGTGCCGTAAGATGCGTAGATACTGCCGTAGCCGGTGGGCTTGAAGACTAGGCCTGTCTGGTAATTCCAGAAGCCGGAATCGTTCTTCAGACGTGTGACCGTGCCTGTGGCAGCAGCGACGGTGGTGGATTCCGTTTTGAAATTGTCATAGCGGATGCCGAGGTTGAGCAGCCAGCGTTCGTCCAGAGTCAACGTGTCGAAGATCCAGGCCGAGCGTGTATCCGTTGCGATCGTGGTTGGAGTGTAGTTACGCGTTTTGACGGCATCCCATGGGTCATTGGGGTTCGGATGGATTATCGGCGCACACCAATAATAGGAGGAGGCTCCGATTCCATAGCGGGCGCTGCATGCTCCGCTACTGATATTGCCGGTCAAAGCGGGTGAGAAGCTGTAGCTGTCGCGGTAAGTTTCTTCTTTTGCTATTTCCGTACCGATGGCGAAATCGTGGGTTATCGAGCCGGTAGCGAATGATCCCGTCAAATCGGTTTGATTGGTGGTGCTGGTGGTGTCGCTGACACGATTGTTCTGACGGCGCCAAATGCTTCCGTTGACGAGAAAATTGCCTTGGCTGTCGTCGGGTTGGGTCCAAACGTAGTCGTTGCGGGAGCGGCCATGAACCGTCGTGTTGCGTATACGGAATCCGTTGGTGAAATCGTGCTCCAAGCGGATAGTGCCGATATCGATCGTCTGTTTCTGGTAATCGCGGGCATGCAATCCGTAATAGGTGCCGTGGGGTATTTTGAGCGGTGAGCCGTCGCCGTTCAGATGTGCATAAGGACTGCTGGCGGAAAACGGGTTGTTGTAGGGAGCGCCGCTATCGGGGGTGTCATTGCTTTCCAAATGGTAAAAGCTCAGTGTCGCGCGGGTTTGTTCATCCAAGCCCAGCGTGACTGATGGCGCGATGCCGATGCGGCGGTTGTCCGGGCCGCCACGGTCGGGAACATCGTTTTGATGAAACATCGCCGCCAGCCGGAATCCCAACCGTTCCCCCGCTCGCTCGTTGAGATCGACCGTACCGCGGACATAATTATCGGTGCCGATACCCAGCGATCCCTGGAAGAAATCATCCGCTTGGGGAGTTTTGCTGACGAGATTAATACTGCCGCCGACGGCTCCACGACCGGTATAGCTTGAGCTTGGACCTTTGATCACTTCGATCTGGTCGATGGCAAAGGTCTCGCGGCTCTGGGAGCCGGAACTGCGCACGCCATCGACGAATAACGAACTCTGCGAGTCGAAACCGCGGATGAAAGGACGATCGCCGTTGGGGTTTCCGCCTTCGCCCGCACCGAACGTGATCCCGGGAACCGTGCGCAACGCTTCCAGCAAAGTGGCGGCATTTGTCTGTTCGATCACGTTCTCAGGAATGACCGTGACCGACAGTGGCGTATCGACCAACGGTGCGGTGAATTTGGGCGAGGAGGGCGCAGGCGACAGGGTTCCTTTGACATTGATCCGGTCCAAGTCGGCGATGGTATCGTCATTGGAAACGGACGCAACTTGTGCCAGAGCATGCGCCGGGAGTGCGAATAATAGTGCGGAAGTGAACGGTGGGATGCGTGCGGTCATCGGGCGGTGCTCTTGATT
>JAITWM010000092.1 GCA_031285265.1 Lysobacteraceae bacterium
ATGCGCCTGTTTGCGGTGGAATGCCGTGCTATCGATCGCCGTCACTTTTGTGCCTCCTTGCTCTGTACGTTTAAAAAAACGAATGAATTCCCTACAAGAACGGACCACATCACAACTGAACAACTAAAAGGCGCTATACGTATTTAATAGCGAAAGCCTATTTTTTTATATATCAAATCAATAGTTATTAATTTGTGAAAATGTGACGCTGTTACTTGAAATTTTTGTCAATACCTGATCTTTCTATTTCATCTGGAATCACCCCGGAGTTTTCATTCGTTAAGGGCCGTCCCAGCCGTCATGGACTGCAAGGGGAGTATCGAATCGGAGGCTGGACGGGCCTCTTATTGCTTCGGTTTCAGGGAGGGCGCCGCCTGTTTGGTCCGCCACTTTCTTCCATCCAATGGGTTCGGATTCAGCCATCCTCATCGAGCCGTTCGCTTAAGCCGGGTGAAAGTTTGATGCCCCTATAATCCGTCACTATGAATTCATCCTGGATAGACGTCACGCTGGCTTGGATCGGCAGCCACCCCATTCTCGCGGGCGCCGTTATTTTCGCCATTGCGTTTTGCGATGCCGTCGTCATCCTCGGCTCGCTGGTGCCCGCACTGCCATTGTTGTTCGCAATCGGCGCGTTGATCGGCATGGGCCAGCTTTCCGGTCCGTATGCGGTGATGTCGGCCACGCTCGGAGCCTTTGCCGGAGATGCGACCAGTTTCTGGGTCGGGCACCGCTGGGGAAAGCAACTACGCAGGATCTGGCCATTCAGCCGGTACCCGCAATTATTGGACCGTAGCGAGACTCTGTTTCGGCGCAATGCCTTCAAATCGATTCTGGTCGCACGCTATGTCGGTCCGATACGGCCCTTCGTCCCGGCCATCGCCGGCATGGCCGGGATGCCGCTGCGGCACTATGCGTTGATCAGCGGCATGGCGGCATTTTCCTGGGCGACATTGTTTCTGCTACCGGGTTGGCTGTTCGGCCGGGCTTACGAAGCCGTAGCCGCCGTAGCGGGACATTTGTTGATTGTCGTCACGCTGCTGCTTGGCTCGCTGGCGCTGACCTGGTTCCTCGTACTCTATATCTATCGCTGGTTCGCGGCCCATGCCGATTCATTACTGACGCGCATCTTGGACTGGTCGCACCGCCATCCCAAGCTGAGCCGTTATTCCTTGGCAGTACTGGACCCGAGCGGGCGCGAATCCGTGCCGTTGGCCATGCTGGCGATCATGTTGCTGGCCATCAGTTGGGCTTGGTTCGCACTGTTGATCATGGTGATCGGGCATGGCGAACCGTTATGGCTGGATCTGGCGGTGCACGAGTTGATGCTGATGCTGCGCAATCCGCTGGCGGATTACCCGATGGCAGCACTGGCGATGATCGGAAACTGGCCGGTCCTGGTACCGGCATCGGCGGTAGTGCTGGGCTATTTCATCTGGCGCAAACGCTGGCTGGCGGCGGCGCACTGGCTGGCCGCGCTGGCTTTCGGCCTAGCGTTGACCACTTTGTTGGGCGCCACGGTCGAGGTCGTACGGCCCAACGGCGCCAGTAGCGGTTTCGGTTTCCCCTCGATCACAGTCACGATGAGTACCATCGTATTCGGCTTTTTCGCCGTGCTGATCTCGCGCGAACTGCCCGGCCGTTCGCGCGTATGGCCTTATATGGTGGCTGCGACCATCGTGGCCTGGGTCGGGTTCGCGCGGCTCTATCTGGGTGCGCACTGGCTCAGCGATATCGTCGGCGGCGTCCTGTTCGGCGTGGTCTGGCTGTTGATCCTCGGAATCGCGTATCGGCGGCGCACCGACCGTTCGTTCTGGGTCAAGCCGTTGGCCGGCTTGTTCTACGGCACGTTCGCACTGGCGGCATTGTGGTACGCCCCCCGGCATATCGACGCCAAACTGATCAAGTTCGAGCCGCCGCCGCCCGCTGTCGTCCGCATCGACGCCCAACAATGGTGGCTTCACGACTGGCAGCAAATGCCGGCGCGGCGCAAGGAATTCGACAACAACGCGCGGTGGCCGCTCGATGTCCAAGTCAGCGGTCCGCTCGAATCCCTGCGCACGCAACTTGAAACGCATGGTTGGAAAGTGCAAGCGCAAGCGAATTGGGAGGCCGCGTTGAACACGTTCGATACCGACGCCTCCCCAGAACAGGTACCGGTATTGCCGGCGACCTTGGGCGTTTATCCGGAATCGTTGCTATTGCTGCATGAAGGGGAAACGCCGAACGAACTCTATGCATTGCGGCTTTGGAGCACGCCGATCCGATTACAGCCCGGCGATGTCCCATTGTGGATCGGTACGGCACAGACGCTGCATTTCCAACGCAAGCTGCGGCTTATCGGCCTCTGGCGGCCGATCAACGACACGCATCCGGCCTTGAATCAACTCGTGCAAGCCATCGATCCTTTGGAACATCTGATCGCTCCGCATCCGGAATCCGGGCTGGCCACGTTACGCGTCCGCATTGCTCCGGAAGCGCCGCCTGCGCTGGAAGAATCACTGCCTTCGGACCCGGCTTCGCCGACGCAAACGGCCGATATCGTTCCAGGCAACGACGATTAAAGAAGGAACCTCCTCGCATCTACCACATATCGTCATCGGATTCCGACTTTGCTCGTCCAGCGCCTTGACGACATCCGAGCATCGCTCGGACGAAATTGCGTCCTCTTCGATCTCTGGCACGATCGCTCGCCACGACACTCGCTCCCAAAATATCTCATGGAGCAGCAGTCCGAGCGCATCGTTGCCGTATGCACGCATTTCAATAAGCAAAACCGGCCGTGACCATCCATCCGCGCTGGTCGGCGATCATGCGCCATCACCGCACAGATGCCGCCGAATCGGATTTCATCAATGCATCTCACTGGTCTCCAAGGCGGCGATGAACCGCCTCGGCGCGTCGTCGAACCCGCCATTCGACATGAACACCACATGGTCGCCAGCCGCGGCAAGCCCCCGCAGCGTCGCCAACAGCGCGTCGGCATCGGTAGCGGCGCACGCATCGCCCCGCAACGCGGCAATCACCTTCCCGGCGTCCCAGGGTAATTCCGGCCGGCGCAAAAACACCACCGCATCGGCCTCGTCGAGCGAAGGCGCCAGCGCGTCGGCATGCGCTCCCAATCGCATCGAGTTGCTGCGCGGCTCCAGCGCCACGATGATGCGTGCAGCTCCGACCCTGGCTCGCAACCCCTGCAATGTCGTTCTGATGGCGGTCGGATGGTGGGCGAAATCGTCATAGACCGCGATCCCCCGCTCCTCGCCCAACTTTTCCATCCGGCGCTTGACGCTGCGAAACTCCGCCAACGCCGGCAGCAATACCGCTGTCTCCACGCCAACCGCATGGCTCGCCGCCAACGCCGCCAATGCATTCAACACATTGTGCTGTCCCAATAACGGCCAATGCACCGTACCGATTTCACGGCCGCGATACCATACGGAAAAAACGCTGCCATCGTCAGCCAATAATCGCGCACACCATTCGTACTCCCGCTCGAAACCGAAACGCTCCACCGGCGTCCAACACCCCATCGCCAGCACTTCGGCCAAATACGGATCGGCGCCATTGACGATCAATCGTCCGTTGCCCGGCACGGTCCGCACCAGATGATGGAACTGCCGCTGGATCGCCGCTATGTCCGGAAAGATATCGGCATGGTCGTATTCGAGATTGTTCAATACCGCAACGTCGGGCCTGTAATGGACGAATTTGCTGCGTTTGTCGAAAAACGCCGTGTCGTACTCATCGGCTTCGACCACGAATTCGCGCCCTGTCCCCAGCCGGGCGGATACGCCGAAGTTCTCCGGCACGCCACCGATCAGAAAACCCGGATCGCGGCCAGCGCTGTCCAGCAGATACGCGAGAATCGTCGACGTCGTCGTTTTCCCGTGCGTGCCGGCAACCGCCAAAGTGCGACGTCCGGGCAGAATGTGTTCGGCCAGCCATTGTGCGCCCGAGGTATAGCGCCGGCCATCGGCCAACACGGCCTCGACGGCCGGGTTGCCGCGCGAAAGCGCGTTACCGATCACGACTTCGTCGCAATCGGCAGCGATATTCTCCGGCAGATAACCTTGTTTCAGCGTCATGCCGAGCCGTTCCAACTGCGTGGACATCGGAGGATAAATCGCTTGATCGCTGCCCTCGACCTCGATGCCCGAGGCGCGCGCCAACACCGCGACACCGCCCATGAACGTACCGGCGATTCCAAGAATATGTAATTTGCTCATCACGGGATTGTCGCCTTTTCCCGGTCCGTCGGGCCAGCCGTGATTTCCCAGGCAAAGCCACTGCACTCCCTAGCTCGCACGGGGCCAACCGCTCAAATGCGCGAATACAGTGACGACGCCCGCCGCATTATCGCTGCCGCTTCGCTACGCATCTCGCAAATGCCGTTGCTTGTCCACCCCACACCGCAAGAACCAGCCGTCCGACGCCCATCATCACCGTCTACGGACGACACTCCACTCCTTACTCTTACTCGGCAGAATGAGAAGACACGACTCGTACACCGCCGCCAAACCGGCAGCGGTGCTTGAGATAAACGGCATTCAATCGCTTTTTTTGATCATGCTGCCATCAACGACGCGCCGATCGGCCGGTTTGACGCATTGTGTCGGATGCGCTTCGATCGCACGTTCCTCAACGATCCATTCCACCTGCGGGTCCTGGGCGATACGTACCGCCTCGGCGAGGAACGCGTCGGGATTGACCGCGAAATGGCCATCCTCGCGCCTTTTGACGATGGTATCGTCCACCGGTACCGATACGTAGCCATCCTCGTAAACCACTCTTCTGACCCGTAATACGATCGAATAAGATTGTGGCTCTTCCCCTGCCGCTTGCTCCGGCGGTATCAGCGGTTCTCCAGCGGCTGCGTCGACGACTGGCCGATCTTCCGGCGGCTTGCTCTTGGATTTTTTACTCTTGGGTTTTTCGCTCATGTCACTCTCCCGTTTTAAGGCCGATTACTTGCATGACCGGCCGCCATTCGACGCATTTCCCCGCACCAGATGAATCACCGGCGCCGATCACGGCGCCGAACCGAAAAATCTCCGGAAGGTATCGCTCACGTTGCAGATCCTACATTCCGGATCAACGCACCGGTCAATGCCTTGATATCGAACCCTTTTTCCACTACCGATTTCGGCACTACCTGGAATATGTCCGGCGATAGATACACCAGAACACAGCGGCGATTCTCCCGCCATCGGGATATCGCACTCCATGGCACCTGCCTTTCCCCACCCGGGAAAATAAAACGAATTCCATCGTCAAGCAACTCCACGGAAAAACGCCGCTCCTGCATTTCCGACGCCCGGTACTGCCGGCGTCTGAATTCCGGCACGACGACATGACGAGAAGCCAGCATACCGACCATCAGAATCAGACAGATGCCCGCCGTCCAGAAGGTCAGCGGAAATCGTTGCGTGGAAACCAGCATAATGGCCAGCGTGCCTCCGATGATCGCAAGCAGCAGCCACGGCGACCGCCCGGCGTGCAGCTGCATCGCCGCGACGTAATCGTCCTCCGAGATCAGATAGTCGGCCTTCATGGGAACGGCATACCCGGATCGTCCGGCGTTAGAAACAGCCAGTCGAACAAAATCGCCGCCAGCGCCATACCCAGCATGATGGCGCTGGCCAGTCCGTTGGATTGCGTGTCCAGCCCCTGTTTCCACATTCGAATGTAGTACGGAATCATCCACAACAGCGGCAAGAATGCGATCGACAGCACGGCCACTGCCAAGGCCATCCCTTCACCAGGCGGCAATGAGGATTTTTTCGCAAGAAACCAGGCCAACGGCGAAAACGCGATCAGTCTGACCACATTGCCGAGCGACGATGCCTGCCACAGCTGTGCAAACACTTCGCCACGGCGGAACATGCGCAGCACCGACCATGTCAACACGACTTCGACCACGGCTTTGATCAATACATCCAGATACCCGAACCGGGCCGGCAACGGTGAGATGATCTCGATCACGATCTGCAATACGAGAGTAGCGAACCACAAACCGAACGCGATCGACATCGATGGCGGCAACGCCTGCAGCGAGCCCCGCAACAGAAGGAATTGCCACCATGGATTGCGCAAAGGATCAATCCGATTCCGGCGGTTTGACCGAATCTATCGCCGACTGAATATCGTCGGTCACCTTGTCCAGCGTGCCGATACCATTCACCAGCGCCAGTTTTCCTCGCGCCTCGTAGAACCCGCTGACCGGTGCGGTGGACTCCCGGAATACTTCCAGACGTTTGCGCACCGAGTCGGGATTATCGTCCGTGCGTCCCTGAACCGCCGATCGCATCGCAATGCGTTTGTTCAGCGAATCGGCGTCCACTTCCAATTGCACGACGGCATCCAGCGGTTGATTGATCTTGTTGAGCAGTTCTTCCAGCGCCGCTGCCTGCACCAAATTACGCGGATACCCGTCCAGGATGAAGCCTTTGACGACATCTTCCTGGCTCAGCCGGGCTTCCAGCATGCCCAGCAGAATCTCATCGGATACGAGTTCGCCACGGTCCATGACTTCCTTGGCTTTCAAGCCCAACGGAGTTCCCGCCGCCACTTCCGCCCGCAACAGATCGCCGGTCGAAATATGTGGAATCCTGAAATGTTTCTGCAGCCGCGCCGCCTGCGTGCCTTTGCCCGAACCCGGCGGCCCCAGTAATACCAGTCGCATCGATGTGACTCCTTAAAGATAGAGATACCCGGTGAACGTCCGCAGCGTTAGACTCCTGTGTTTACGGTTCTCACGGCGCAGCATTCATGCGTGCAGCTTACCGCATCCGGGCACCGTTCCCAAAAACGTTTCACTCAAAATCCCCCCAGGTATAAGGAAACAGTCGAATGGCTCAAGGCACCCTGCTCTATGCGCAGTCCGGCGGCGTCACCGCCGTCATTAACGCGACCGCCTCCGGCGTGATCCGTGAAGCGCGTGCGCGCAAAATCAAGGTACTTGCCGCACGCAACGGCATCCTCGGTGCATTGCGGGAAGAATTGATCGATACCAGCAAAGAATCCGCATCCGCGATCCAAGCATTGGCGCACACTCCGGGCGGCGCGTTCGGCTCCTGCCGCTACAAGCTGAAGTCGCTGGAAATCGATCATGCCAAATACGAACGCCTGCTGGAGGTCTTCAAAGCGCACGATGTCCGCTATTTTCTCTACAACGGCGGCAACGACTCCGCCGATACCGCGCTCAAGGTGTCACAACTCGCCCAGGCATTCGATTATCCATTGACATGTATCGGCGTCCCCAAAACCATCGACAACGACTTGGCCGTCACCGATGTCTGCCCCGGCTTCGGTTCGGCCGCCAAATATACGGTGGTCTCCGTGCGCGAGGCGGCGTTGGACGTAGCGGCGATGGCGGAAACTTCGACCAAGGTCTTCGTCTACGAAGCCATGGGCCGCCATGCCGGCTGGCTGGCCGCCGCCGCCGGATTGGCCGGACAATCCGCCGATGACGCGCCGCAAATCATTCTGTTCCCGGAACGCGCCTATGACGAAGCGGCTTTTCTGAAACAAGTCAAGAAAGTCGTAGCCAAAGTCGGTTGGTGCGTCGTCGTCGCCAGCGAAGGCATCCGCTATGCCGACGGCCGTTTCGTCGCCGACGCCGGTGCCGGCAAGGATGCCTTCGGACATACTCAGCTCGGCGGCGTCGCCTCCTATCTGGCCGGCCGCGTGAAGGACGAATTGAACCTGAAAGTACATTGGACGTTGCCGGATTATCTGCAGCGATCGGCCCGGCATATTGCCTCGAAGACCGACTGGGAACAGGCGCAAGCCGTCGGCGAAGCCGCAGTGCGATTCGCATTGAAAGGCCAGAATGCGGTGATGCCGGTGATCGTGCGCAGCTCCGATTCCCCTTACCGCTGGAAGATCGAAGCGGCTCCTCTGGAAAAAGTCGCCAACCACGAAAAGAAAATGCCGGCGGGCTTTTTACGCAAAGATGGCTTCGGCATTACCGCCGCAGCACGCAAATACATGGAACCGCTGATACGCGGCGAAGCGCCATTGCCTTATGGCCGCGACGGGCTGCCCAAATACATTGCATTGAAGAATGTCGCGGTGAAGAAAAAGCTACCGGCCTGGAAATCATGAAGCGCTGATACGGTCGATCACCGTCGGCGATGCCGTAAGGGTATCGTCGGACAATGCTCCGTTCAATCGCTTGGTTTCAAACGATGGAACGGATGCAGTATCCGGCCCCGCGTCCTGCCATGGCTGCGATACATCTCATGATCGGATCGCGGCCCTTTCAACACCCATCAGTACCTTCCACGGCGAAATTCAATCCGAATTTCGAAACCAGATGGAGAATGGCTTGGCGAGCCGTCGCGATACCCGCCGTTTCCCGTGTCAGCCGCGGGCGACGATCCAGCGCGCATACCAGCCCTGCTTCCAGCAAGGTCGCATGTGCGAGCGACAACGATTGCGCATCCTCCCCGCCAAGCCAGCCGGAATCGCGCAAACTGGCGATCATGCCAGGCGTATTGCGCGCCTCCAACAACGCGGTTTGTGATGGAGCGTGGTTCAAGACCCCGTATTGCAACAAAAACTCCAGGTCCACCAAGCCACCTGCCCCTTGTTTCAGGTCGAATCTCGCCGCATCGCTGCGGTCGAGTTCGGCCCGCATCCGCTGCCGCATGTGGCTGACATCCTCTCGCAGCTTCGATTCATCACGGTGCTGAGTCAATGTCTGCCAGCGAATCGCTTCGAAATCCGCCAACAGCGACGCATCGCCCGCTACCGAACGAGCACGTACCAGAGCTTGATGCTCCCAGGTCCAAGCGCGTTGACGTTGATAGTCGCCATAACTGGCCAGAGACGATACCAACAGACCTTGCGCCCCATCCGGACGCAGGCGCACATCGGTATCGTACAATCGCCCGGCCCCCGTCACCGTCCCCAGCAACGCCACGACTTTCTGCGCCAATCGCGCATACCAGCGCGATGCCTCCAACGGCCGCTTGCCATCGGACATCAGCGATACGTCGGCATCGTACAAAAACACTAGATCGAGGTCGGAACCGAAACCCAACTCCTGCCCTCCTAGGCTGCCGTAACCGATCACGGCAAAACGTCCGCCCGGAATCCGCCCGTGTGCGGCCGCCACTTCGACCTCGGCCATATCCAGCACCACTTCCACCACGGCGTCGGCCAGGCTTGCCAATTGTCGCGCACTGGAACTGACAGGCTGACGACGATCCAGCGTCGCCATACCGATACGGAAACTGAGTGCCAGCCGAATCTCGTTGAGCGCGCGCAATGCCGCTTCGGGATCATCGGCTTCAGATGCCATCCGGCAATCGGCCAGCATCCGCGCACCATCCGGGATCGGACCGGATACCCGGGCATCGAGCAACTCATCCAACAGAACCGGATAAGCCACCAGTTGTTCCCCGAGCATCGCGCTACGCGCCAAGACATCGACCAGACGCCGCAACGCGCTGGGCTGTTCGTCCAAGAGCGCCAAATAACTCGTCCGCCGCAAGATGGCCTGCAACAGCGCCAACAAGCGCTTGAGCGCCGCATCCGGTTGACTGGAGCGCGCCGCGGATGCCAGCAACGCGGGCAGCACCCGATTCAAACGCGCGCGCGCATTATCGGACAGTGCCGCGACTCCCGCCGACCGTGCGAAATCGCGCAAGCTGCCATCCGCCGTGTCGGTATCGGCAAAACCCGCTTCGGCCAACACTGCCATATCACCGCCCTCCGGCAACCCCGACCAGTATCCGGTCAATGCATCCGGAGCGGCGACATGCTGGCGCACCACCAGCAATGCATCGAATTCGGTCGAAACATGTTCGCGGCGCATTTCCAGTATCTGGTGGAACGCCTCCCAGTCCGGATAATCCAACCCCTGCGCAATTCGTTCCCGGTCCAAGGTCTCTGCCGGCAGCATTTGCGTCTGCGCATCGCGCAACATCTGCAATCTGTTTTCGACCAATCGCAAGAAACGATAATCTTCGATCAATGCTTCAGTCGTCTCCGGTTCGATCTGCCCGCTTTCGGTCAATGCCAGCAATGCCGGCAACAAGCGCCGTTCGCGCAACGCCGGCTCGCGCCCGCCTCGGATCAACTGCAGGCTCTGCGCCAGGAATTCGATTTCCCGAATCCCGCCGGGTCCGCGTTTGATGTCGTCGCTCAGATCGCGCCGCGCCACTTCGACAGCGATCGAAGCTTTCATGCTGCGCAAGCCATCCAACGCAGTGAAATCCAGATAACGGCGATAGACGAACGGCCGCAATGTCTGCAACCAACCCTCGCCCGCTTCGATATCTCCGGCAACCGCTCGAGCCTTGAGCCAGGCATAGCGCTCCCAATCGCGCCCCTCGCGCTGAAAGTATTGATCCATCGCCAGAAACGACCAAGCAATCCGCCCGGCATTACCGAACGGACGCAAACGCAGGTCAACGCGATGACTGAATCCCTCCGCCGTAACATCATCCAGTAAACGCGCCAAGCGTTGTCCCAGACGTGCGAAATAATCTTCCGCCGCCATGGAACGGGGACCATCGGATTCGCCGTCGCGCGGATACGCATAGACGAGATCGACATCCGAAGAAAAATTGAGCTCGCCGCCGCCAAGCTTTCCCAATCCGAACACGACCAAACGCTGCGGCGCGCCATCTTCCGCCCTCACCACGCCATAGCGGGCCGCGAATTCACCCTCCAGCGCGGTCAACGCCACCGCGAGGCAATTCTCCGCCAGCCTCGTGCACTCCGATAGCGTCGCATCCACGGAATCGATGCCCGTCACATCGCGCCAAATCAGCCTCGTAGACTCGGCGGTACGATAACGCCGTATCCGCGTAGGCCATTCGGCCGCCGACTCCGGCGCCAATACAGGCAACGGCAACGGCGTCAAATCTCCTCCCGCAAATCGCAGCAGCAATTCCGGCTGCCGGCGCAAGACATCGATCGCGAAATCGCTGACGATCGCAACCCGCTTCACCACCGCGAGCAAATCCGTATCATCCAACTGCTGTGCATATTGCGGCCCCGTCTGCCGCAGCGCATTCACTGCACGCTCACCGATATCTCTCAACATTGTTTGGTCGTCTCATCGATCTATCGTCGAACGATTGTGGCACGTGGAAAAGCATCCGTAATCGCGGCAACATCCCGCCGGCTCACATTCGAAAGCCGCGCAGACATCATCGGCACCTCCGGGCACGGCCGAAGCCAACGAACGGATCGTCTTCATGCATACACTCCGGAACAGGGGAGTACATCCACTCTCGGCACATATCAGATCACTCGCTCGGAACCGACTCGATCCCCCTATCTCGGCACTATCGATATACCGCCGGAAACATCCGAAAACCACTGCCGAAAACCGGGTCCACCGGCCGGAACCGCGCACCGCTCATTACGCCGCCACCGCATGATTGCGCCGCTGTATCCGCACTGCCTCTGCCAATCTTTCCAGCACCGACACCGAAGTTTCCCAATCGATACAGCCGTCGGTGATGCTCTGCCCATAGGTCAAAGCCCGCCCTGCCGCCAATTCCTGGCGACCGCCGACCAAATGACTCTCCACCATCAGTCCGAAAATCCGGTTCTCGCCTGCTTCGATCCGCTGTGCGATGGCATCGACGACACGCGGCTGATCCTCCGGTTTTTTGTTACTGTTCGCATGGCTGGCATCGACCATGATCCGCGCCGGCAAGCCTACTTTGTGCAGGATCAGACTGGCTGCCTCTATATTCGGCGCATCGTAATTGGGCTCTTTGCCGCCCCGCAGGATGATATGGCAATCCGGGTTCCCCGCCGTGGCCGCAATGGCCGAACGCCCATCCTTTGCCACTGCCAGAAAATGGTGCCGATGCGATGCGGCCATTACGGCATCGGCGGCAATCCGGACGTTGCCATCCGTACCATTCTTGAATCCGACCGGACAGGACAATCCGGATGCCATTTCCCGATGGATCTGGCTTTCGGTTGTCCGTGCGCCGATCGCTCCCCAGGACACGAAATCAGAAATGTACTGAGGCGTCGTCGTATCCAAATATTCACAACCGGCCGGCAGTCCGATCCGATTGATCTCCTGTAGCAATGAACGCGCCAGGCGCAGCCCTTTGTTGATGTTGAAACTGCCATCCAGGTCCGGGTCATTGATCAGCCCTTTCCAACCGACAGTAGTCCGTGGTTTCTCGAAATACACGCGCATCACGACTTCCAGCCTATCGCTCAGCTGATCGCGCAACGGCCGCAGCCGCCGGGCATATTCGATCGCAGACTGCCGATCATGTATCGAGCACGGCCCGATGATCACGATTAAACGATCATCCTGCTGCTGTAGGATTCGTTGTATCGAACTACGCGCTTTCTCCACGGTCTCCGACGCACGTTCATCGCAAGGTATTTCCTCGATCAACTGCGTAGGGGTATGCAACACGTCTATCTTACGTATCCGTAAATCGTCGGTATTAGGTGCCACGGTTTTCTCCTATGTCTAAATCAGTGGAGCCACCGAAACCTGAGCGAAAAAAAACCGCCAGGTTCGCTGGCGGTTTTTTGGATAATTCTTTCTGTTCTACGATCTTCAGAACGAACTCTGCCCTTCCTCCGCCAGCGGCATAGGAAATCCGTAATACCAAAAGTAATAGCGGCTACGGGAAAAGTTCATGATCGTTAATTAATAACACATCGCCATTGTAACCGCCAGTTGAAGGTGATTACACATTTCAATCGATAAATTCTATCGAAAACCATGCGATGAACATCCAAATATTTCGGCTCAGCGTAAAGCCGGGACACACTTGAATAACGGACACGCACAGAAATCAGGTTGGGAACGTATCTATTTCACCTCGACGGAAGAGTCAGCAGCGGCTTCGTCGATGACAGCAGGGCCACGTGCCACCCGGATACCGCGTGCCTTCATCCACTCGTCGAATTCATCGGCAGTCATTCGCTTGCCGTTTTGCGTCATGTCGAAACGCCAAGGAGTATTGTCATACTCGGTTTGCGGCTTATACGCAGCAGGATCGTTCGGGTTGATCACTGCTCCCGCTGTCGGCGCCGGAACAGATGCCCGCGCGTTATTGCGGCAGTTCTCGATACTGAACCGTAACAATACCCGCTCCAGAGACTCCGCCGGATCATGACTTTGCGTCAACACGCCACTCGGCATGCCCAACTGAGAAGAACGGGAATGGAGCTCGGAGGCGACCGGCGAAAGCGCCGTCGCCGGCAGCGACGAAGGCTGAAGTACCGGATTTATTGAACAATCCTGCGCCGCATCAGCGGACGCGACCATAAGCAGACTGAATAAGCCAGCGGCAACTATACGATACATCCCGGCACATCCCCGAAAAGGCAATGATTCGAGTGTAAGCACGCGCTTGCATTGTTTCAAGCGAAAAAATGCCGGACTCCGGACAATACCGAAAATCGTCCACTCACAAACCAAGTAATTCAATCATTTTCAAAAACAAAGCCCGGCATCGAGCCGGGCTTTGCACAACAGGTCTAAAGAGAGAACTCGACCGATCAGTTGACCGTGTTCAACTCCGTACGACGGTTCTTTGCACGTCCTTCCGGATTATCCGAACCATCCGGATGGGTATTCGGTGCAATCGGACGGGACTTGCCGTAACCGACCGGTCCGACCAAACGCGAGGACGAAATGCCACGATTGACCAGATACTCATACACCGCCCTGGCACGACGCTCGGACAGCTTCTGGTTGTACTCCACGCTACCGATCGAGTCGGTGTGACCAGCAACTTCGACGCGCATTTCCGGATAACGCTTCAGAATCTCGATCGCTTCGTTCAGGATCACTAGAGCATCCGGACGCAATACCGACTTGTCGAAATCGAAGTTGACACCCTTCAGATCGATCGAAATCTTGACTGGGCAGCCATCCGGTCCCACCAGCGTACCCGGCGGTATATCGAGATCGTCACAGGGGCCCTTTGGCGGCTGCGGCCTCGGCGGCGGCGGCGGCGGTGCAACCGGAGCGGCCGGTGCCGGTCCCAGCGGAATGACAACGCCTACCGAAGCAAGCAAATCGCCGAACCAGTTTTCATCGGGTGCCGTAACGCTCTTGTTGTTGAAATCGCCGCGATAAGCGACTTCCGCACGGACCGCTACACGTCTCTCGAACGTGGCCTGCAAACCAACACCGACCTTGGCCGCCGCATCGCCTCTCTTATTCTTAGCCGGAGAATCCGGACGCGGCACCACATATTCCTCCTCGGAACGCTGATAGCCTACTCCAAAGAGCAGGTAGGGATTCCAACCCCGGCCATCACGGACGAAATGACGACGCGCATCGAACGAAATGCCGTACTGGCTCCAATTGAGATCCTTATTGTGGTCGAAATGAGGATTCTGATAGTTCAGTTCACCATCCAACGACCAGTTACGGGTCAGGAACTTGCCCAAACCCAGCGTCACAAACGGAGCATCGTTCGTATTGCGATCATTGTCCTGGACATTGAAGCCGACCGAGCTCGTCAGGTACCAACGATCATCAAACTGCTGCGCGGAAGCCGCCTGTGCCATAGCCAGACCGCCCAACAACGTAGCAGTGAGAAGTTTCTTATTCATTTTAACTCCTTTGGGGATATCGAAATCTGTGTGTTTCTTGATGAAATATACTCTGAACTAATCAAGCAGTCTTATGGTCGTATCGTTGATCTTACAGACGGCTGATCCGAACACGATGCCAGGAAGTCTAGTCCCGGAAAAGTGAAGATAACGTTAACAGTACCATAACATCTGTTGCGGTGTCAGCGTCGATGTTACTTGCCACCCATGGCATACAGATCCATGAATTCATTGACAGGCAAAGCATCCAGGCTCGCCGGATCGGCTGCAAGCGCCAAAATGCGTTCAGCTTGCGATGCGGGCAACTGCGCTTTCAACGCAGCTTCACATTTGGCCATCAGAACCGGAATCCCTTCCGCGCGACGTTTGCGATGTCCGATCGGATAGTCGACCGCAATCCGGTCGGTTTTGCTGCCGTCCTTGAAGAACACTTGTATTGAATTACCGATATAGCGTTTATCCGGATCGAAATAATCCTTGGTGTACTGCGGGTTTTCCTTCACTTCCATTTTATCGCGCAAAGCGTCGATACGCGGATCGGCGGCTACATCGTCGTTATAGTCGTCTGCGGTCAAACGACCGAAAATCAACGGAACGGCCACCATATACTGGATGCAGTGATCGCGATCGGCATAGTTGGCCAAGGGGCCGGTCTTGTCGATGATGCGAACGCCGGCTTCCTGGGTTTCGATAACGATTTTCTCGATCTGGTCGATCTTGTCCTTCACCTGCGGATGCAGGGTCATCGCGCACTCGACGGCGGTCTGGGCATGGAACTCGGCGGGGAAACTGATCTTGAACAGAACATTTTCCATTACATAGCTGCCAAACGGACGCTCGAACTCGAATGCCTTGCCTTTGAAGCCGACATCGTAGAAACCCCAGGTCTTGGCGCTCAACGCACTGGGATAGCCCACTTCACCATTGACCGCGTTCAGCGCATGAATGACGGCACGGCGGCATGCGTCACCGGCAGCCCAGCTCTTGCGCGGTCCGGTATTCGGCGCATGACGATAGGTACGCAGCACGCCGTTGTCGATCCAGCTATGAGAAACGGCATTGACGATCTGCTCCTTACCGCCGCCCAACATTTGCGTGGCGACAGCGGTCGAGGCCAGGCGCACCAAGATCACATGATCCTGCCCGACCCGGTTGAACGAATTCTGCAATGCATAAACGCCTTGGATCTCGTGCGCCTTGATCGCATAGGTCAGCACATCGCGAACCGTCAATGGTTTGCCGCCCTCACGCACCGCTTTACGGCTGAGATAATCCGCCACCGACAGGATCGTACCCAGGTTGTCGGAAGGATGTCCCCATTCAGCCGCCAACCAAGTGTCATTGAAATCGAGCCAGCGAATCTGCGCACCGATCGCAAACGCACCTTGTACGGGGTCCAGTTCGTTAGTGGTGCCCGGGACACGCACGCCTCCCGCCATCGTCGCGCCGGGAACCACGGGGCCCAGGTGTTTGACGCAACCGGGGAATTTCATCGCCAGCATGGCACAGGCCAACGAATCCAGCAGCATATAACGTGCCGTATCGTAGGCTTCCTTCGAATCGATTTGGTAATCCGCCACATAATTGGCGATATCCACCATGGGTTGATCGGGATCGGGACGTGCAGCCGAACGAATATCGTGATGACTCATGAAAGCGCCTCTAGTGGGGGGTAAGTAAAAACTCTTCTATTTTGCCAGATTGTTCACAATTCCTGAAATCCGGCCATCATCGGCACTTTGCGCTTACTTTCCACTGCCGTCGTTCCATGCTAGCGGTAGCCTGAGCGAGGGCCGACATTACCAGTTCCGCGCATCGTCCCCATATTCACCGTCATGACTGCACCATCTACGTTACCGTCATTATTCATCTCACACGGCTCACCGATGCTGGCCATCGAGCCGTCGGCGACATCGGCTTTCCTGGAGCGGCTCGCCACCCGTCTGCCGCTGCCCCGGGCGATCCTGGTCGCTTCCGCGCATTTCATAGCGCCAACTCCGGTGTTGACCGCGGCGCAACGACCGCGAACCCTTCATGATTTCAGTGGATTTCCCGAATCGCTGTACCAAATACGCTATCCAGCGGAAGGATCACCCGACTTGGCCAGACATGCCGCCAAAGCCCTATCGGCCGCAGGCTTGGAGGCCAGCGTCGATGCCGATCACGGTCTGGATCATGGTGTATGGGTCCCCTTGCTACGCATGTATCCGCAAGCGGATATCCCCGTGGTCGCTTTGTCGGTCAACCCTTTGCAATCGGCGGAGTGGCATTACCGTGTTGGCCGGGCATTGCGTCCACTGTGTGACGAAGGGGTGCTAGTCATCGGTTCCGGCGGGTTTTCCCATAATTTACGCGCACTGGACTGGCAACATCCCAATGCTCCGGAATTCTCCTGGGTAACCGCATTTACGTCGGCACTGCGCGAGAAACTCACCGAAGGCGCGCTGGAGAGCGCATTGGACTGGGAATCATTGCCGGAAGCCCGGCGCAATCATCCGACTGCGGAACATCTCTATCCTCTCTACATCGCCTGGGGTGCAGGCGGGGAATCGATCGCCGCGACACCATTGCACCGTGCCGTCGAAATGGGCGGGATGGCATTGGATGCTTTCGCTTTCGGTACTATCGTATGAACGAACGTATCGCATCGCTTCGGTTCTGTTTCCACAGGAACGGAACCCGCCGCGCTTGATTCAGTATCCAGGCGCCAAATGTCACCCCTATTGTGCATTGCGTATTCGTTTGTCATCTCTGTAGCGCAATGACACTATCGCACGGCGAACGAACGGATAATCGGGTCGCCATCCCCCATCCTTCCTACCAGGTGCCCCATGAAAGCCGTCGCGCTCACTCGCTACCTGCCGATAGACGATCCCGGTTCCCTGTTCGATACGGAATTATCTCCGCCGGAAAATCCTGGCGAACACGATTTGCTGATTCGCGTCGAAGCCGTCTCGGTCAATCCCGTCGACACCAAGATCCGCGCACCCAAGCCACAAGAGGAGCCTGTCCCCCGAGTTCTGGGCTATGACGCCGCCGGCACGGTCGAAGCCGTCGGCAATCGGGTGACGCTGTTCCAACCGGGCGACAAGGTCTACTACGCTGGCGATATCACCCGTCCCGGCAGCAATGCGGAATACCAACTGGTTGACGAACGCATCGTCGGCCGCAAACCCGAAACGTTGGACTTCGCGCAAGCCGCCGCCTTGCCGTTGACGGCGATCACTGCCTGGGAGTTGTTGTTCACGCGCATGCCCTACCGTTTCGAGCAAGGGTGGCGCAGCCAGCATCTGTTGATCATCGGCGCCGCCGGCGGCGTCGGCTCAATCGCCATCCAACTCGCCAGGCTCGCCGGCTTCACTGTGATCGCGACGGCCTCGCGACCGCAGACCGTCGAATGGGTCAAATCGCTGGGTGCGCACCATGTCATCAATCATCGTCAACCGCTGGCAGCGCAACTCAAGGCACTCGATATCGAGCATGTTCAGGCCGTCATCAACTTGGCCGATACCGATGCATACTGGAGCGTGATCGGCGATATCATCGCACCCGAAGGCCATGTCGGCCTGATCGTGGAACCGCGCACGCCTTTGCACATCGGCGATCCGTACAAAGCCAAATGCATTGGTATCCACTGGGAATTCATGTTCGCCCGGCCACGTTTCCGTACAGCGGACATGATCGAGCAACACCATCTGCTCAATCGGGCTGCCGAACTGGTCGATGCCGGCAAATTGCGCACGACGTTGCGGGAAATACTGGGACCGATCAATGCCGCCAACCTGCGCGAAGCGCATCGCTGCCTGGAAACAGGCAGCGTCATCGGAAAATTGGTGCTGGCGGGCTGGCCGTAACGGAACCGGTACGGACGACACTTCCCGGCCGTATTTAGGCTGGTCATTGCGAAGTAGCAGCATGAAGCCGTCACAGCGAACGCACCGAGCGGCGGCGGCCGGGCCGATTGCGCACTTGTCGCGGGTAAAAATTCGCGGCACCCTGCCATACTTTGAAGTCTATATCCGACCATGCCGTTCACCGTCGCTCCCGACTCCACATTGCTCTACCCGCACCTGTTCACACCGCTGGATCTAGGTTTTACCCGTATCCGCAACCGTGTGCTGATGGGGTCGATGCACACCGGACTGGAGGATCGTGCCCGCAACTTTCCTCGACTGGCCGCTTATTTCGCCGAACGCGCCGCCGGAGGCGTCGGTCTGATCGTAACCGGTGGTTTTTCCCCGAACATCGTTGGCTGGCTGAAACCATTCGGCAGCAAACTGTCATGGCGTTGGGAGGCGACATCGCACAAGAAAATCCCTGCCGCCGTACATGCTCACGGCGGCAAGATCTGCCTGCAACTCTTGCATGCCGGTCGCTATGCCTACCATCCACTGAGCGTGGCCCCTTCCCGGCTGAGAGCGCCGGTCAACCCCTTCACGCCCCGCACGTTGTCCGAGCGAGGCATAAAGAGAACCATCGCCGCTTATGCCGCCGCAGCTGCTTTGGCGCGCGATGCCGGTTACGACGGCGTCGAGATCATGGGCTCGGAAGGCTATCTGATCAACGAGTTTCTCGCTCCGCGCACCAATCACCGCAACGATGGCTGGGGCGGAACGGCGGAAGGCCGTATGCGCCTGGCCGTGGAGATCATGCGCGGCATCCGTTCCGCCTGCGGCACCGACTTCATCGTAATCTTTCGGCTCTCGCTCGTGGATCTGGTCGAAAACGGCAGCGATTGGCAAGAAATCGTCACACAGGCCCAGGCCATCGAAGCCGCCGGCGCGACGATGATCAATGCCGGTATCGGCTGGCATGAAGCCCGGATACCGACCATCGCCGCTTCCGTGCCGCGGGCGGCATTCGCCGGTCTTGTCGCAAAACTCAGACCGCATGTTTCGATTCCGCTGATCGCCACCAATCGCATCAACATGCCGGATGTCGCTGAACGTCTCCTGGCCGAGGGCGGTGCCGATATGGTATCGCTGGCACGGCCGCTGCTCGCCGATCCGGATTGGGTCGAAAAAGCGCGAAACGGCCGTCCCGAATCGATCAATACCTGTATCACCTGCAATCAGGCTTGCCTGGACCATGTATTCAGCAACAAGATCGCCAGTTGTCTGGTCAACCCGCGCGCCTGTGCCGAAACCACGTTGAACTACCTGAAGACCGATACCGTCAAACGTATCGCCGTCGTCGGCGCCGGTCCGGCCGGGTTGGCCTGCGCTACCGTTGCCGCCGCGCGCGGTCATCACGTCACGCTATTCGAGGCCGACGCTGAAATCGGCGGACAATTCAACCTGGCCAAGCGCATCCCCGGTAAAGAGGAATTCCACGAAACATTGCGCTATTTCGGTCACCGGCTACTGGAAACCGGCGTGCAAGTGAGACTCTCGACACCCGCCAGACCGGAATCCTTGCAAGGCTTCGACGAAGTGGTCCTGGCGACCGGCGTGGTACCGCGTCAGGTTGGATTCCCCGGAGCCGATCATCCCAAAGTGACCGGGTATCCGGAAGTATTGAACGGCAAAAAACGGATCGGCGCACGCGTAGCGATCATCGGTGCCGGCGGCATCGGTTTCGATCTCGCCGAATACCTGGTCCACGATGGGCCCTCGCCTTCGCTGGACAAAACGCGCTGGATGGCCGAATGGGGGGTCGACCCCGATTTCGAAACGCGTGGCGGCCTGCTGCCGCCACGGCCCGAACCACCGGCACGTGAAATATGGCTGCTGCAACGGACCGCGGGAAAACTCGGCGCGCGGCTTGGGAAAACCACCGGATGGGTGCATCGGGCCACACTGAAGGCCAAACAGGTGCATATGTTGGGCGGTGTCGAATACTTGGGCATGGACGATTCGGGTCTGCGTATCCGCAGCGAAAGCCATGAACAGGTTCTCCCTGTCGATCATGTCGTGATTTGCGCCGGACAAGAATCCCGCCGGGATTTGCATGCCGCGCTGCTCCAGACAGGGGTTCATGCGCATCTGATCGGCGGTGCCGATATCGCCGCCGAACTCGACGCCAAACGCGCCATCGCGCAAGGGACGCACCTGGCAGTCACGCTATGACCGCCAGCACGGACCTGACATCGCTACACTAAAAAATGATGAATGTCAAAAACATTTATTCACCCCACATTTAAACAATAGCCCCTATTTTGTGCCGGATTTTAGCGCCCCACCCAATATCTGGTGGGTACGTCGGCGGGATATCCCGACTGACGAACGGGCGGCCAGTAAATAGGTCGCCTCCCCATGACGCCGAAACCGCTGTCTCGCCAAGGAGAATCATGGTCACGAAGGAAACGATGCATTCGCGGAAAGACGACGGTAAAGACGGAGCAAGGAGAAACCTATGAAACTGGCTTGGATACTTTGGTTGTCGCAGTTACTGCCGCAACCGGCCGCCGACTCTCTATGTCTGAGCACAACCCTTTATCTGGAAGCGCGCGATCAGACCATGCGCGGCCAACAGGCCGTTGCGGAAGTGGCCCTGCGTCGTCTCGACAGCGGCTTATGGGGAGACTCCATGTGCGATGTCGTAACTGCCCGCAAGCAGTTCGCGCCCACGCTGGTATCGCCCAGGACCAAACTGAACCACACGGAGGCCTGGAATCAGGCCGTTCTGGTCGCTTTCGAAGCGGAACGCAATTGGGCGCTGCCGAGAGGGCAGCGTAAAGAGATCGTTCCCGGCGCCAGCCATTTCGCCGCTCATGCCATCGCCAACCCGAGCTGGAGCAATGCCTACCAAGTTGCAAGAATCGGCGATCACACGTTCTATCAGGTGCAAAAGCTCGTGCCTCCCTCGTCATGAGTGAGGGTCTTTTGATCGAAATTGTACCTATGGACAATCTGGCGGACCCAGAGACTTCCCGGGTCCGCTTTCCATCTTCCCCTCGGAGATACCGATGAAGCTTTACACCATGCCCGGTGCCTGTTCTCTGGCCGACCATATCGTGTTGCACTGGTCCCAGCTGCCTTTCGAAGTGCAGGTGATATCGCACGAAAACACCAAGAGCCCCGAATATCTCAAACTCAACCCGGCCGGTTCGGTTCCCGTATTGATCGACGGCGACTGGGCGCTGACCCAGAATTCCGCCATTTTGCATTACATCGCCGAAATCGCCCCCGGCGCTCAGCTCAATGGCGACGGCACTCCCCAGGGCCGCGCCGAAGTCAACCGCTGGTTAGGACTGATCAACGCCGATCTCCATCCGGCATACCGGCCTCTGTTCGGCGGCACCCGGTATCTGCAGGATCCGGATGTCATTGCCAAAACCCAGGACTCGGCCCGCACCAAGCTTCGCGAATATTACGAACGCATCGATACGCAGCTGCGTGGCCGCGATTGGCTGACCGGTAAACGTTCGATCGCCGACGCTTATCTGTTCGTCACCCTGCTCTGGGCCAGAGCCCTGAATGTCGATCTGGGTGGACTGGATAACCTGGAACGATTCTCTCAAAGCATGCTGGCGGACCCGGGAGTGATCGCTGCGATGAAGACCGAAGGCTTGTAATCACCTTCCGATTGCAGCGCGTCACAGAGGCTCGCTCCGCAAAAACCGATATCTTCTGCGGGTGTCATCGTTTCCCGTCATGACATCCGCAGAATACAGTCTTGTCAAACGATCGCGCTCCTGCGCCTGCCTGCCGACAAGGGCGAATTTCCTTCCATCACGGCGCCCTGCAGGCACCACGATGATCGTCGCCAGGAACGTGCAACGGCAACGGCTCCTCGCCTTCGATCATTCCGTTCCGAAGCATCGGCCCGACTGGCCCGTGCCGGAGTCCGCTCATGCGGACGGAGACGCTCCGATGCAGAGAGCCGTTCCGACGCGCAACGCCGATTCCCTCCCGAACACCCGCCACATCACACCATTGCGCCGACGACGACATCGTCATCGGCACATGCCCGACCGCTATGGGAATGATCGGGTATGCTCCACGGCGTTCGCGTTATTCCGCCGGAAAGAATGCAATGAAGCTCAATATCGAAAACCATTTGCGGCAACGTCTGCGCGATCAACCTCGTTTGGCGGGCCAGGATCTCCGGCTGCCCAAGATCGTCCTCGATCCAAGCAAGGTCAAAGCGGTCATGATCAATGAAGTCGTCCCACCCGATCCGAACGACGATTTCTATGGCAATCGCTCCGTATCCGCCTATATGGAAAGCGCCATCCGGTTGTTCCGCAACGCCGGCATCCCCATCACGGAGATCGGGGACATCCTGAAAATGGGCATTTACCTGACCAATGCCGTAAAAACGCCGAAGACCGGCTATGACATCGAACGCCAGATCATCCAGCAACATGCATCGATCCTGGAATGGGAACTCGATCTGTTTCCCAATCTGGCCGTCATCGCGTTGATGGGAGACGTCGCGAAGAAATCCTTCAATGGCATCGCCAAGAAAAAGACCGGGAAGAACGCCATTCCCGCCGGTTCCACCTATAAGCTTCGCGCCGAAGAATTCCATTGCGGAAGAATTCGAATCCTCCCGTCATACATCATGACCGGAAAGAACCTGCTGATCGAGAAATCCAAATCCACGATGGTCAGCGACGACATCCGCCGCATGAAAAGGCTGATAACCGGCGATTGACGCCGCACGGACGCCTATGCCGTTGCGGTGCCGGCGGCCGGCTTCCGTTTTCATGCGCCGTTTGCAGGCCCCGCATGGGGAGAATCGTCTCCCGTTACATCCGCAGTACGCCGGGCACCGTACAGTTTTCGATCATCGCATGCGCCGAGGCGGCATTCTCCGTATCGCCGCGCGCCAAGCGCGATTGCTCGACCGTCGCCCAATGCCGGCGGCACAATGGTCCAGTCTGCGACCCCAACTCGACGGCGCGCAAGGAAAGCGTTTCCGCACGCGTGTATTCCCGTTGCAACAGAGCGATTTCCGCACGCTCCTGCAACAATGCCGGATCATCGGCGACAAGCAATAACGCCTGATTCAAATCGTCGGCTGCTTTGCGCAGGTTGCCGAGATCGCGCGCGAGCTTGGCCGATTCGCGCAAATCTTCGACTTCGGGATCGCGCAAAGGCTGGACATTCAGCTCCGTATCGTCGATCCCGGCGACGGCATCGATCTGCGCCATCCGCTGCTGAGGCGAGGGACCGGATGGACCCGCCGGACGGGTCGGCGGCGCATCGGCCAGACAACCGGCCAACGTCATCGTCAACGCGGCAAGCAGCAAACGGGATATCGATTTCATACGAACGGACATTACGGTACGGGGGATTCGGTTACCGGTGGTGGATCGCGTTCCACTCCCAACCAGCGGCGCCAACGGCTGCCTTCCTGCGATTCATCGCCGGAATCGTTGAATGTTCCCTGCTCCGGCAGACAGGATTCATATGCCGGTACGAAGCCGGCCACAAAAGCAAAACGCTCCGCGCCCGGACATATCTCATCGGTACTGTAATTTCCCCCACCCTGAATCCATCGCCACTCGATACCCGGATTCGTTACCCGCAACGGGGTACTCGGCAGATGCGTGAACAGCCCCGACCAGACCCGCATCGCGCCGGTCGCCCCGTACAGGCCGGTTTGTTCATTCTGATCGTTGCCCATCCAGACAACCGCCAAATGATCGCCCGTGTATCCGGCAAACCAACTATCACGACCATCGTTGCTGGTGCCGGTCTTGCCCGCCGGCGACAGACGGCCCAAGCCATCACGCAACAAACGGCGGCCCGTGCCGGCGGTAACGACTTGCTGCAAAGCAATGCTGATCAGATTGGCCGCGATCGAATCGCCTTCCTGCGCCGGTGCCGGTACTTTGTCGTAGCGCTTGAGCAAATTACCCTCCGGATCGAGAACGCCGCGCACGCTGCGCAATGGCTGGATCTCTCCGCCGGATGCGAGAAACTGATACAACTGCGCCATCGCGTACGGGCTCTGATCGGTCGAACCCAGAATCAGTGACGGATTGGCATCGGACTTGATACCGGCCAAGGCCTTGATCAGCTCGGACAACCGACCGGGACCAAGCTCCATACCGATCCGCACCGTTGCCTGATTGTAGGAATGCGCCAGCGCTTCGGCCATGCGCACCGTCCCATGGCTCCGATTATCCGAATTGGACGGCGTCCAATGCCGCCCGCGCGTCAACGGCACGGATACCGCCGTATCCTCGACCCAACTGGCCAATGAATACCGCTGCGGCTGCGCCAATGCCAGCAAATAGACGAACGGCTTGAGCAACGATCCCACCGGTCGATGCGCATCGATCACGCGATTGAATCCGGGCAGATCGACATCGCTGCCGCCCACCGCCGCCAGCACTTCGCCGTTATGCACATCCGTCACGATCGCACTCGCTTGCAGCGGCGGCCGTTTGCCGGTCTGCAATCCTTCGATCGTCTGAGTGATCGCTTCTTCCGTGTAGAACTGCGCCGAAGGCGACATGCCGGTCAATACGGTCAAGCCGGCTCCGCGCAATGCGCTCTCGGGATAATCGTTGGCCAACTGCCGACGTACCAGATCGACATAAGCCGGGAATCGGTTGGCGACGATCACCCCGGGAGTACGAGTCACGCCCAGCGGTGCGGCAAGCGCCCGCCGATAGTCCGCGTCATCGATCAATCCGGTTTCATGCAGCATGCCGAGCGCGATGGCACGACGCTCCTTGGCGCGCTCTGGCCAGCGGCGCGGATCGTAATGGGATGGCCCTTTCACCAGTCCGATCAACAGCGCGACATGCTCGATATCCAGCGAGTTCAAATCCCTGCCGAACCAGAACTCGGCACCGGCCGCCACGCCGTGTATCGCTTGACTGCCGCGTTGTCCCAGATAGACCTGATTGAGATAGGTTTCAAGAATCGTGCGTTTGTCGTAGCGCGCTTCGAGAATCAACGCATATAGAACTTCGTTGAATTTCCGCCAGACCGTGCGCTCCTGACCGATCCCAAGCAAGCCGCTGCGCGCCAGCTGCTGCGTCAATGTACTGCCTCCCTGCATGGTTTCGCCGCGAGTGCGCGCCATGACCCAAAGCGCACGCAGAACACCGCGAAAATCGACGCCATGGTGACGGCTGAAATCGCGGTCCTCGACCGCTTGCAGGCCGGTCACCAGCAACTCGGGCACTTCTTCAATCTGCACCAGGCGCCGTTCTTCCTGCCTTTGCCCATACAACGTGGCAATACGTGCCGGGTCGAGCCGGACCTTCGTCACCGCACTCCGGGTTTCCGGATCGCGCAACGCAGCCACTCGCTCGCCTGACAGCATCACTTCGATCCGCCGCGGCGCCACCGGCCCATCGACATCGATATAACCGCGGCTGGAAATCAGAAACCGGCCCTGCTCACGTCTGAAACTCCCACGGCGAACGCCTTGATCGTCCTCCAGATAGGCCGCGGCATCCAGCTCTTTCCGCAACGTCGAAGCGTCCATGGCCGTTCCGACTTCCAACTGTAACGGCCGCGCATAAACACGCGTGGGAATCTGCCATTGTAGAGTGCCGAAACGCGCACTGATCTGCTGGTTCAGATACCACATGTAAGGAACCAGGAACCCCAGGCCGAATCCGATAACGCACAGCACGAGCACAGGCAATGCCCGCCTCCAGCCGGAACCGGCGACGCCGTCGTCTCGATCGTCGTACTCTTCGCTATCGTCGTAATCGTGTTGGCGCGGCACAGGGAAATAGCAAGTGAAACCTGCGGCAGTCTAACTGTTGTTGCAGCCATTCGATGATGCGGGTCGAGACACCGTTGCGCCTGTATTGAGGTTCAAGCGACTCCATCAATCCGGGTAGCGGCCAAGACGCCCACGCACTCCGTGCCAGAGCCCTTGCAACATCCTGCGCGCATTCTCCAATCTCGGCGTCACGAACAGCGACATCCCGACCAGCTTGAGCAGCAGCCGCGGCACGTCCTGTGCGATCCAGCGCCCGGGAGTCTCCCGGCGCCGGTACAGAATCACCCGGTTACGCATCATGTAATACAACCGCAATGGGCCATGGACCACGACCGGATGCCGCAACAGCGGCACCTTGCGCAAACGGTCTCCGATCCGATGCCGCATCCCCGCATCGCAAATCCCATACAGTCGATAGCCGTGATACTTCGCCCGGAACGACCACTCCAGATCGACGTTATCGATGAACAGACCCGCATCCATGCCGCCGACCGTCTCCAACACGGTCAACGGAATCAACGACCCCGAGCTGATCAGAAAATCGCAGTCGATCACCTCTCCTGGACTGCCATACAACTTGCGGTTGAGCGGAAATCCGATCTTCACGAACGGCGCCTGTTCACCGGTACGGACATCACGGAAGCACGCACCCACCGCAGCGACCGGCATTCCGGCCTGTAGCTCGACCAACCGCGATCTCAGCGTTTGCACCATATCTGGATCGAGCAGACTGTCTTGATCGAGGATCAACAGGTACGAGAATCCGGCTTCGGCAGCGAATCGGGCCGCATGATTGATCGCCGCGCCGAGACCGACATTCTCCTCCGAACGCAACACCGTCACATATCCGTCGCCAACCTCCGACAGATACCCGTCGTAATCCACGCTCATGTCCATGCTGGCATTGTCGAAAATCAGCAGACGACCGACCTGGCCGACGACACACGCCACCACTTCCCGCAACAAAGCCAATTCCGGACGATACGCGACGATGACCGCGCAAACATCGTCGACACGCATCGCGCTATTCATCGCATTCGCATTCCCGCATGAAAGACTCGGAATCCGCCGCTGCGCTCATCGCTTCCGACCACCCGATCATATGCCACTCATTCCTCGTGCGATTCCACATGCTGTACTCCGCCGGACAATCCGAACATGCTGGCATCCGGACGGAACTCGCGCGGACGAATGCCAAGAATCCGACCAATTTCGGTATTGTCCGCGATCAAATCCGAACGCAGGCGCGACACGGGACCGCGCGCGAACGGCAACAACGCCGACAGTAATCGCAATACCGGCATTCCCAGTGTCACCGGCAATGTCCAGACCGGCAGACAGCCACGGACACGCGAGAACATTTCCGCTGCCGGCAGACGCTCGCCGCCGCCTATCGAAAGTGTTTTTCCGTATGAATCTTCATTTTCCAGGCACCTCAGAACCGCCGTAGCCAAATCGTCCGCGTGTACCGGCTGCCGCATCCCGTCACCCGCCGGTAATGGGAAGACACGCCAGCGCACCGCTCTTTGGGCAATCGGCGTCAGGCTCTTGTCCAGACCCGCGCCGTAGATCAACGTCGGACGTAATAAAGTCCAGGCCATACGCAAACGCTCGCACTGTACGATGACCTCGGCCTCGCCATCGGCCAATTGCTGCACCAATCGCCGTTCCGACTGTACCGTCGAAGCGCGCTTGCTCAATACGCTCATCGAACTGGTAGCGATCAACCTCGGCGCCGGCGCCGCCGATGCCCGGCTCAACCATTCCGCCAGTCCTTGCAGCGGTCCGAAACTGACGATTGCCTGCAACGGCAAGGGCAGATCGGATAGCGGCGGCGAGTGCGGCAATTCACCCGCCAGCCAACGCACGCCAACGTTGTCCGTTTCTTGCATGCGGCGGCTCAGCGCAACGACCGAGAAACCTTTTTCCCGCAGACGGGGGAGCAGGAAATGCCCGATTTGACTGGTGGCGCCGGTAACGAATATGGACATCGATCAAAAGACGGCAGTGGGGGAAAATCGGAGATGCCGCGATCGCATCCGTTCAGCGCGGACAAATTCAGAAACAAACAGAAGTGGCGATTCTAACGCCTTCCGGCACTCGCACCGTCATCAGCCGTGCTTCAACGACGATGCCTCTCTATCCGGCCGCCTTCGAGCGACTCGGCGAATGATATGGGACCGGAACGAATTCATTGATTGCCCGTCTGTGCCTGCCTGACTCGTGTCGCAAGATCCTCCAATCCGGCCACACTGGCATCCAGGTTGCGCGCCTCGTGCAATGCCTGCACCGCCGTCACGATTTCACCTGCCCCCAATCGCTCGTCACCGATCGCCACCCAGCGTTGCGCCAACCGCATTCGCGCTTCCTGCAACGCCGGATCGTTGGCCGCCATGACACGCCAAGCGTCGTAGCATCCTTGAGCGCGGCGAATACGATTGCTGCGCAATTCACGTTCGAAACAATCGCGTACTGCACGTTGGAAGCGGACATTTGCCGCGCTCACCTCGGCATTCCCTGGAGCCAATGCCTGCGCGGCGCGCAATTTGTCGTAGACGCTGCCGCCGGGAGGCAGCAACCATTCTCCGCGCGCTTCGGCTTCGGCCGCTTCCTTCAACAGGACTTGCAGACGTTGCCGTTCCCGTGACGATAAAGGCGCACTCAAATGTGCTTGCGACCGCCGTAATCGCTCCACATCGCCCGCCGCCTGAACGACGACCGGCGATGAAGGGAACAATTCCCGGGCGCTCCGCAGCGCCGCATCGGCTTCATCGAAACGGAAATTGGCCGCACGATTCCTTGCCCGCCGCGCATATTCTCCGGCCAGCAGTTCGAGCCCTTGCTGCGCGCGTGCATCGGTGGTAACCGACCATATTTCCCGATATAGCTCCGCGGCGGTATCCAAACGACCGCGACGTTTGCGTGCATCGGCCTCCCGCAATTGCCGTTCAACGAACTGCGCAAACGCAGCGCGCGCCTCCGGAAGTTCAATATGTCCGGCATCGTAATGATGCGCTCGCTCGATCAATGCGGCAGCCCGCTGCAAATCGCCCGCATGCAACGATTCTCGGGCCTGCTGCAACAAGATCGACAACGCGTCCTCCCGCCCTTCCAGTGCTTCGGTAAGCCCGGGACGGTAACCCAAAATGCGCTGATACAACGGCAGCGCGGCAGCGGCATCGCCATCCAGCCTCCCTTCCCGTAAAGCGGAACCGGCCTGCTGCAACAATGATCCAATCCCGGCCTCACCCGCTTCGCGTTCGCGCAACGCAACGGCGATCCGGTCGGCATCGGCACGCGGAACCTGTAGTGCGCGCGCCAACGCCAACGCCTCGTGCGCACGTTCGTAACGACGCTCGTCCATCGACAGACGCGCCTGCACCAACGCCGCCTGCCCTACACGGGCCAATCCTTTGCGTGCTTCGATGCGATCGGAGTCCAGCGCCTGCGCCGCTTCAAACTTCTGCCGCGCCCCGCTACCATCGGCTCCGCTCAGATGTCCCTGTTGCAATGCCTGCTCGCCCTCGTCCAGCAAACGCTGGATCCGCGTCTCCGGCCACAGCCACTCTGCCAAAGGTTGCCGGAAGATCGCCCCGGACAAAAACAGCAACGCTCCGACCAGCAGCACCGCGCCTGACAACCAGACGGACAGGCCCCATCTCATGTGACGCTTCCTGTCCATCGAATCATCCACCGAAACAGGCACGCCGTCCTGCATCGGCATCCGAGCGTGATGTATCCCCCGTATCTGCACAGCAACACCAGAACGAATCAATTCAAAAATCAATACCGATTGTCAGTAGACCACTTTCAACCAGCATTGAACACGACCAACATCATTGATGACGACCAACGAAAACGGCCCGCATTCCGCAGGCCGGTCCAAAATCCACTCTTTTGCGGCCATCCTGATGCCGTCGTCATTGTTCAATCCTCGACCGGTCAATCATCGCCCTTGGACAAATCGTCATCGGCGACGACCTCGGCGGCGGCCCATTCCAGCGCTTCGCGCTCGGCTCGCTCTCGTTCCGCCTTCTCAACTTCATCGATCAGCGCATTGTTAATGGTACGCGCCGCGATCTCCCGCAACGCCAATACCGTCGGTTTGTCATCGCCTTCGGCATTGTCGATGGTCGACTGCACGCCATTGGACAGTTGGCGCGCACGCTTGGCGGCCATGACAACCAGTTCGAAACGATTATTGACGACTTTCAGGCAGTCTTCGACGGTGATACGAGCCATTGCGGATTCCCGGCGGCAACAGGCCGCTTGCTGGATTCAAAATGAAAGCAGTAAAGCTTATCTCATAATGAAATAGAAAGACAAGTTACCGGCGGCTCATGACTATCGCCGCCCATAGTTACCGCCCGTCTTCTTCCAGCAAGGCCGCGATCAAATCCCCGTAACGGACCTGCTGCCACGCACGGCGCAAACGGCTGGCGGTGAAAATGGCACGCATTTCATCCACCGCCGTCTCGAAACATTCGTTGATGATGATGTAGTCGAATTCATCGTAATGCGACATCTCTTCGGTCGCGGCGGCAAGCCGCCGTTCGATCACCGCTTCACTATCCTGCCCGCGATGACGCATACGCGAGGCCAGATCCCCGCGCGACGGCGGCAGAATGAAAATACTGACCGCGTCGGGAATCCTGGCCCGGACCTGCCGAGCGCCCTGCCAGTCGATCTCCAGCAGAACATCCCGGCCCGCCAGCAACTGCGGCTCCACCGACTGCCGCGCGGTACCTTTCCAATCACCATGCACGCGCGCGTATTCGAAGAAATCGCCCGCATCGATCATGCGCCGGAATGCTTCCTCATCGACGAAATGATAATGCTCTCCGTCTCTTTCCCCGGGACGAGGCGCGCGTGAAGTGAACGAGACCGACAAATCGACCCGAGAATCCAGCCTGCGCACCGCGTTGACGATGCTGCTTTTCCCCGCACCGGAAGGTGCAGCAACGATAAAGAGGGTTCCTCGCGATTTCATTCGATGTTCTGTACCTGTTCACGAACCTGATCGATCAGCACTTTCAATTCGACCGCCGCTGCGGAAGTCCGTGCATCGACCGATTTCGAGCCCAATGTATTGGCTTCGCGGTGGAATTCCTGCAAAAGAAAATCCAACCGCCGCCCTGCCGGTTGCGGCTGCCGTAGAATCCTCCGGGTTTCCTGGATATGGCTATCCAAGCGGTCCAGTTCCTCATCGACGTCAAGTTTCTGCAACCATAGCGCAAGCTCCTGTTCCATCCGCCCCGGCTCGACCGGGTATGGAAGATCCGCCAGACGCGCCGTCAATTTCGCCCGCTGCCCCTCACGAATCGCCGGAATCATCGTTCGCACCTCGGCCGCAATCCGGGCGATCGCATCGACTCGCTCGGCGATCGCCGCCGCCAGCTTGTCTCCCTCCCGGCTGCGGGCGGCCAACAGGTCGTCCAACAAACTGTCCAGCAACGCCAGGGATTCGCTCTGCAATGTCGCTGCATCGACTTCGGACACCCGCAGCACGCCCGGCAATTGCAACAACCGGGTAAATTCGACGGCCATCCCGGGAAACCGGGCGCGCATGCGCGCCGCCAGTTCATCGAGCCGCGCCAGGTAATCCTCGTCCACGGCCAATGCGGCCGCGTTCGCGACGGCCCGCCGCCGTATGGTCAAATCCAGTTTACCGCGCGCGACGCGCGACGCGATGCGCTCGCGCAGCGCCGGTTCCAACGTGCGCAGTTCGTCCGGGAGGTGAATACCGAGTTCCAGAAAACGGTGATTGATCGAACGCAACTCGCCGCTCAGCGTCCCCCAGTCGGCAGCTCGCTCGCAGCCAGCAAAAGCAGTCATGCTCCGGATCATGGTCGGCTCGGTTCCGAATGAAACAGCAGGAATGGTAACCTAGTGGATTCCCGATCTACTGGATTTTTTCATGCCCGTTGTTCGTCCCAGCGGCCGCCGGCCCGACCAGCTTCGTGAAATCCATATCGAACGCGGCTACGTCCGTCACGCCGAGGGCTCGGTGCTGATCAGCTTCGGCGACACCCGAGTCCTATGCAACGCCAGCATCGACAACAAGGTGCCGGCGTTTCTTCGTGGCAAAGGAGAGGGCTGGGTCACCGCGGAATACGGCATGTTGCCGCGCGCCACCCACAGCCGCAACGACCGCGAAGCGGCACGCGGCAAACAAGGCGGACGCACACTGGAAATCCAGCGGCTGATCGGCCGCGCCTTGCGCGCCTGCGTGGACCGCACCGCTTTGGGCGAACGCACCATCACTCTCGATTGTGACGTTCTGCAAGCCGATGGCGGTACGCGCACCGCAGCCATCACCGGTGCCTATGTTGCCCTGACCGATGCGGTGCGCTGGTTGCTGGCACGCAAAGAATTGACCAAGAATCCGATTTTCGGCGCCGTCGCCGCAGTATCGGTCGGAATCTACCACGGCGTACCGGTGCTGGATCTGGACTACGCCGAGGACAGCAACTGCGACACCGATATGAACATCGTGATGAATGACGGCGGTGCGTTCATCGAATTACAGGGAACGGCGGAAGGCCATGCCTTTCGTCGCGATGAACTGGACGCGCTGTTGACCCTGGCGCAACAAGGCATCAAAGAACTGTTTACACTGCAAGATGCAGCGTTATCGCAATGACTTTCGATCTTGTTGCCATTCGCATTCTCGTACTGACTGACATGAGGTTGACATGAAATTGGTTCTTGCCAGCAACAACTCCGGCAAACTCGCAGAACTGCGCGCCCTACTCGCCGATACCGGTCTCGAGGTGTTGGCGCAATCGGATTTCGGCATCAGCAATGTCGAGGAAACAGGCGCTACTTTCGTCGAGAACGCGTTGATCAAGGCACGTCACGCCGCGCGCCATTCGGGCCTCCCGGCACTGGCCGACGACTCCGGACTATGCGTGGACGTACTGAACGGCGCTCCGGGACTGTATTCCGCCAACTACGCAGGCAAACACGGCGACGACACTGCCAACAACGCCAAGTTGTTGCGCGTCCTCGACGGAATCCCGGAAGCTGAACGCACTGCACGCTTTTATTGCGTGCTGGTACTGCTGCGGCATGCCGATGATCCGCAACCCCTGATCGCGGAAGGCCAATGGTATGGCAGTATCCTGGAAGCTCCCCGCGGCCAGGGCGGTTTCGGTTACGACCCGGTCTTTCTTGATCCGGACCATAGCCTGACTGCCGCGGAAATGCAGCCGGAGCTGAAAAACCACCTCAGCCATCGCGCACGCGCGCTGATTACCTTGAAAAACAACTTGGGAACGATGTAGTCCTTCCACGCTGTTTCGGCCGTTACCTCGCAATGTCCGCGCCGATACTGATTCCACCGCCGTTGTCGCTTTACGTACATTTGCCCTGGTGCCTGCGCAAATGTCCGTATTGCGATTTCAACTCGTATGTAGCGCGCGGTGGGCTTCCTTTCGATGATTACATCGATGCCTTGATTAGGGATCTTGAATTCGATTCCCAATTTGTATTGGAACGTCCGATCCACAGCGTGTTTTTCGGTGGCGGCACCCCCAGTCTGTTTCCTCCAGAAATGCTCGACCGCTTCCTACAGGCGGCCAGCCGGAGATTGCGCTTCGCACCGGCAATCGAAATCACACTGGAAACCAATCCAGGTACCGCCGAACATGCCCGTTTCGACCGCTACCTGGCGGCCGGCATCAATCGCATGAGCATCGGCATTCAGACCTTCGACAATGGCTGCTTGCAGCGCCTGGGCCGTATCCACGACGGCAACGAAGCTGAATACGCTGTAAAACATGCCCAGGACGCGGGTTTTGACAATATCAATCTCGATCTGATGTACGCGCTGCCTGGCCAGACCCTGTCGATGGCCGAGGCGGATCTGGCTCATGCCTTCGCTCTGTCTCCGGCCCATATCAGTCATTACCAGTTGACACTGGAACCGAACACACGGTTCTCCGCTCAACCGCCGGAGGGGCTCCCCGATGAAGATTCGGCCTGGGATATGCAAGAGCATTGCCAGCGCATGCTGGCCGACATGGGCTATATCCATTATGAAATCAGCGCTTATGCCCGTCCGGACCGCCAATGCAGACACAACCTCAACTATTGGCGATTCGGCGACTATCTCGGCATCGGTGCGGGGGCGCACGGAAAATTGACGTTAGGCGCGGAGCAGTCCGTACTGCGCCGCTGCAAAGTCCGGCATCCGGCGGCGTATCTGACCCACGCAGGGAAAGAAAAAGGCATTCACAGCGATGAATATGTCGCTACGATGGATCGTCCGTTCGAATTCATGCTCAACGCCTTGCGTCTGCACGAAGGCTTCGATCTACGTCATTTCGAGCAACGAACCGGCGTCTCACGATCGGCCATCGCACCGGCCCTGGCAGTGGCATACGCGCGCGGCTGGTTGACCACCGCCGAGGAACGAGTGGCGCCTACTGAACACGGACTGCGTTTTGCCAACGATGTCATTGGCCTGTTCAATGGTTCCTTGCCCGTCTCTAATAATTGACTGAATTTGTTTGACAATATGCGATCATGGTAGAAGCTAACCGCTACCAGAATCAGATTCCGGATGCCCGTGCCCGCTGACCCGACATCACCGAACACAGCCAATATGACGCTTGCCACGGCGCAGTTGCCGCAGCGCGTCCGGCATATTCTCCAGGCAGTCAATGCATTGGCGGCGCAAAGTTTGAGCGCATCGCTGACCGCGACGCTGAATGAATTGGAGCAGCAGCTGTTTCAACAAGCGGAGCGTTCGCATAGCAGCCAGCACCAGACCGATCAATTCGTCGAGTTGCAACTGCTGCGCCGCCACCGCTCCGATCTGATCCCCCGTTACCTGGCAGGCCTGGAACACGCGTTGGCGCGTATTCGCAGCGCCAGCACGCTGGAGAAATCCAAGATCGGTGCTTCCGCCGAGCCCATTCATTTTCAAACACTGGCACTGGTCGACAACACCGACCTGGATCGTCATCTGGTCCTGAACGAAATCGCGCGCCGCGAAAGCATCCGCCATAACAATGCGCTTCTACTGCTATGTCAGCGCTTCGGCGTCCTGGCCGCCGCGCCCGCTTTCGACAACGAACAGTTGCCGGTTGGTCCTTATGTGCTGTGCCAGATCCTGAGCGACGCAGGTGAAGCGTTGCAAATGAATCTTAATTCACAATTATTGCTCTATCGGATGTTCGAGAGTCAGACGCTGAGCCAATACGGCGAATTGGCCGATCAGTTGAATACGCTGCTTGCCGATAATGGCGTACTCCCCGGTTTGGTCTATCAACCTTATCGCCGGCGCAATCCGTCGCAACCTCTTGAGGAAAAATCCAACAAGAATAAATCCGTTCCACACCCGATGACGGGCTGGTCGGGGCAATCCAGCGGCTCTTCCTGGAGTAACGAGCTGCTCAATACGCTGGGAATAGGCGGACCGGCCAAAGCGGCGGCCCCCGAAATCAATGGAAACGGCGGAAACGGCACCAATACCGCACGCAGCCAGCAAAATGCTGCTTTTGAAACACTGCGGGGGATGCTGTCCCAGCGGCACGGCGTCACCCCGGAACATGTGGCCAGTTCCGCAAAAAACATCAATCAGCCGGCGCGGCCAAACAATGACTCCGATACCTCGCCGGTGCGCGGATTCATTCTGCCGCCCAATACCATGCTGGACGTATTGAGTACATTGCAGCCATTGCCGCCGTCTCCACCCTCCCCGGGGCAGTTGCGCCGCACGTTGGAGGATGTCCGCGAGGCGGCACTGAAGCAAATCCGCGAAAAACACGGCCAGGAAGCCATCATCCCGCAGGAGCAGAACGACACATTCGAACTGCTTGGCATGTTGTACAACGAGATCGGGCGTGAAGTCCGGCGCGACGCACCCGCACAGGACCTGTTGGTCCGCTTGCAAGTGCCGGTGGCGCGCGTGGCTATTTCCGACGAAACCTTTTTCGTCCGCGATCAGCACCCTGCACGCGAGTTGCTGAACTCGGTCGCCGAATCCGGCGCGACCTGGCTTTCCGACGGCGATGCCGATCCGCAACTGGTAAAGAAACTGGAGAATGCCGTCGATCAAGTCGTCAAGGAATACGATGGCGACGAGCGGACATTCGACCGGGCCAATCGCGAGATACAAAAGCATTACCGTTCACAGATCCACCGCGCGGAACTGAGCGAGCGCCGTCAGGTCGAAGCCGCGCGCGGACGCGACCGGTTGGAACTCGCCCGGCGCCGCGCCGCCGAAGTGATCCAAAGCCAGCTCGACGGACGGGAGCCGCCGCAATTCGTCCAAATGCTGCTGAATCTGGCATGGACCGATGTCTTGACATTGACCTTGTTGCGCCAAGGCACGGACTCGGAAGCATGGCGTGAATGCGAACAGACCACTGCAAGCATCGTCGATACCATTTTTTCCGAAGCCCCGCTCACCGATCCCAACCTTCAACAGCGGATTGAAGCGGCGCTCACGCAGGTCGGCTATCATGGCGCCGAAGCCAGTTCGATCGCTCGTCACCTTTCCAGCGCCGCGGAATCGGAGCCTGCCGCGGAGACGGAATTGGAGACACGCCTGAAATCGCGTGCTCAAGCCGACAGCGGCACCGAAACCAAAAAAACCGTTTTGCCGCCACGCAATTCAAAAGAGCAGGCTTGCTACGAACAGTTGATCACACTGCCATTCGGCACATGGTTCGAATTCGTCCTCAACCAGCAAGGCGACGTCCGCCGCCAACGGCTGTCCTGGTACAGCCCGCTGACGGGCAATACGTTATTCATCAATCAGCGCGGACAACGAATAGTAGAACAGTCGCTCGACCACGTCGCCCGCTTGATGGCGCGCGACCAAGCCAGGGTCGTCACTGAGGACAAGAGCCGTCTGATCGACCGCGCTTGGCAGGCGACATTGCGCACATTACGCAATCTGACCGGCGTCAACACACCGACTACACTCTCGGAGGTCGATGCATAATGCAGATCGCGCGCCGTTCGTCCCGCCAGCCAGTTCACGACAACATCTCCGTCGTCGATGTCATGACCACTCAAGTCATCGGCTTTCTGGCCGACTTGTCGGAAAGTGGCATGATGCTGCTCAGCCACGCCGACTTGCGCAAAGATGCGTTGTATCAATTGCGCTTCTACCTCAATGGACATGACACCGGCACACCGATCAATGTCGGCGTCCACCTGCTTTGGCAGGGACAAGCCAATGCATCGGGACAACGTCAATCGGGATTCCGTTTTCTGACCATCTCCGATGAACAGCGCGATCAAATTCGTCGCTGGGTAGAAACGCAGGAATAAGCACAACCACGTCATCCATGCTCAAGCACGGGCGCGCTGCACGCACCGGGAGCATTCAACGAACCACATTGCTGCAATAGCCAGCAACCGGATGGACGGCGTCAAATACCGCCGCCTTACAGCGCTCATGCGATGCTTGCGGCACACTACTTGCCTCCCCATCCTCACCGAGGACCAAATTCGATGACGGCGCCCGATTTCAATGCTCTGTACGCCGAACACTTGGCGATCCTGTGTCGGCGCGCCGATGAAGCGCTCATTCGCAGTGCCTGCGATCACCTGCTGATTCCTAGCGGATCACCGCATTATCACGTCTTCGATGATCGCGATTACCCCTATGCGGTCAATCCGCACTTCAAGCATTGGCTGCCATTGACCCAAGTACCGGATAGCTGGCTGCTTTACACGCCGGGACGGCGCCCTCAAGTCATCTACCTGCAACCTTTCGATTACTGGCACGCCGTCCCGCAAGCGCCGCAGGGATGGTGGGTAAACCATGTCGACATTCATATCATCCGTAAGCCGGAAGAAGCATTGCCATTACTGCCACGCAATGTCGCGCGTTGCGCCATCCTCGGAGAAGCGCACGGCATCCCGGAAAACTATCGCCCGAACAATCCAATTCCGGCACTGGAATACCTGCATTACCACCGCGCCTATAAGACTTCCTATGAGCTTGTCCTCATGCGCGAGGCTCAGCATATCGCGGCACGCGGCCACCACGCCGCCGAACGCGCTTTCCGCGGTGGCGGCAGCGAATTCGATATCCATATGGCTTATTGCACGGCCACCGGACAGGATGCCGTCGAAGCGCCCTATCGGAATATTGTCGCCCTCAATGCCCATGGCGCCATACTGCATTACACCCGGCTCGACCGCGATGCGTCCTCGCAAGCACACAGCTTTCTGATCGATGCCGGCGCCGATCGCTATGGCTACGCCAGCGACATCACCCGCACCTATGCCGCGGACATCGATAACGAATTTCAAGCGATGATCGACGCGGTCGATACCGTCCAGATCGCACTAGGACAAGCCGTGCGCAACGGCCTGGACTACCGGCAACTGCATCTCGACGCGCATCTGGCGCTGGCTGGCGTGTTGAAAGATTTCGGAATACTCGAGGCGTCGCCCGGGGCGGCTTTGGAAACCGGCGTCAGCTCTGTATTTTTCCCGCACGGCATCGGTCATTTGCTGGGACTGCAGGTTCACGATGTCGCCGGGTTCGCCGCCAACGATCAAGGCGGTACGATCCCTCGCCCGGACGGTCATCCATTCCTGCGCATGACCCGGACGCTGGAGCCAGGCATGGTGGTCACGATTGAACCCGGTCTTTATTTCATCGACTTGTTGTTGAACGAATTGAGGCAGGGGCCGTACGCCGATAGCGTGAATTGGAGCCGAATCGAAGCATTCCGCGCCTATGGGGGCATTCGCATAGAAGACAATATCGTCTGTACCACCGGCGCTTCGGAGAACCTGACCCGGTCCGCATTCGCGGCATTCGGTTCGTAATCGGCATCGATGCCTACAGATTGCGCCGAATGCCGTCCGTCACGGCACAAGCCCCACTCAACTCGTACGCAGGCACTATGCGCTGACCAGCAAAGCATCATGACGCCGACCGTCATCCGGCCGTTCGATCCGAATCCTCGCATGCTCATGCGCAGTCATTCTCGAAAATGCGCGAAAAACATCCCCCTCCAGCCGCCGATGACGTGAATCATCAAATCAATCCTTACACCGCCGCCAAGACGACGTTCGACACCGCGTCAGCAACCTACTTCGGAATCAACGTCGCGGTGACGTGTTCGAGATAGGCGTCGAATTCTTCGTGAGTCAGCTTCGGTTGCTGCCGTAGTTGAAACGACAATTGTAAAAAACCCACATAGGCCGAATAGGTCAAACGCGCTCTATACGCCGCCTCGATATCACTGAATCCGACCTCGCGGTATGCGGTCGTCAGAAAAGCCTGCCGCCGCTGCGAAACCCTATCGATCACCGGCTGCACGATCGGATGATTCGACACTCTGAGCAGCTCGCCGTAAATGATATGGGGCTTGGCCTCCTGTCCGACGATTTGGAACAGCGTCCGCAGTCGCTCGCGCGGATCCGGCATTTGTTCGATGCCGCCGAATATACGTTCCTGCTCCAGTGTCTCCCAACACTCCAGCGCCGCCTGCAACAAGGCATCGCGCGACGGAAAATGCCAATAAAAACTCCCCTTGGTCACCTTCAACCGGCGCGCCAATGGTTCGACCGCGATAGCGGCAACACCTTGTTCGGCGATGACATCCAACGCCGCTTGCGCCCAGTCGGAAGCGCTCAGCCGCGGTTGCCGCTTGGATAAAGCCATGGGTTTTTCGGAAGACTCGGTAGGGGCAGTTAATGTCGTCATGCCGAAATTTAAACATACCTGACGCAGGCTTGTCGCCAGAAATGATCCATGCACTGACGGGCCTGATTGATGCATCCATTTTCCGGTCCGAACCGGTCGTCCGCGCTCTCAAATCACCTTGTCACGGATTCAGGAGTCGAGCATGGCGTCTGCCTCTTCAGCGAAGTCACCTTTAGTCGCATTGACGCTGCCCGGCACTAAACCATACCATTAAGTATGGATCAATCCCCTCTGTCTTCCATGCCGGAATCGCGTCCCTTGCGATTGCAGACTGCCGATCTGACGCTGGCGGCAAGCGAAATCCGGATTCCGAATACCACCGACGCGATTCAAGTGTTGTTTGCGCATGGTTTCGGACAGACTCATCGCGCCTGGACGGCCAGCGGCTCGGCGTTGGCGCGGCACGGCTATCCCAACTTGGCTTTCGACGCGCGCGGTCATGGCGAATCCGATCGCAATCCTTCCGGCACACCCTATTCCTGGGACCAGTTGATCGACGACACGATCGTACTCACCGGAAACCTCGCGGCGGCGCCGGTTCTGGTTGGCGCTTCGATGGGCGGCCTGATCGGACTGATGGCCGAAGCGCGCTGGCCAGGCCTGTTCCGCGCCATCGTGCTGGTCGATGTCACGCCTCGCTGGGAGAGCAGCGGTTTGGAGCGCATCCTCGCCTTCATGAGCGCATTTCCGGAAGGTTTCGATTCTCTGGAACACGCCGCTGACATCATCGCCGCCTATCTACCGCATCGCCGCGAGCGTAAGTCTCCGCAATCACTGCGTTCTCTGTTGCGCCAGGGCGAAGATGGACGCTGGCGCTGGCACTGGGATCCCCGCTTGATCGACGAACTGGCGCGCAACAGCGGCGGCCAACAGGACGCACTCGCCGAAGCTGCCAGGAAAGTACGCAGTCCACTGTTGCTGATCAGCGGTGGTCGCAGCGAGTTGATATCCGAACGCACCACCGATGAGTTCAAATCCCTGGCGCCGCACGCACAGCATATCCATCTTCCCCAAGCCACCCATATGGTCGCCGGCGACGATAATGACGCATTCACTGCCGCCGTGTTGGAATATCTGGCCTGTCTGTCGCTGCCTGGACATCCCCCTCGTTACCTCCCCAAGTCACCTGGATCAATTCCGGAGTAAGCCCATATGAGCATCGTCGTATCCATTCTTGTATTCCTGCTGGCGGGATTGTTCGCTGCTTACCACCGGTTGCGGCTATCGCTATGGGTGGCTCTCGAGGCCGTCGCGCTGGTGACGTCCTGGTTGCTGGGGGCAAGCGGCGTTGCGACGCTGCTCTTACTATTCGTCACGGCATTGATCGCAATCCCGCTATTGCTGCCGTCGATTCGCAAACCCTATATCACGGCTCCGTTGCTGGACACGTTCCGTAAACTGCTGCCGCCGTTGTCGCAAACCGAGCGGATCGCACTGGAGAGTGGATCAGTCGGCTTCGAGGGCGAGTTCTTTTCCGGAGATCCGGACTGGAAAAAATTGTTCTCCTTGCCCAAACCGGAATTGACCGCCGAAGAGCGCGCTTTCCTGGAGGGGCCGGTCGAAGAATTGTGCAAGATGACCAATGACTGGGAAATCACTCATGTACGCGCCGACTTGCCTCCGGAAATATGGGACTTCGTCAAGAAGCACAAATTCTTCGGCATGATCATCCCAAAGGAATACGGCGGGCTGGGTTTCTCGGCGCTGGCGCACCACAAGGTCATACAGAAACTGTCCTCGATTTCGGCCGTACTCAGCTCGACCGTCGGCGTACCCAACTCGCTGGGGCCGGGTGAATTACTGATGCACTACGGCACCAAAGAGCAGAAGGAATACTATCTGCCGCGTCTAGCCGCTGGCGAAGAAATACCCTGTTTCGCGCTGACCGGACCATTCGCTGGTTCCGATGCGACCTCGATCCCCGACTACGGCATCGTCTGCACGGGTGAATGGAACGGAGCGCAAGTGGTCGGTATCAAACTCACCTTCGACAAGCGCTATATCACCCTGGCGCCGGTATCCACGTTGATCGGCTTGGCATTCCGCATGCACGACCCCGAGGGCCTGCTCGGCGACGAGAAGGACATCGGTATTACCTTGGCGTTGATACCGCGCGATACGCCCGGCATCGAGGTCGGACGCCGGCATCTGCCTTTGAATTCACCATTCCAGAACGGTCCGGTGCGCGGCAAAGAAATATTCATTCCGCTCAGTCAACTGATCGGCGGCGAGGAATACGCCGGTAAAGGCTGGCAGATGCTGACCGAATGTCTGGCCATCGGCCGCTCGATCACCTTGCCTTCCACCGCCAGCGGAAGTGCCAAGATCGGCGCAGTAACCACCGGCGCCTACGCGCGCATCCGCAAGCAATTCGGCCTTTCCATCGGGCGTTTCGAGGGCGTGGAAGAAGCGCTGGCCAGAATCGGCGGCAAGGCATATACGATCAGCGCCCTATCGCAAGCGACCGCGGCAGCGGTCGATCGCGGCGACAAGCCAGCAGTACCCTCGGCCATCGCCAAATATCATTGCACCACCCTGGGCCGCGAAATGGTCGCCGATGTCATGGACGTAATCGGCGGCAAGGGCATCGTGCTTGGACCGCGCAATTTCGCCGGCCGCGCCTGGCAAGCTGCGCCCATCAGCATCACCGTGGAAGGCGCCAACATCATGACCCGGAGCCTGTTGATCTTCGGCCAGGGCGCAATCCTTTGTCATCCCTGGGTGCTCAACGAGATGAAGGCCGCACAGAACCCCGACCGGAGGGATGGCGTGGACGAGTTCGATCCCTGTCTGTTCGGGCATATCCGTTATGGGCTGTCCAACGCGGTGCGTTCGCTATGGTTCGGTCTGACTGCATCCAAAATCGGCGGAGCGCCCGGCGATCATTACACGCGCCGCTTCTTCCGCAAGCTCGACCGCTACTCCGCCAACTTGGCTCTGATGACCGATGTCTCGATGCTGCTGCTGGGCGGCAAGCTGAAGTTGAAGGAATCCTTGTCGGGCCGGCTCGGCGACGTACTGAGCCAGTTGTATATCGCCAGTGCCATGCTCAAGCGTTTTCATGATGAAGGCGCTCCCGAATGCGACCGCCCATTTCTGGCCTGGGCCTTTCACGACGGCATGCACAAGATCGAAACCGCGCTGTCCGGCGCACTGCGGAATTTTCCGATTCGCCCCGTCGGCTGGTTGCTGTGGGTCTTGATCTTCCCGCTGGGCCGCCGCGCCGAAGCACCGGGCGACCGGCTCAGCCGCCGTGTCGCCTCATTGCTGATGACGCCAGGAGAAGCGCGCGACCGGATGGGCGCCGGCACTTTCACCACGCCCTGTGAAAACAATCCGGCCGGACGCATCAACGGCTATTTAGCCAAGACCGTACTGGCCGAACCGGTGGAACGCAAATTCCTCAAAGCACTGAAGAACCGTGAAATCGAGGCATTGGACTACTCCACGCAATTACAGGAAGCCCTGAGCAAAGGCGTGCTTACCGATGACGAATACCGGCTGCTGATCGAATTGCGCGAAATGACGCTCGATGCCATAACGGTCGACGACTTCGACTCCGACGAATTGGCTGTTGGTCGACTCGATACGTCACGCCGGCGTTCCCGGCATTGAAAATGCCGCATTCACCAGCACGAGATCGCCGGCGGGCTTTCCCGCCGCCGGCGCTTTCCCGCAGTCGGATCTTCCATCATAGAAAGTGAATCGATCGGGGCCCGCCTTCGCTTCGGACGTACTCAATTCTGTCCGGAATGATGCAACAGCACGCCATCGGCATCATGCACATCGACGGATATCTCGACACCATCACGCACGCTTTGAGTGACAACGCAGAAATCTTCGAACTGCTCCAATAGACGTTCCAGATGCTGATATTGCCCCGCTCTCCCGGCCAGGCGGATATCGGTATGAATATGCGCAACGCGCAGGCGTCCCTGTTCGTTCCTGCCCATCTCGACCATTGCCTTGAGCGTCAACGGTCCCGGCTGATTCTTGAACTTTTGCAGCGCAAACAACAGGCTGGCGATAAGACAGTTGCCTACGGCCGCGGCCAGCATCCGTGTCGGATTGGGCCCGGCCGCTGGTCCCGGAGAAAGCATGGCATCGGTAATCAAGTCAGGAGCCGTCGTCTCGTCGAAGATGACTCGAAAAACATAATCCGACTCCTGCTGCACGGTGACACTGAAGGGTTGGGATTCGCTCATGACGGCCTCGTCGTAAAACCGATGAATTCGGCCAATAGCTTCTCATGCCGATAGTAGCCGCCATTTTCACACTGGATATCCCGGGCATTCGCATATCCTCCCTGCGGTTGCATGAACTCTATTCAGCCACTACATTGGAAATTCGTAATACGAAGGGCATTCCATGACACGCACCGCCAACGACCTCGTCGCCGAAGCCAAGACAAGCATCGCCGAAATCAGCGTAAAGGCATTGACCGGCCTCGATAAGAGCGCCCTGGTTTTGATCGATGTCCGTGAACCTGAAGAATATGCCGCCGGTCACTTGCCGGGTGCGATCAACATACCGCGAGGCGTCCTGGAATTTCGTATCGAATCCCATCCCGCCTTGAATGCCGGAAGGCAATGTCCGATCGCGGTATATTGCCAGACCGGCGGGCGCTCGGCCTTGGCAGCACTGAGTTTAAAACGGATGGGATTCGAACATATACAATCGCTGGCGGGCGGCTTCCTGGCGTGGCAGGAAGCAGGATACGCCACTGTCTCCAACTGATCCGCAGAGGGCGTGGTCAATGATCTGACCCGCCAAATCGCTATCGGGATTGCTCAGTGAACATAATCCCGCCAGAAGCAGCTCTGCGCCGTATCAACCAGAGAACCACTCTGATCGATATGCGTGGAACCGATGCGTTCTCGCGGTCATGCGCCCGCCTCCTGCCATTGAACTGCCTGCACACCGAAATTTCGCGATCGATGCACTGAATCTCCCAGCCGATACCACCGAGATACGGCTCATCCGTCAAGCAGGCATTCGTTCCCGAATCGTACAATCACCGGCCATACGACGGCATCGCATCCGTGCAGATGGCAGAATGACCCAGCAGGAAAAAATCGGCTCATCTATTCGGACGCGCCGGCATGATTCGCACGACGACGGTGGATTTCTCCCGTTGCGAGGGCGGGTATGGCGATAAGCGTCACTATCACGAATCGATGCGCGGCCCATCGATATCGGCGTCCGCCGTAGGGAAGACCTGCTCATCCCCGGGTAGCCTGCGTTGCCCTCGAATCACTTGCCAAGCACTGAACGTCATACCGACCGCAACAGCAACCCCTGCCAGAAAGACCGCTCTGGATCCGAAGACGGACAACGCCTTGTGAAGCCAGACAAAAAACAAATCACCGCCCCGATAAACCACGGTATCGATCGCTGCCTTGGCTTTATAGCGTGCCTCCCGGCTCACACGCGTATAGATGGTCTCGCGTGCGGGCTTGGCCAGGGAAAACTCCCCGGCCCGCATTGCCACCTGTACCACCGCCACGAATAACGGAAACGGCGAAGCGGACAACACGGCGAATCCGAGCAGGATCGCAAGCGCCGGAGCCACGATCAACGGCGCGATGCCGAAACGCTTCAGTAAAGCACGCGTCAGCAACACCTGCACCAGGATCGCCACGGAGTTCACTGCCAGGTCGATATTCGCGTAATACACCGTGCGCGCCATATCATCGATAAAAAATCGTCTCACGATCGCGGCCTGTTCGTTGTACAACAATGTTCCGCAGCCGACGCCGAACAGCATCAGGACCGCCAATGCACGCAGCAGCGGATCACGGGCGATCAACCGTAGGCCGGCCAGTATCGAACCGCCCATCGCTCGATCGCCGATATCGCCGTCACGCCGTCGCCTACGTTCCCGCGCTTGTGCCCAAGGCCGTAATCGGACAATGCATAGCAGGCAAACGCTCAGGAATCCTGCCGACACCAACAGTAGATTGCCGACACCGATCTCCTCGACCAGAGTCCGGGTGATGATCGGACCCAGCAATGCTCCCGCGGTCCCGCCGGCGCCGATATAGCCATAGACTTTCTTGGCGCTTTCGTTATCGAAAACATCGGCCATGTAACTCCAGAAGACCGAAACCGCGAACAGGTTGAAAACCGCGGTCCAAACAAAAAACAGAGCGCCTCGCCCTGGAAGTCTGCGATCAAACCCCAGGAAGAAACCCAACAGACACACGATGAACACCAGATACACCACCGGCAAGAAAATCCGCCGCGGAAGACGCGCCGCCAGAGCGCCATAAATCGGCTGCAACAACAGCATGCAACCGAACGTGGCGGTAAACAGCACCTGTAACGTGAACTCCTGCAATCCGATACCAACGCCGGATGCCCAATCGACCAGTGCCTGCGGAAATACCGCAAACATATCGTCCGAAGCCCCCATGGCATCGCGTACCGGACGCAATACGTAATACCCGGTCAACAGACAGAAAAAATACAACAATGCCCAGCCCAGCGGCGCGCGTTCTGATGGGGTCAGCGATTTCACCGGGGGCCAGGAATACGATGGCATGTTCGTCATGCTTCAGATAAGCGACAACGGCATGTCAGCATGTATTCCCCGTCCGGCGCAACCAAAAAACAGCCGGAATTCAAGTAAGACCGTACGGCAATGCGCTCATCATCAGGTGCAGAATCATTTTCCCGCCTCTCCACCCGATCACTCGTCATACCGTCAGAAATCCGTTCAGCGCACCCTGTTCTCAAACACTCGTATCACGCTGCTCCAACAATGCCGGCAAAGGACAATGCAGCACTCCACAAATCGTACGCAACAGTTCCGCCTCCTCCACGCTGACACGCTGATCATGGCTCACCACGCTGACCAATGCTTCCAACAAAACCTGCTTGGCCAGCGGATTGAGTGCATTCAGCGGTTCCCACACCTCGTCCAATGCGCGCACGCCATCGGCGGGCGGTTGATAAGGCATGTGATCGCGCGTCAACACATGATTCCATCCAGCCAAATAGGCGCGCTGCGCCTCGGCGGGATCGGCATGCCCCGCTTGCGCCACAACCGCCAGCAACGTAGCGAACTCCCGTTTCACATTGCCCGGTTTATTGCGGCCGAACTGCGTGTAACGCGTAGGGTGCAGCACCTCGCGAACCTGGGTCTGCAACAACTGCGACAAACAGTACTCGAACAGTGATATTTCACCATCGATATGTGCCAGTGCATCGATGGTTTGCAGAAATACCTCAAGCTGCGGCTTGGGCTGCCGCCGCAAAGCGGGAAAGGTCAACGCCGCCAGCGGCAATCGTTGCATCGGATGTAAACGGACGATGTCTTTCTCATGCAATATACGGGTCCGCTCAGCGACTTGCGCGCCCAAGCACATAGCGACTTCGGAAAGCTGTCCGTCGGAAATCGCAGTACGATCATCCAGCAGCAGAGCCAGCAATAACGGCATGGCATCATCGCCACGATACGCCAACTCCCGCAACTCCGGCGATAAATGCCCGATCAAGTTATGCGCATGCCGGTAAGCATCGCCATCCAGCGCACCGATCCGGCCGGTCACTGTATCCGGAGTCAGCGTCACATTCGTCACCGGCAACGGCGGCGGCACGGTCGAAGCGTGCGTACGAGCTGCCGCGGCAGACAGCGATGGTGGTCCGGATGCCGATAGGGAAGATGCGCCATCGACCAACCCCATTGCGACATCTTCCTGGTAGCCGTTGGGCGGCGCCGCTGCCCAGCGCATTCGCAAGGTTTCCAGTGCGCGCGCATTGAATCCCGGCTCCAGTTCCTGGATTCGTTTCAGTATGGGCGGATGCGTCGAAAACATGCTCGACAACGACAATCCCTGCCCGAACAGCATATGGCTGACTTCCTCCGCTCCTGCTTGATTGGTCAATTGCGCCCCTGTCGGAACCCCGGCGATTTTTTTCAGCGCCCCCGCCAGGCCGCTCGTTTGCCGGGTGAACTGCACTGCCGAAGCGTCAGCCAAAAGCTCCCGTTGACGGCTGATTCCGGCTTTGATGATCCGCCCGAACAGGACACCGACATAGCCGATGACCATCACCGCCAAAGCGACCAATAGCAACAAGCCACGATCCTTGCCGCGCCCTCTTCCTCCCGCCTGCAACAGATACCGGGCGACGATACTGAGCACCATGATGCCGAACAGAACGCCGATCAGACGAACATTCAGACGCATGTCGCCATTCAGAATATGACTGAATTCGTGCGCGATCACGCCCTGCAGCTCCTCGCGATTGAGCTGATCCAACGCGCCGCGCGTCACCGCCACCGCAGCATCGGCGGGAGAATATCCCGCCGCGAACGCATTGATGCCGGGTTCGTTCTCGAGCACATACAGCCTCGGAACCGGCACTCCCGATGCGATCGCGATTTCCTCGACCACATTGCGCAATCGGCGCAGGGCGAAGTCGCGTGTATTCTCAGGCACCTCTACCCCGCCCATTTGCTCCGCCACCACTGCGCCGCCGCCGCGCAACGACGAAATCCGGTACAACGATGCGCCGCCGATGATCGACAGCGTCAGCAACGTTCCCCATACCAGCATCATCGTCAGATTCTTGCTTCCATTCAGCCCCAACAGCAGCACGATCGCGATATTCACCGCGATCACGATACCCAGCACCGCCAGCGCAAACAAAATCGACAGCCGCAACGAAACGCGCCGCGCCTTAGCCTGATGTTCAAAAAAATTCATCGCCGAAGCCCTCTCCCTTTTTCCACTTCGGATGGAATCATTCATCGATACCGGCACTTCTATAGAGCCGCCGACTCACCATTGCCCGAATAGTCCCATCACCGCTGTCGCGCCGGCTTCAGAATTGTACTTTTGGCGCCTCCCGCACCTGCTCCTGTTTCTCGGCCGGGATTTCCAATAACGACGCGACATTGAAACCAAAATTCCGAGCAATCAGACTCGATGGAAATATTTCGCACTTGGTGTTGTAAACCATCACTGCATCGTTGAATGCTTGCCGTGCGAAAGCCACCTTGTTTTCGGTACTGGTCAACTCTTCGCTCAACTGCATCATGTTCTGATTCGCCTTCAGATCGGGATAGGCTTCTGCCACTGCCAGCAGCCGTCCCAGGACACCATTCAATTGCCCCTGCGACGCGGCCAACTGTGCCATGGCGCTTGGATCGCCCGGATTGGCCTTGGCCGCCGCCAATCCCGATTGCGCTGCCGAGCGCGCAGCGACGACGGCCTCAAGCGTTTCACGCTCATGACTCATATAGCGCTTGACAGTCTCGACCAGGTTGGGAATCAAATCGAAACGCCGTTGCAACTGCACATCGATCTGTGCAAATGCGTTCCTGAACGTATTGCGGGTCGCTACCAGACCGTTATACGTCGTGATGCCCCATACGACAACACCAATCACTACAACGATCACCAAAAGCAACAACGCGGTCAGTATCATAGCCAACATCTACACTTTCTCCATTTGTGCATTTTTGAAAACGAGCGATAGAATCACTCTCAAGAGTGTAAGCATACAGGGGTTACCGCCATGACAAAAAAGCGCGGATACCGTTCGGGATGGTGGATTCGGACCGGGTCGGTCGCTGTCCTATCTGCAACGGTCCTATCCTTTACGGCGCAGACACCTGCGCTCGAGGCACCTGGAACCTCCTTCCATCCGGTCTCACCGACACAACCGATGCCGTACCGGACCACGTTTCATGGCTCCGATCCGCTGCCGCTTGCACAAGGTTTCGATATTGCCGCGCTCGAATCGATGGCCGAGCAGCTGACGTATGGACAGCGCGTACCGGGCCTGGCGATGGTGGTCGTACAAAATGGCCGGGTACTCAGCGCGCGTGGTTATGGCATCACCGACGTCAACATGCCGCAACCGGTCGATGCGCATACGGTATTCCGTCTGGCATCGCTGTCTAAAGCCTTCGCCGGCACGCTGACCGGCGTACTGATCAATGACGGCAATCTGCGCTGGGATAGCAAAGTCGTTGACTATGTCCCCAGTTTCAATCTCAGCGACCCCGTGGCGACCCGGCATCTGACCGTGGCCGATCTGCTCAGCCATCGGGTCGGTCTCAGGTCTTATAACGCTTACGACCGCGACATCGAGGCCAATGCCAGCTATGTCGATGCCACCCAAAAACTGGCATCCGCCCCCCTGCGTTGCTCACCAGGAGAGTGTTACGCCTATCAGAATGTCGCCTTCAGTCTGATCGGCGATGTGATATTTGCCGCTTCCGGCAAGTTCTACGAACAGGAGATGCAACGCCGCATTTTCAAACCGCTCGGAATGAACGATGCTAGTCTCGGGTTATCCGGGATCGAAAGCAGTATCGCCTGGGCTCGACCTCATGTCCGTACCCGCGACGGCTGGGTCTCAGTAGCGCCCAAACCCACTTATTACCGCTTGCCGCCGGCAGCCGGCGTCAACGCCAGCGCCAGCGATATGGCGCAATGGCTGCTTGCGCAAACCGGGCATCGTCCTGATGTGCTTCCGGCACCGCTGCTGGCCACCCTGCACGCACCCATCATCGCCACCCCAGGAGAAATGCGCTCCGGTTGGCGCCGCGAGCGCATAGGATCGGCTAGCTATGCGCTTGGTTGGCGCGTATTCGATTATGCCGGCCGCCAATTGCTGTTTCATGCAGGCGCAGTCCAAGGCTATCGCGGCATGGTAGCTCTATTACCCGAACGCGATCTCGGCGTCGCTATTCTTTGGAATAGCGAAAGCAACGTGCCGACCGGATTGCTGCCAACCGTCATCGATCGTGCGCTCGGCCTGCCGCCGCAGCGCTGGCTGGACGTGGATACGACGCTGGGCAGCGATTCCATCTTTGTCGAAAACAGCAACTCTGCACCGGCAATCGATCAGAATACCGGGGGCGCCTCATCGGTAAATGCCACGGCATCGCCCAGATAGATGCCACGTGGAGTACCGCTTTCCATCCCCTCGGGCGGACAATGTTCCATCGTGCGTCGTTGCGCTACCCGCACACGTCGATCACCGTCACGGATAGACGGCGAAACCTGTATTTGAGTACCGCGAGATTCCAGCTGGCCGAACAAACTAGCGAGCGTTCACACAACGAAATAACCTCCTTCCCGCTGAGCTCGGGAAGGAGGCCGTATATCGATAATCGGGATATTTTTCTAAAGTCGCCGCTCTGATATGGGTGAGCGGAATATTGCACGGTTTCGGCGAATCTTCACTTCAAACCACACCGCCACCATGCCTGCTCCATGCAAATGGGAATCCAAAATCCGTCAGGACTCCCACGGTATCGACGTCAAATCAACGGCGTCGGAGTCATCGGCAATGTAACCGGAGCCGGCTTCTTCTTGGCCGGTTTCTTCTTGGCCGGCTTTTTAGCCACAGCTTTTTTCGCCGCAGGCTTCTTGGCCGCAGGTTTCTTAATCGCAGGCTTCTTGGCCGCCACCTTCTTGACTG
>JAITWM010000156.1 GCA_031285265.1 Lysobacteraceae bacterium
GCCAAGCAGCGTCAGGACGAATGGTTTGATCGTGCCGATACCAACAAAGATGGCGTATTGAGCCGTTCCGAATATCAGGCGGCAATGGAAAAGCGTTTCGAGGATATGCAGCAGCGGCGCGATACCCGCCGCACCGAACTGTTTACGATCTTGGATGTAAACAAGGATGGCAGACTGAGCCGTGACGAAGTCAAGGATCATCCGCGACTTTATCGGAACTTCGATGCTCTGGATGTGAACAAGGATGGATTTCTCCAGATGGAGGAAATCATCATGATCGAGCCACGAGGAGATGGTAACAGGAGAGGCGGCAGAGGACGCTGACGGTCCGAGAGGATGAGCAAATAGGAGAACGGCAGGGCTGTATTTTCCAACAGGTGATGAAAAGGAAGTCCATCCGGCGCGGACCAAGAGAGCCGCGCCGGATACCGGGAGCAGGAAAGTACCGGGTTCGCCGTGAGACTAAGGAGAGTCGGGAGGCAGGGGCGATATTCTGACGCGGATTTCGGAAGCTGTGTCGACCGTTGGTGCATCCGTCGCTGGCGTGGGGGACGGGCGCGGATGACGCAACCATATCAGTACTGCCGCAGCGGTGGCGACGGCCAGAAGAATGGCGCGCAGGTACCAGGTCCAGCGAATGCTCGTGCGATTTCCATCGAATCGGGACTGGAACTCATCGATGCCGGCTGGCTGGGAACTTAAGCCGGTACGCGTGGTTGCCAACAATCCGGCCTCACGCAACAGCGTGCGTGCACGCGGTTGATCCTCGGGTTTCCGAACCCAGACGGCGGGTTGCCGGCCGGGTGCGGAAGGTGTGGCGTAACTGAACTGACCGCCGCGCCGGCTGTGGTAGGAACGAGCGTTCCTGATGTGCACTTCGATACCGGCATCCTGCAATAGTTTTGCGACGCCCTCCACGGTTTCCAACCGCTGACTGGTGAATACGCGTCGCATAAGACGGGCTCAGCCATGTACCAGATTGGCGCTGTCCGTATCGGGGACCATCCGGATCAGGCCTTCCTGCACAGAACTGGCCACCAAGCCGCCATTGCGGTCGAAGATATGGCCGCGTGCGAGTCCTCGCGCGTTTTGGCTGCTAGGGCTGTCCAGCGAATACAACAGCCAATCGTCCACCCGAAATGGCCGGTGAAACCATAAAGCATGGTCGAGCGATGCCATCTGTACGTTGGGTGCGGTGTAGCTGATGCCATGAGGAAACGTCGCGGTGCCCAATAAATGGAAATCCGAAGCGTACGCCAGCATGGCTTGGTGTTTTTTCGGAGAATCTTCGATTTTCTCCCGCAAGCGGAACCATATCTGCTGATAAGGAGGAAGCTTGGCGGGATGCAATTCGTTGCGCGGATAGATAGGACGAAACTCGAATGGACCGCCACGGTCGAGCCAGCGTTGAATCTTGGAGGGCAACGTGTTCAGTACATCGGTGGAAACCTTGGAATGTACCGGTACCTCTTCCGGCATCGGCACTTCCGGCATCGGCATTTGGTGTTCGAAAGCCGCTTCGTGCCGTTGGAACGAGACCGCGCAGAAGAAAATGACTCGGCCATGCTGGATGGCGGTGACGCGGCGCACGCTGAAGCTGCTGCCGTCGCGGGAACGATTGACCTCATAGACGATAGGGTGGTTGATGTCGCCGGCGCGTAAGAAGTAGGCATGCAGCGAATGAACTTGACGATCGTCGTTCACGGTATGTTGTGCGGCCGAGAGGGCTTGACCCAATACTTGTCCTCCGAATACGTACTTGGTGCCGATATCGCGGCTCTGTCCACGGAACAGATTGTCTTCCAACCGTTCCAGTGCCAGTAGATCGATCAGTTCAGCGACGATGGGGCCGTTGGTTGCAGACAAGGTGGTTCATCCGGATGCGGGAAAAGTGCCGAAAATTATAACGGGCGTTGTGTCGATGTAATGATCCGACCAAGGTCATACCGCTGGGTCGCCGAACTCTGGTGCGGATGGAAGTCGAATCAGGGGAGCGCCGCGTTCGACGCGATCCCAGGGAAACAGAGGGCCTGGATCGCGTTTTCGCCGTACTTGCCGGTTCCGATCATCGCTGGCAGGCACGGATTCGCGGTCCAAGTCATCGTGGCCGGCGATGAAGTGCAGTGACGGCAGGTCATGCCGTAACTGCCGTAGCAGAACGATCAATGCATCGACTTGAGCATCCGGATAACGTTCGCGCATCTGTTGACGGCGGGAATCCAGCCAATCCGGGTAACGCCCGGTATTGACCAATTCAATGCCGATGGCGCGATCGTTGTAGCCACGGACATGATGGGCGATGCGTTCGTCGGGCACATAACGCAGCACCGTGCCGTCACGATCGATGTAGTAATGCCCGCTGTTACCGGTACCGGAGGGATAGAGCAAACGTTCGCCGTATTCGCGGGCGCTGTCGATATCCGGCAGCTCGGTGCAATGGATGACGGCCAGGTCGATCGACGACAGGGCGCGCCGTTCCAGCCGTCCCGCGTAAGGCAATGGCGCATCGATGATGGAGAGTTCGCCTGGTGACCGACAATGCATGTCAAGAATGCTAGCATTCGCGAATGAAAAATATTCGTGGGCATTGCATTCTTTCGCATGGGTTCGAAAGTGGGCCGGATGCGACCAAAGTGACGGCATTGGCAGAGGCGGCCGAGCGTCTGGGCTGGACGCACGAGCGGCCCGATTACACCGATCTGGATGCACGCTTGGAGGTAGGGCCGCTGGGCGATGTGCCAGAACGATTGCGGCGTTTGCAGGCATTGGCCGAGAAGGCCGTGGACAAAGGGCCTGTGGTATTGGCCGGTTCCAGTCTGGGTGCTTATATTTCGGGCCGGATCTCATTGTCGGTGCCGACGCGGGCGGTATTCTTGATGTCGACGCCGACGGCCCTGGGGCCGTTGCCGGATCTGGATGCGGCCGATGTACCGCTTTCAATCGTTCATGGCTGGGATGACGAATTGATTCCGGCTCAGGCTGTGATCGATTGGGCATTGCAACGGCGGGCGCGGCTGCTGCTGGTCAATGATTCGCACCGCTTGTCGGAACATGTGGCTACCGCCGCGCAGGCATTCGCGCAATTGCTTGCCGGACTCTAAAATTTTCCCGGCCTGATTGCCGCGAATCGGCTTCGATCGGTGGCGGCAAGGTGTCCGGAACTTCTACGTTCACGGAGTGTGACAGTGAAATTCTTCGTCTCCTGTGCCAAAGGATTGGAATACCTGTTGGTCGATGAAGTACGGGCGATAAGCGATTTGCACGCGACCGCGACGGTGGCGGGCATTCATGTCGAAGGAGAATTGGCGGATGCGCAATCGCTGGTGATGTGGTCGCGTCTGGCCAGTCGGGTGTTGTGGCCGTTGCTCGAATTCGATTGTCCCGATGAAGCTACGCTGTATGCCGAGTCGATGACGCTGCCGTGGCCGGAACATTTACGGGAGACGCAGACTTTAGCGGTGGATGCGCATGTTTCCGGCGAGGCGATTCGGCACAGCCAGTTCGCTGCTCAGCGTGTCAAGGATGCGGTCGTGGACAGTTTTCGAGCGCATGGTTTGCCGCGTCCTTCCGTGGACGTGGCGCGGCCGGATTTGCGTCTGAACCTGTCATTGCGCAAAGGCAGGGCAAGATTGTCAGTGGATTTGGGAGGAGGTGCGTTGCATCGTCGCGGTTGGCGGCGGACGCGTACCGACGCGCCTTTGAAAGAAAATCTGGCGGCAGCGGTATTGTTGCGCGGCGGCTGGCCGGAACAGTATGCACAAGGAGGCGATCTGTTCGATCCGATGTGCGGTAGCGGGACGTTGCTGATCGAAGGTGCGTTGATGGCTGCCGATGTCGCGCCGGGCCTGCAACGCGACGACGGTGGCTTGCCCAGCCGTTGGACCGGGTTCGATGCGACGGTTTGGGACGAATTGCGAATTCAGGCAAAACAGCGCGCCGATGCCGGATTGGCGGCGTTGCGTCCTGCCTTTTTCGGCAGCGACATCGACGTGCATGCGATTCGAGCGGCGGAGGCGAACGCCGACGCTGCCGGCGTCGCCGGTGCGCTTCGGTTCGAAGTCGGAAACATGACGCAGTTATCGCTGCTGTCCAAAGAGCGGGGATTGGTCGTCTGTAATCCGCCTTATGACGCACGTTTGGCGGCGGATTCGAGCCTGTACAGAGCATTGGGCGATACTCTGAAACGGGTGGCGCCGGGTTGGCGGGCCAGTCTGTTGTGCGGCGATACGCAATTGGCGTTCGACACGGGGCTGCGGGCATCCCGGAAATATCAGATATTCAATGGCGTGCTGGAATGCGTGCTGATCGTTTGTGATGCGGTGGTGGTTCCATCCCGCGCGCCTGCCGCCGGAAAAGAGAGCGAACTCTCACCCGGCGCGCTGATGGTGGCTAACCGGCTGCGCAAGAATCTGCACAAGCTCAAATCCTGGCGCGCCCGCGAACAGGTGACGTGCTTTCGGGCTTATGACGCGGATTTGCCGGAATATGCCGCTGCGGTCGATTGCTATCAGGAAGATGCCGGACCAGCACGGATATTCTTACATGTACAAGAATACGCCCCGCCGCGGGATATCCCTGAAAATGATGCGCGCAGGCGGCGCAACGAACTGCTGGCCGCCGTGCGTCGGGTCTTTGAGGTGCCGGCCGATCAGGTCGCGGTCAAAGTCCGCGTGCGCGGCAAGGGCGGGAGTCGATACGGGCGAAGGGGACAGCGCGACGAGCATGTCATGGTGCGCGAAAACGACGCCCGATTACGGGTCAACCTGTTCGATTATCTGGATACCGGCTTGTTTCTCGATCATCGGCCGCTGCGGCGCAGAATGGCACGGGAAGCATGCGGAAAGCGGTTTCTGAATTTGTTCTGTTATACCGGCGTCGCCAGTGTCCAGGCGGCCGTGGCGGGAGCGGCCAGTACGACTAGTGTCGATCTTTCGGGGAAGTATCTGGAGTGGTGTGCGGCCAATTTTGCAGCCAACGATCTGGGCGGAAACGCACACCGTTTGGTGCAGGCGGATGCCATTCGCTGGCTGGAAGCCGAGCGCGGCGAATATGAACTCGTTTTCTGCGATCCTCCGACCTTTTCGAATTCCGCTCGTGCCGAGGATTTCGATATTCAACGTGAGCACGTGCGATTATTGCGCGCGGCAGTAGCCCGGTTGACCAAGGATGGCGCATTGTATTTTTCGAACAATTTCCGCCGGTTCCGACTGGATGAATCCGCGATTGCGGAGTTCGCGCATTGTCAGGACATCAGTACGACGACTATCGCGCCGGATTTTGAACGGAATCCACGTATTCATCGCTGTTGGCGGTTGACGCGCAAATAGCGGACTGCATCCTTTCAGCACTGCTCTGCGCCGTGCCGTCTTCGGGAAGACAAACAGAGCCGGTCTTCGTTGAATTTCTCGATGAAAACACCTTCGCGCGGGTGGAGAAGGCTCCTGTTTGCTGTAGAGCAGTTGCCCCGGCGCAGAAATGCCTCCACGACAGGATGGGCTGCCAGAGCAAATTAACTCTGTAAGAAACGCCTCCACGTGCGTGGAGCGGGTGGATTCGAAAATCCAGGCGCGACCGTGGCCACGCCCGCTGTCGAAGTTCGACAGACCAAGCCATTACGCCGTTGTGATGTAGCGTCAAGACACGAGAAACGATCGACCCATTTCCGAATCTGCAATGCGGCTGGAGGTCTCCATCGTCGTCGCTATCGTTATTCGATCCTTCTCGCCGATCTCGAATAGACCGAATCGGAATTGATAACCCCAATTGCGGTTGCATGCCGTGAATTGCAATTGTGTCAGCAAGGGCGCTATGGGCATTTCGCGTGACTCCTGCCAGATCACATCGCGTCGGTGAGGTCTGAAACCGTTGCCCATATCGAAGGAGTAAGGTTCGCCTTCGGCGACACGGCCGATGGCGGTGAACGATCGCAAGCGGTCCTTCCCCCGGAACACCGTACTGGGCGAGTAGTAAATGATCCAATCGCCTGGATGTATGCGTCTTAGCGGTGCGACCTTGCCGTGGCAAACTTGCATAAAACCTTCAGAGCGGCCGAGGCGAACGTGCTCGGCCGATGCCACTTCCTTTGTAGTGGAATGCGAGTACTACCTGACCTGCTTATCAAGTCAGACGCAGACACTGCATCCAGAAAACACGCAGGCGGTGTCCGTCCGGGTCCGTGGCCGTGAAGGTGTAGCCGAAATCCATGACCTGCGGCGGTTGCAGCACCGTAACGCCACGCTCTGACCATGATGCGTACAACTGTTCGACGGTGGCTTTGTCAGGCACGGCGAACGCGAGTTCGCTTCCTCCCGGTGGTGTGGCGGATGGTTCCACGGTATGCCGTGACCAAAGCCCCAGCTTATTGCCGGATGGCAATACGAACAGCGCGAACGTGGCTGAGGCTTCGATGGGGTCAAGCTCCAGTAATTGCTGGTAAAACTTTGCACTCTGTGCGGGGCTATCGACATAGAGAATGTTGAAAAGGGAATCAAGCATGGCGTATTCCTTATGTAGTGGAATGCGAGTACTGCCTAACCTGCTTATCAAGTCAGACGCAGACACTGCATCGGCCATGCTATGAAATGATGCTGTCAATTTCTGGCAGTAGTAATGACCTGGCTACGCGCGCTGGCTACAAGGTTTTTTTCGCTACGGCAGGCTTGACGATGGCAATGCCCTCGCACTGTCGTTCACGGACCACGCTCCATGCGCATTTTGGCGTTCTCCTTCTTCTCATAATCCTGCTCTCTGACGAGTAATTTCTTGAGTAGCGCTCCAGTCGAGATCTGCCATGCCTTGCACGATGGCAGCATCCATTTTGTTTGCTATGACATTCGCGATATCGATGGGGCATTGAACAGAAGCAGCTGCATCCAGCATCAGTGCCAGGTCCTTCCTTCCCGCAGTCATGGTGAATCCAGCGCCGCTGTTGGTTTCTCGTTTAAAAATCTTTTCGACGTAAACTTTGATTCCAGGCAAGGGGAGGACTTTCCCTAAGAAGAACGCCAGATTTTCGCGTGGTACGCCGAGCTTCTCCCCGAAAGTGAAATATTCGCCCATCGCTTCGATCAGAGATGCTACAAAAAAGTTGATGCAGAGTTTCTGGCTGTTGGCCCCGCTGGCGG
>JAITWM010000163.1 GCA_031285265.1 Lysobacteraceae bacterium
GCTAGGGAGGATTGATTCGAGTGGCAGGGCGGCAGGCTGGATGGTTCGCGAAGCTGATGACCGTATCCGTACCAGGTGCGCGGCGGTGACGGCGATAGCTCATCGGTCTCTGTCCTCCGGCCTGAGCGGGTATCGTAACGATCCCCGATTCTAGGGGCTGCCCCTCGGTCGTCGGTTGATCTGAATGAGGAGAAATCATGATATTGATCGCTGCATTGGATCGTCGCAACGCCATCGGCAAGCATAACGCCTTGCCCTGGCATCTACCCCGGGATCTGAAGCGTTTCAAAGCGTTGACGCTGGGGAAAACGGTAGTAATGGGACGCAAGACCGCCGAGTCACTCGGGCGAGCTTTGCCGGATCGGCGCAATCTGGTGTTGACCCGTTCGGGCCGAGCGCCGTTTGCCGAAATGCAGCCGATCGATTCGCTGGAAGCGATATCGCGCATCGTGGGGGCGGAGCATGTTTCCGAAGTCTGTGTAATCGGTGGCGCAGAAATTTACGCGTTGCTGCTGCCGCATGTGACGTGTATGTACCTGACGCATGTCGATACCGTCATCGAGGGTGCCGACGTGTTTTTCCCGCCGTTCAATCCTCAGCATTGGCGGATCGAGAGTCAGGAGTCCTATGCGGCGGATGCAAAGCACGCATTCGGCTTTTCGTTTTTCGATTATTGCCGATGCAATGCATCGTAATTCGAGTTGTATCTTTCCGATGTCTCGGTAACCGTCGACTTGAGCGGCTGTCCGGCGGATAATCCGGCCGATGGTGGTTCGATCGATATCGGGTTCAGCGCAATAGCGGGCGGTAGTGTCCGATGATTGTATGCCGGAAAAGCAGGTCCTCTTCTTGAGTGCCGGCGCCGATGTTGTGGATGATGAGCGGCGTGCCATTCCGGGTTTTCCGGTCGGAGACGATGCCCACATGCAACAGGCCGCTTCCCGATAGTTTCCAGGCGACGATGTCGCCCGCAGCGTAACCGTTGGGATCGTTCGTCACTGGCTGTTTCCAGCCTTGCCGTTCGAACCAGTGCATTTGATTGGGAACGCGACGGTGATCGATATTGCGATCGGGTTGTTTCAGCCCCCATAGTTGTGGATAGCCACGGAAATTCGCGCGCATGTCTTCGTGAATCGTGCGTTGCAGATCCAATCCTTGAGCCCGCAACGCGCGAACGACGACATCGGTGCAGACGCCGCGGTCTTCGGCGACATCGCCGCCGGGATAGGAGAGAACGACATAAGCGGGATCGTAAGAATTTGTGACACCGATCTGCGTTCTCGCTGCGGCAACCCATACCGGTACGGGCGGTCGTTGAACCGTCGCAACGGTTACCGGAGCACGCGGAGTGAAAACGACGGCAGTTTCCGACTTGAATAAAGGCGCCGCTGCCTGCACTGCCGTCCATGTGCAGAGAACGCATAGGCCAATCGCTGTGAAGATGATTTTGAGGCCGGACGATGTATCGGTGCGGGGCTTGGATGAGATCGAATTGTCCGTCAAATGTTCGTGCTCCTGATCTGGCGAAGGGACGGTCGTCTGCTTGGAGTCGGTTGTCGCCAAAGTAACAACGGAACCGGAATTTTTCTAGCGCATCGTTGATGAATACACGGATTCAAGCCGCTGCTCCTTACCGACAGGCCGCGTATGCGGAGCGACGCACCACTCACCACTGGCGCAGTTGGAAGAAACGATACTTGACCGGGTGTTGATACCCCCTGTTGCGATGGAAACTTATGAAGATGTATGAGGAATGGCTGGCGTCAGCCGGGAAACTGGCGTCTGGAATCACGCACCGAGATCAAGGCCGGGAACCTGTACCAGGTGGAGTTCTTCGTGATCCAATTGCAGGGCAGTCAGTTTTCCGCCCCAAACCGCTCCGGTATCGATGGCATACACGCCATGGCCAATCATCAGATTCAGCGTGGACCAATGCCCGCAGACGATTTTCAGATCGCGCTTGGCATGTCCGGGGACTTCGTACCAGGGATACAGTCCGGCTGGTTGCGTGCCTGGCGCACCCTTTTCATCGATGGAAATGCGCCCGCGAGGAGTGCAGTAGCGCATTCTCGTGAAGATATTGATGATGGCACGGAAGCGGTCGTATCCACGCAATCCAGGCGACCAAACGGGTCTATCGCCATACATGTTGCGCAACAGTTTGCGATAGGACTTGCCTCGCAATTGTTGTTCCACTTCGGCCGCATATCTTACCGCTTGAGGAATGGTCCATTGCGGGACCAGACCGGCGTGGATCATCACCCAGCCGAGAGAATGATCGATATGCAGTAGCCCGCATCCGCGAAGCCACCCTACGAGTTCGGCGCAGTCGTCGGCAAATACCACCCGCTGTAAATCCGGATTGACCTTGCGGCGTTCTTCCACGGTGCGTTCTGCAACCGCCAACAGGGAGAGATCATGATTACCCAGCACCACGGTGCTGTATTCGCGCAGCGAATGTATCAGGCGCAAGGTTTCCAGCGATTGCCCGCCACGATTGACCAAGTCCCCGCAGAACCAGAGCCGGTCCCGCACAGGATCGAATCGAATCTTATCCAACAATCGTTGTGTGGCATCGTAGCAGCCTTGCAGATCGCCGATGGCCCAGACGCTCATGAATCGGGAACCGGCATGTCATGGCGGCCGATCGAAGCCGAATACCGGTCAAAGCGTTGCTGCGGACGGGATCGCCGCGATCGCACGCTGATGGTTGCCGGTGATGGAATCGTATGAGGATGCTTGGTATGCATGCCTACAGTGTAAGCAAAACTCATCGGTGGATTCGACTGGTACTGTACGAACGTATGATGACCGGCGTTTTCGTGATGTCTGCTCTATTGGCGGGCATCGTTTTTCATGATCTTCCGCATGCACGATGCCCGATCGTACTCCGGTGAAACATAGGAAATCCATTGATGCGCCGTATGCGCGCGTTTTCTTCCTCCGCAAGGGATCACGGCATGGCGGGCGTATTGGCTAGGCGAATGAAATCGGCAACGGCGATCTGCTCGGCACGCGCTTCCGGACGGATGCCAGCGTCTTGCAGTTGCCGTTCGCTGCAAACGCCGCTGAGCGCATTGCGCAGCGTCTTGCGACGTTGTGAAAATGCGGCCCGGACCACATCGGCGAAATACTGGGGATGTTCGATGCGGATTTGATCGCGGGGGTGTGGGATCAGCCTCACGACGGCCGAATCGACTTTGGGCGGAGGGCGGAATGCTCCTGGTGGCACGATGAAGAGCGGAATAACTTGGCAGTAGGCTTGCAGCATGACGCTGAGCCGACCGTAGATCTTGCTGCCGGGAGAGGCGGCCATCCGGTCCACGACTTCTTTCTGCAGCATGAAATGCATATCGGCGATCACCGCTGCATGATTGAGGGCATGGAACAGGATGGGCGAAGAAATGTTGTAAGGAAGATTTCCGACCAGTCGAATGGGGGAAGCGGCTTTCGCCAATTCGCTGAAATTCACTTCGAGGACATTGCGATGGATGATGGATAGATCACCGAGACCGTGTGCCATATTTGTCAGCGGAGCGATCAGGTCGCGATCGAATTCTATGACGGTCAAACGGCCATGACGGGCGAGCAGCGGGCGAGTGATTGCGCCATGGCCGGGACCTATTTCAACCAGATGATCTTCGGGGTGCGGATCCACCGCCAGCACGATACGGTCGATGTAGGTGCGTTCGTGCAGGAAGTGTTGGCCCAGCGACTTCTTGGCTTGGATGGGAGGATGCATGCAGTTATGCGCGTGGAGTCGTCATCGGTGAGGGAACCATCATTGCAGACCGGTGATGGTAATGAATGGATGGAGGTCGGTCGATCGGAGCGAAGGAAAAACGCGAAGATATCGTTCGATAGGGGGCCATTATCGTACGATACCGGGAACCCATTGCCGGGCGCTACCGTCAATCCAAGCCTAGTTTCTTCAATTTATAGCGCAACGCCCGGAAAGTAATGCCCAACTGTGCGGCGGCCTTGGTTTTGTTCCAGCGGTTTTCTTCCAGGGCCCTTTGAATCGCAGCGCGCTCCATCTGTTCGATGTAAGAAGGGAGAGCGGGAGAGGCGGCGTCATCGTCTTCATTTTGTGCGGGCGCAGCCGGTGTCACGGGCATTGCAGAAGCGGAAAATGTCTCAAGTCCTGCTGGCGTCATTGCAAGAGCGCCCATATTTTTTTTTCCGCTCGATTGTGGGAGATGCAAGTCGGCGACATCGATCACCCGGCTTTCCGCCATCGCCATTGCACGCTCAAGGATATTCTCCAGTTCACGGACATTGCCGGGGAATGGATAGGCGGTCAGTGCCGCCATGGCTGAGGGAGATAATGCAGGTGCAGGCTGTTGTTGTTCAGTGGAAAGGCGGTGCAGGATGGAGGTTGCCAGTTGCGGCAAGTCACCATTTCGTTCACGTAACGGTGGAACGCGCAGTTCGATGACGTTGATCCGATAATACAGATCATGGCGAAAACGGCCTTCCTCGACCTGCTTGGCAAGGTCTTTGTGCGTGGCCGAGAGAATACGGACATCGATCGGTGCTTCATTGGCCGCGCCGACGGAGCGGACGGATTTTTCTTGGATCGCACGCAACAGCTTGACTTGCATCGGCAGCGGTAGTTCGGCGACTTCGTCCAGGAACAGCGTGCCGCCATTGGCTGCTTGGAACAATCCGGGCTTATCGGTATGTGCGCCGGTGAAGCTGCCTTTCTTGTGCCCGAAGAATTCGCTTTCCATCAGCTCGGATGGAATCGCGCCACAGTTGACCGGCACGAATGGCCCGTTGGCGCGAGCTCCTTGCTCGTGAATCGTACGCGCGACCAATTCCTTGCCGACACCGGATTCGCCCATGATGTAAACCGGTGCCTGACTGCGTGCGACTTTGGCGATGGTGGAGCGCAGCGAATTCATTGCATCGGAGTCGCCGAGCAAGCGGGTGGCGTGCTTGGAGGCGGTGGACGACGGCGCCGAACGCTCGGTATTGTTGAGTTCGAGAGCATGCTTGACCAGACCACGCAGAACGTTGATATCGACAGGCTTGCTGACGAAGTCGAACGCACCGGCTTTTAGTGCCTCGACTGCCAGTTCCATGCTGCCGAATGCAGTGATCATTGCGACCGGAGTATGTGGATACTTATGGGAGATTTCTCCGACGAGATCTATGCCGGTGCCGTCCGGAAGGCGCATGTCGGTGATACATAGGTCATAGGTATTGCGGCCAAGCAATTCTCGTGCCTCGTTGAGGTTCGCGGCGGTGTCCACGCGCAGTCCCATCCGGCCGAGCGTGAGGACCAACAGTTCGCGAATATCGCGTTCGTCATCGACGACTAGGGCGCTTCGAGTTTGATTCATAGACCATAAGAATAGCCAATCTGGCCAGCAAGAGCCATTGACACAGCACCGTGGATGGGTTCCCGCGTGTCGGCCGGGATATTGGGAGGTTCCGCAGGTATATATCCGCCAGTCGGCCGCATGTGCGGAAATCCGGTATATCGTCCGATCCTTGCCGAATGGCTGGAGCTCCACGTATCTCCGTATATGAATCTTACGGAATTATGTACTTAACTAAAGTTCCTATAGATTGAACCGTCCTCGCATGCCTATCCTTTTCATGTAAATAAAAAAATGACTTGTTTTAAGGTGTATCCACTAGACAGGTTGGGTAGGCACTCGATCTTTTATCCGGGATTTTAGCCAAGCTCAGAATTCTGGAATCTTAAGTCCCGGACCGGGACGGGGCGCCGACGGCCTGCCCTGGGAACATATTGTTGGGACCGGACAATGTGACGCGAAAACAGGCACCACCGCCGGGGATGCGCAGATATTCCAGACTGGCCTGATTGGCGCGACACAGTTCGCGCGCTATATACAATCCCAGGCCGGTACCATGCTCGGACGTGGTGAAGAATGGACGAAAAAGCTGCGTGGCAATACTGTCGGGAATTCCGGGGCCGCGATCCACTACGTCGATCACTGGATTGTGTTCCCCCTGTATCACTCGCAGACGGATGCGCGCGGGCTCGTCCATCATGCGGCCGTATTTCAGCGCGTTGTGCACCAGCACGGACAATATTTGTTGCAAATGTCTGGGGTCGATCAATGCCTGCAACGGACGTTCGGCGAGCGCCACGTCGATGGAATCGGTCTCTATCGCCAGAGTCTGCCGGTACTCCTCCACGAATCGGGAGACGAAATTGTTCAAATTGATGGTCTCCGGGTTGGCACGCTCGCGTCGTGCCATTCCCAAGACGCTTTCGATGATGCCGTTGGTGCGTTGGCATTGTTGATGAATGATCTGCAACAGCCGGCGATCGGAGGGATCCAGATTGTCCGATTCTTCCAATAGCTGGCATGCATAATTGATGGCGGCCAGCGGATTGCGGATTTCGTGTGCAAGACTGGCGGAGAATCGGCCAAGTGTTGCAAGAGTAAGGGATTCGGCACGTTTGGATACGACAGTCGGATCGTCCAGAAAGATCAGGGTCGTTGTGTTGTCGACCAACAGCCGAACGAAGCGCGGCATCACTTCCGGCTGATCGGGAACCAGACGCAGCGGGTCGTCCTCATCGGTATTGGCACCGTTGCGCCAGCGTTG
>JAITWM010000179.1 GCA_031285265.1 Lysobacteraceae bacterium
CTGCGCCGCGTGGAAACCTGTTTCCCCATCTTGGAGCGCGAATTGATTCAACGCACCTTTCGGGAAACGCTACAGAATTACTTGGATGACAACCTCAACGCCTGGGAGCTCGATTCCGACGGCCGCTACCACCGGTGCTTTCCAAAGGACAAAGAACGGCCACACAGCGCACAAGCATCACTCCTGACGGGGCTTTGACCGTCTGTCGGTTGCATTCGTAACCATCGTGGAGATCGCTCCAACACCGTCAAGGACACGATCGCCTTCGTTCACGGTCATCTGAAGTGGGGTCCAGATATGATTACCATGCCCCGCTTGCAAAGAATTCAATCCGATACACGCCCGATCCCGTCAGTTAAAATCCTCGCATGCCCTATTCCCCAGCTAACACACCGACCATCGGAGACGGCGACCTTCTGGCAGCCGTCGATATCGGCTCCAATAGTTTCCACATGATATTGGCGCGCTGTACGCTTGGACAGTTACATGTCGTCGACCGCCTTCGCGAAACCGTCCGCATGGCCGATGGACTGAACGCAAAAGGCAGTTTGTCTACCGATGCACACCAACGGGCGATTGACTGCCTGAGCCGCTTTGGAGAGCGCATTCGCAATATTCCACTGACACATGTGCGGGCATTGGCAACCAATACCGTCCGTCGCCTGAAAGTCCCCAATCACTTTCTGCGTCCTGCCGAAGTCGCGCTCGGGCACGGAATCGAAATAGTGTCCGGGCGCGAAGAAGCTCGCTTGATCTATCTCGGTGTCGCACACGCCCAACCCCCGAAATCCAGCGAACTCCGGTTGGTGATAGACATCGGCGGCGGTTCCACGGAGTTCATCATCGGGCGTGGCTTCACGGCACTCGAGCGCGAAAGCGTGCAAGCCGGCTGCATCACCAGCACTCGGCGGTTCTTCGCCGACGGCAAGCTGTCGAAAAAAAGATGGAAAGAAGCACTGACCGAGATCAGCGCCGAATTTCAGCAATTCGCCAATGTCTATCGCGCACTGGGTTGGCAAGAGGCGCTTGGTTCATCGGGAACGCACAAGGCCATCGGCGACATCTGTATCGCTATGAAGCTAACCAAAGGTGCGATCACCTCCGATGCTTTGTTGCAATTGCGCGAACGTCTGTTACAGGCAAAAAGCCTGCAAAGCATCGATCTTCCTGGTCTGTCCAACGAGCGGCGACCGATCATCGCCGGCGGCGTCCTGGTACTGGAAGCCGCATTTCAGGCATTGGGATTACAGAAAATCGCAGTCAGCAAAGCAGCAATGCGCGAGGGTATTCTCTACGACATGCTTGGTCGCAGCGGCGGTACCGACCCACGCGACGCCTCGATCGCTTCGATGTCGCAACGCTATGGCATCGATGACATCCAAGCCGCTCGTGTAGAAGCGACGGCACTGCAACTATTCGAGCAAGTAGCGCCATCCTGGTCCTTGGACGACGACGACGCACGCATGTTGGGCTGGGCGGCACGCTTGCATGAACTGGGCCTGATCATCGCTCACAGCCAATACCATGTACATGGCGCTTATGTGTTGGAGCACTCCGATATCGCAGGATTCTCTCGCCAGGAACAACAGGTACTTGCCGCATTGGTTCGAGCGCATCGACGCAACGTGTCCAAGATGTTGTTCAACGCCTTGCCCGACCGTTTGATCGCATCGACCAAGCGTAAGGCCGCTCTACTGCGATTGGCCGTGTTGCTGCACCGATCACATGAGACTGACCTGCCGCCAAAATTGCAGGTGCATGCTGACGGCGATCAACTTTCTTTGATGCTGTCACGGTCCTGGCTGCAAACGCGGCCATTGCTACGCTCGGACTTGATCGGTGAAGTCGACGACATGAACGGACTTGGCATCCGATTCCGGCCGTTCGAGCATGGTGCGTAATTTCGAAATCCGTGTCTGCAACTTGATTGCAACGTACTGTGGAGACACCCTCGGTCGGTGGAGAGTTCAATGATCCATATCATCGGCCATCTTCGATACCACCGTTGCCGTTATCCTGGCATGAAAGCGGGTAGTCAACGGAAACGATGATGAACAAAGCTGCTCCGGCAGGAAGTTGCGCTTCAAATTCATCGTCGTACTGCTTTTTCAACATTGCGCGCGCCAGCGGCGAATCGATACTGATCCAACCCTGCCGCGCATCCGTTTCATCGGGACCAACGATTCGGTAACGGGAAACCTCTCCAGTGGAGGCGTTTTCGACTTCCACAACAGCACCGAAAAACACGGCTTCACGATGAGCCGGCGGCCTATCTACTACACGTAACACTTCCAAACGCTTGCTGAGATAGCGGATGCGGCGATCCATTTCGCCAAGTTGTTTCTTGCGATAGGTATATTCGGCATTCTCAGAACGGTCTCCCTCGGCCGCCGCCGCCGCCAGGGCTTTGACGACCTCCGGTCGCTTGACTCGCCATAGATCATCGAGTTCCCGTTTCAATCGGGCATGCCCTTCGGGAGTGATCAAGGCCGTGCTTTTTTCGGGAAGAGGACGCCACCGGGACATGATTGCCGATACTGAAGAGGAAGTAATGAATCGGGAGGGCATTCTACCTGCTCAACCGTATGCATCACGTGCGATAGCCAAACGCCAAGACAATGCGTTTCGTACGGGTGCGATCCTTGCTCCTCGCCGTCATGCGCCTCTCGGGCACGCTGAGTATGCGCACAGGTATTCACCGCAAATATCGAAAATCTCAGATAACGGCTGGAACCGATGCCAAGCATGATTTACATGGATTCGACACCAATGAACCAGATGACCGAATCAATATTGCGAGCGAACGGCCCGGCCGGTCATCTCATTCGAAACCTTTATTATTCCCGCGTCGCTTCGATGTCGTCCCAAAGACAGCGCCCTGCTTTTTCACGCAACACCGTCAGCCTTGCCTGGTGAGCGGACAGATCCGTATCGCTCGGTGCGATGAGCGGACGCGCGGCAGCATCCGCGGCACCGGCAAATGCCGAATGAATCCGGGCGGCCATTGGCTCGTCAGGCAACGTAAATCCTATTTCCTCCTGCCCCGATGTCAATGCTAGATACACTTCGCACAGCAACTGGGCATCAAGCAACGCGCCATGCAATTGACGGTGCGTATTATCCACGCCCAGGCGCCGGCACAGTGCGTCCAGCGAATTACGTTGTCCTGGGAAGCGTTGGCGCGCGATCGTCAGCGTGTCTTCGATCCGGGCGCGATCTTCGATACAGCCATAATGTCTGTCCAGCAAGGCCAGCTCATTGTTCAGGAACCCGATGTCGAAGGCAGCGTTGTGGATCACCAACTCGGCGCCGTCGATGAACTCTAGAAACTCATCGACGATTTCTGTGAATTTAGGCTTGTCGGCCAGAAAATCCAACGTCAGACCGGTCACTTCTTGCGCACCGGTTTCGAATTCGCGTTCCGGATTGATGTACTTGTGAAATACACGCCCGCTCGGACGCCGCTCCAGCAGCTCCACACCACCTATTTCGACGATGCGATGACCGCGTTCCCATGACAATCCGGTAGTTTCGGTATCGAGAATGACTTGACGCATACGGGCTAGTTTACGCTGTTTCATCGCGCAGACGTTGTGCCTGCTCCCGCGCCAATCGATCCACGCGCTCATTGTCCGGGTCGCCGGCATGCCCTTTGACCCATTGCCAGTCGACTTGATGACGCCCGGCGACGGATTCCAGACGCTCCCACAAATCCCGGTTCTTGACCGGATCGCCCGCCGCATTTTTCCAACCGCGCTGCAACCAGGCCGGCAACCATTCCGTGATGCCTCGACGCACATATTGCGAGTCCGTCCGCAATACCACGCTGCAAGGCTCACGAAGCGCTTCGAGCGCCATGATCGCCGCCATCAATTCCATCCGATTGTTGGTGGTCGGATTTTCGCCACCGGCAAGCTCACGTTCGCGCCCTTGGTAGCGCAATATCGCCGCCCAGCCGCCCGGACCTGGATTGCCGAGACAAGCGCCATCGGTATGAACGACGACGGTCTTCATCGATAGACAACGCTTGGCATCAAGAACATGCGCATCAACGCAACATAAGGAACGAGCAATGAGTACTCCAGAATTCGACGGCAAGCAGGGAATATATTCTTTCAGTAATCGGCCCATAGCCCAAGCCCGGTATCGTTTCAGACACTGCCGGATGCAGTTTCATTCGTGATTCACCGTCAAAAGACTGAAGCGGTCTGCCAACCGTGCGATATCTCTCTACGATCGCATTCTCACTATTCGAACCTCCTATTCATTCAGCAAAAATAATTTTTTATTCTTTAAATTTCAATCATATAACACTCAACAGATTGACTAAATACGAGTCGTATCGGCATTATTGAAAGTTATGCGTTTGATTCCTTTGCCCGCATTCGAGGACAACTACATCTGGACGCTGCAAGACGGCGACAGAATGCTGGTAGTCGATCCAGGCGATGCCGTTCCCGTATTGGCTGTTGCCGAGCGAGGGATACGGCCTGCCGCCGTATTGATCACTCATCATCATGCCGATCATTGTGGCGGCATCGCACGATTGCAAGAACAATGGCCGGCATTGCCTGTATTCGCTCCGGAAGATCCACGCTTGAATTTCCGGCACGATGCCATCGGTGAGGGCGCGCGTTTTACCATAGGCCGTTGGGAGCTTTCTGTGATCGCCGTTCCCGGGCATACGTCAAGCCATATCGCTTTCGTCACAGGACAGTATTTGTTTTGCGGCGATACGCTGTTCAGCCTAGGATGCGGACGGCTATTCGAGGGGACGCCTGCACAGATGTTCGATTCATTGCAAAAGCTATCGCGGCTTCCCGACCGGACGTTGGTCTGCTGCGCACACGAGTACACCTTATCCAATGCGACGTTCGCAGCTGCGGTCGATCCGGATAATGTCTTTTTGCATCAACGTATTCTGGAAGCCGGCGATCAGCGTCGAGCAGGTCAAGCCACGCTTCCGGTTACTCTCTCCAGCGAATTGGCCAGCAACCCGTTCTTGCGTTGCGATTCACAGGCCATTCGCGCTTCGGTCGCGTCCCGATTAGGACGCGATCCAGCCGATCCGCTGGAAACTTTCGCCGAATTGCGGCGCTGGAAAGATGGTTTTCGTGCATGAAAAAATTACGGTATTCCTCGCTGTTCATCGCATTGTGCCTGGCGGCGGCGCCATTACTGGCCGAACCGATCCAATCTACGGAAACGCCACGCACCGACATTGACTCCATACCGGTCAATGACGGCTTCGACAGCCCCACTGCCGCCAGTGACGATGGAATTCCCTTCCCGGACGATGATCGCCAACCCTCGACGAACGACGCGCCCCCGGAATCGCTGCCGGATTCGGAACAAGACGCATCATTGCAGCACATGCGTAACGGCCAGGAAATCTATCAGAATTTTCTGGCAGGGCTCGATAGCCCTGGCTGCGACACCGAAGCCAGCAACGAACGTTGGGAAAGGCATTTCCGGAACGACTCACTGCGTTTGATCGACGCCGACAGCAATATACTGCCGTTGTTCGGTTACGTCGTAGACGCCCTGCGTGAAAATCATCTGCCAACGGAATACGCACTGATTCCTTTCATCGAAAGCGGATATCGCGCCCATCCACGCAATCCATCCGGGCCGGCGGGATTATGGCAATTCATCACCACGACCGCGCGCAATCACGATGTCGAAGTCAGCCAGCATTATGATGGGCGGCTTTCTCCCGTGGATTCGACGCGGGCCGCCGTCGGCTACTTGAAGAAACTGCACGGCATGTTCGACGGCAATTGGCGGTTGGCGGCAATGGCGTACAACGTCGGCGAATATCGAATCCTGCAATCGATGCGACAAGCCGGGCTGAGCGCGGTGGATGCCGAGCCTGGCTTACTATCCAACGTTCCCTCCATTACCCGGGCTTATGTGGAAAAACTGCATGCATTGACCTGCGTCCTCGAAAATGCGGCGGAAGATCCGGACTGGCGCGCCGCCCTGAATCGTCCGGTCCCTCGTTTCGTCCCGCAGACACTGCCCAGTACCGGAATCAACCTGGATACTTGGGTCCGGCAACAAGGGCATGATCCGAATTTATTGCGCAGTTTGAATCCACTGCTGACGCAGGCATCGGTATCCCGGCACGGACGTCCGTTCGTGCTATTGGCGCCACTGTCTGCGCAACCTCAGCTTGATCGCGTGACCCAAAACGACGTTGCGAATCGAACCGGCACTGACCCATCCGCCGAAATGCTCGCTTCACTTTCGAACGAACTCGATGCTTTGGATACCGCACCGCCACGACACACCGTGCGCCGCGGCGAGTCCGTCTGGAGCATCGCCCGTCATTATGGGGTCAATTTACGTGAACTGCTGGCGCTCAATGGCTTGAACGACAGCGCCAGGCTGAAACCCGGCATGGTATTGAAATTATATTGAACCGGCAGCCACCGCGGCGGCTTCCGGCGCCAGCCGCTTGAAGTAATTGCACCGGCTTGTGGCAAACTATCGCCCCGCCCGACTCACGAGACCATCATCATCATGGGTTTTCTGCAAGGCAAACGCGCACTCATCACCGGTATCGCCAGCCAACGTTCCATCGCCAATGGCATCGCTGAAGCGATGCATCGCGAAGGTGCCGAGCTGGCTTTCACTTACCAGACCGATAAATTGAAATCCCGTGTCCAGGATGTCGCGCAAAAACTCGACAGCGACATCGTCCTGCCGCTGGATGTCGCCGATGACGCTCAGATCGATGCCGTATTCGAATCATTGAACAAACATTGGCCCGATGGTTTCGACATTCTGATTCACGCTATCGCCTTCGCACCGCGCGAAGCGATCGAGGGTGAGTTTCTCGATGGGTTGACGCGCGAGAATTTCGCCATCGCCCAAGATATTTCCGCCTATTCGCTGGCGGCGCTTGCCAAAGCAGCGCGCGCGCAACTGGCGATGCGCGGAAACGGCGCGATTCTGACACTGACCTATCTCGGTGCCGAGCGCGCCCTGGCCAACTACAACCTCATGGGCGTGTCCAAGGCGGCATTGGAAGCTACCGTGCGTTACCTGGCACTCAATCTGGGACCGCAGAACATTCGCGTCAACGCTATTTCCGCAGGGCCGATCAAGACTTTGGCTGCATCGGGAATTGCCAACTTTCGCAAGATGCTGGGATATGTAGCGCAAAATACGCCACTCCGGCGCAATGTCACGATTGAGGACGTTGGGAATACGGCCGCCTTTTTGTGCTCCGATCTCGCTTCAGGCATTACCGGTGAAGTGACTTACGTCGATGCAGGCTACAACATCGTCGGTATGACCGGACTCGACAGCAATAGCGACTAATCTTCCGCAACCACCCTACTCCGGTGGAAAACGTCGCCATGACGCGTCGGGGTTTCCAAAATCGGGGTGGTTCGTCCCCTTATGACAACGCTTTCAACGGGGCGGCTCTCCGTCCCGTTACCGGACTGATTGCACCTGAATAGGCGATGCGGGGGTAATCCGCTCCGTAACAACGAATCCTCTCCGATCCAGCGGACTGCTTGCCGTCCTCGGCAGGCATGTCCTGGAAATGGGATATAGGTCTCCAATACCAATAACGAAGCTTTCTTCACATATGGATGTTCCATCGTGTCGAAGCATTGGGACTTATACACGGAACAAGGTAGACTGTCGGGCTCGTCAATCACACCACGCAAAGATGCTGCAGAAACTTCGCGAGCGTACTTCGGGCTGGGTCGCCACCATCGTTATCGGCCTACTGATGATCCCTTTCCTGTTCGTCATCGACCAGCGATACCTGGGAGGTATGGGCGCAAACAACGTCGCGCAAATATCGGCACCGCCCTCCTGGTGGAAATCCGCGCCATCCTGGTGGCCCGTCTCGATGCTTTGGCAACACGAGGAAATCAGCATTGAGGACTTCAACAAGCAGTTCAATCGCCTCCGTCAACAGCAACAGCAATTGCTAGGCGAGGATTATGATCCGCGCGAATTCGCCTCGGAGGAAAACAAGCGCAGAGTATTGGATCAATTGATCGATGCGCGCGTCATGCAGATGGCCGCTTCTCAGGCGGGGATTCGCATCGATGACGATAGTGTGTACCAATACATCAGCGCCATCCCGGCTTTTCAGCGCGAAGGCAGATTCGACCAGTTCTTGTATCAGCAGACCTTGGCTTATCAAGGATTCACCCCGCTCGGATTCCAAACGGAAATACGCAATGAACTGCTGCAGGCTTCCATCGCGAATGCCCTGGCGCAATCGGCCTTCGTATCGCGCAAGGAAATGGAAGATTTTCTGAAAATGATGCGTGAAACCCGCGATGTTGAATTCGTACGGTTGCCTCATCCGGCGCCGGATACGGAAGCCGTCGGCGATGACGAAATCCAGCAATGGTATGACAGCCATTCACAGGATTTCATGCGTCCCGAATCGATCAGTATCGAATATGTCGAAGCCAATGCGGCCGACATGTTAGTGCCGGAACCGAATGAAGCCACGCTGCGCACCCGGTATGAGGCCGAAAAAGCACGTTTTGCCGAACCGGAGCAACGGCTGGCATCGCACATTCTGATCAAAATCGATGCAAATGCCGACGCTGCCGCACAGCAAGCGGCCGAGGACAAGATAAAATTGTTGATCGAAGAAGCGCGCAAGCCCGGCGCCGACTTTGCCGCACTGGCCAAAGCCAACTCGGAAGATTTGGGATCACGCGACAATGGCGGCAACCTGGGCTGGGTCGAACGCGGAATCATGGTGCCAGAGTTCGAAGAAGCCCTGTTCTCGATGACGGATGGCGAAATCGCCGGACCGCTCAAAACCAACTACGGCTACCATGCCATCCAACTTCGTGAAACAAGACCTGCCAAAGAAACGCCATTCGAAGAGGTTCGTTCGGAGCTTGCCGAGGAACAGTTGAAAATCGATCGTGAACACGCCTACAACGCGCTTCTCGGCCATTTGACCGACGCGATCATCGAAAACCCGTCTTCATTGACCTTCGCATCGGAGAAAGTCGGATTGCCGGTACGGAGATTGGGGCCCTTCTCGCGCACCTCCGCTACCGGCATCGCTACCGATCCGGCGGTGCTGCGAGTCGCCTTTTCCGACGACGCGATCCACGATGGTACGGCCAGCGATCCGATAGAAATAGGCAAAAATCGTGACCATAACGTCGTCATCCGCGTCGTGGAGCACACACCAGCACAATTGGAACCGCTCGAACAGGTTCGCGACCGGGTGGTCGCTGCAATCCGCGCAGATCGTACCGAGAAAGCAGCCACCGCTGCTGCCGAGGCATTTTTGGAAGAATTGCGCAACGGAAGGAAACTCACCGATATTGCCACCCAAAATGGCATGGAAGTCGATCGAATCTCCGGCCTACCACGTGGCAACATGTTCCCCGCTCCCGGCGCTAACCAGGCGATTTTTTCCGTCCTGGCACCGGAAGACGAAAACACACCCAGTTTCGGCAAGGTGAGAGTGACCAACAGCGGAGACTATCTACTGTTCGCCGTTACCAAAGTCATTCCCGGGAACATCGATGAAATCCCGGAATCAGAGCGCATGGCGGTTCAAGCGCAGTTCGCACAATTCAGAGGCAATACGGATGCGCAGGATTTCGTCCAGACCATGCGTAAACGGTTCCGGATCACCATCCAAGAAGCGCAATTGCAATCGCAGCAATAACCGCAAATCCTGCGAAATATTGATGACGACCACAGGCCCGGGATATCCCGGGCCTGTTTTTTTTAGGGCTTTTCGAGAACACAGGGTCGATCAATTCCACCGCAATACGGGTTGATGGGCCCATATCCGGCTTCATCATAATCGGATCCAATGGACGACTTGCGTGGTATCCCCGAGTTTCCGTATTACGAGGACACGGCATCCGCCTCTCTTGAAGCAATGACGAACATCGTTCAAAGTGCGTCGATATCGCCAAGCGCACGAATCAGACGACGCGCCCGCTTATCGGGTTTGCTCTCCGGTGGCCGATAACCGGAATACTCCGCCGCACGCTGCGCGCGCATTTGTTCGCGCCGCAAACGCGCCTGCTCGTCTTCATGATAGAGCGTCCGAGCGACGACCGCCGGCCCGCGAACGTCGCTCAATGCCAGGACGCGCACTTCAAACCGATCCTCTCCACGGACGATGCATAACATATCTCCAACGTGCAGTGCCCGCGAAGCTTTGGCACGTTGTCCCGCCACCTCGACTTTACCCAACTCCACCGCTTGCTTGGAAAGACCGCGCGTTTTGAAAAACCGCGCAGCCCACAACCATACATCCAGCCGTACCGACGCCGGAATGGATTCAGAAGAAATCTTCGCACCCGTTTTGTTCATTGTTTCGGATCGAGAACGTGCCATTCTTTCTTATAGCCTGCGCATGGTCGAACAAGTCATTGAAGCACTCAAAAAGCAATGCGCACATCGGCATCGCCGTAAGACACTGTAACAGCACATCAGCCGCGTGATCGGCGACGGGATTCACTTCGACAACCGCCAGCGTCCACATCAAGCACTGAGCATGGAACTTCCGGCAGCGGCATTCGCGTCAACCAGCTCAGGTTTTTCTCGATCATTACAAAAATTCAGGTCGCTGATAATAATCCATGATGCTGGAACTCCATCGCCCATACCCAGGTCACGCCATAGGCAACGCCTGCTTGCGGAGCATTGCATCGATACGAGGCGAAAAATCACCCGCATCGATAAATGATTTCCGCAGCCAATAAAAACAGATTCAACAGATCGCGACGCATATTCATATTTCCATGTACCTACAGCGCCATTCGTAAAGCCGCATCGCACTATAATATGCATCCCAAAAATTCGGATGTCTGAGCGTCCCGTTTCGCTCCATCTTGAACGTCGCCCGTTGTCTTGCCATCGTCATCCTCCTTGATATACATGAGCTTCCCAATGAACCCTCTTTCAAAATTACTCAATGTGGGTTTATTGATGATGTTCAGCGCGGCACTACTGCTGGCAACTAGCGCTTGCAACCGCGAGACTCATTTTCCCGAGCCAAGGCTCGAACCCGGCAGTCTATCTTCTCGTGACTCCAATATCCTCGTTCTGGACAACGAAATCACAGGACGTCTGACACGAAAAAACAGCAATAACACTTATACGGTCACCGTCGTAGAAGAAGGTTTGTATCAGTTCGATATGCGCTCGGACAAACT
>JAITWM010000207.1 GCA_031285265.1 Lysobacteraceae bacterium
GACCTACGACTATGCCGAGCCGGGCTTCATCTTGATCGATAAAGTCAACGAAATGAACAACAACTGGTGGTGCGAGAACATTCGTGCGACCAATCCTTGCGGCGAACAGCCATTGCCACCTTATGGCGCCTGTCTGCTCGGGTCGATCAATCTGACCCGCTTCGTGCGCGGCGCTTTCACTGACGAGGCACGGTTCGACTGGGATGAATACAAGGAGGTCGTCCGGGTATTTACCCGTATGCTCGACAATGTGGTCGAAATCAACGGGTTGCCATTGGTACAACAGCGCGACGAGATCGTCCGCAAGCGCCGTCACGGCATGGGATTCCTCGGCCTCGGCAGCGCGATGACGATGCTGAAGATGAAATACGGGTCGCCGGAAAGTTTGGAATTTACCGAAGCCGTCGCACGCGAGATGGCCATTGCCGGCTGGGAGGTCGGGTTGGAGCTGGCCAAAGAGAAAGGTCCGGCGCCGATCATGGTAGAGGATTTTCTGGTGACTGCCGAAATGGTGCGCAAGCGTCCGGAAATGGCGCGCGATGGTTGGCGCATCGGTCAAAAGATCACCGGTAAGGAATTGCATGCGCGCTACAGCCGTTACATGCAGCGTCTTGCCACGGCCGCTCCGGAATTGGTGGAGGAACTGGCCAAGACCGGCGCGCGCTTTACCCACCATACGTCGATTGCGCCGACCGGCACGATTTCGCTGTCGTTGGCGAACAACGCTTCCAACGGCATCGAGCCGTCATTCGCGCATCACTACAGTCGCAACGTGATCCGCGAAGGGAAAAAGACCAAGGAAAAAGTCGATGTCTATTCGTACGAGCTGCTGGCCTATCGTGAGTTGATCAATGCCAAGGCGATGCCGTTCTCCGAGGAACCCGGAACGCAACTGCCGGATTATTTCATCGCTGCCGACGACATCACGCCCAAGGAGCATGTCGATGTGCAGGCCGCGGCGCAGAAATGGGTCGACAGTTCCATTTCCAAGACGGCCAATGTTCCCACCGATTACCCGTATGAGGATTTCAAGGATATTTACTGTTACGCCTATCGGCAGGGGTTGAAAGGATGCACCACGTTCCGTTTCAACCCGGCGGTGTTTCAAGGCGTGCTGGTCAAGGAAAAGGATCTGGAGAACACCACTTACCGGTTCGAATTGGAGGATGGGCAGGTGCTTGAGGTCAAGGGCAACGAGGACATTGAATACGACGGTGAGATCCATAGTGCCGCGAATCTGTTCGAAGCCTTGAAGGAAGGCTATTACGGCAAGTATTGATCCGGTATTGGAGCATGCCGGTGCCGGTCTCGGGCCTTGTCTTCAGCTCTGTTCGAAAAATGTCGATTGGTCGCGTATTTTCCCGTTCCACCCCACCCGCAACAGGTATAGCATTTAGCTGGATTCGACCATTTATCAAGCCCGTGAGGAGAGTGCATGAACAACAACAATGGTGTGAAGGCAACCTTGAGCGAGGCTGCCGAGAATGTGAAAGAAAAGGCCGGCGATATCGGCATCGCGATCAGTGTCACTGCCAATGAAGCTGTGAAAAAAGCCAAGAAAGCAGTGAATGCGACCGGCAGGATAGTCAAGAAAGTCGTCGATAAGGATGTCGTCAAGGTCAAGAAGGCGGTCAAGCAAACGCTTGGAAATGCCAAGACTGCCGTCAAAAAGACGGTCAGTGAGGCCAAAAAGAATCTAGTCGCCGTCAAAGCCAAGGCGGCGGCGGAGGCGGAGGCGTTGAAAAAGAAGATCGCCGCGGAAAAGGCCGCCCGCAAGAAAGCCGATGGCAAGAAGAAGCCGGTAGCCAAGAAGGCGCCCGCCAAGGCGGCGGTGAAGAAGGCGATCGGCAAGCCTGCGGTGAAGAAAACCGCGCCGAAGAAAGCGGTCAAACCCACCAAGAAAGCGGCCGTGAAAAAGGTCGTCGCAAAGAAAGCGCCGGTCAAGAAAGCCGCGGTCAAGAAAGCGGCCGTCAAGAAGACCGCCGTCAAAAAATCCGCCAAGTAGGCGGCGCTTGTATGAACCGTTTCGTCTCGTATGGAATGGGGCGGTTCGGAATCGGATCGTTACGGCGGAAAGGATGTTTTCGCAGATGTCGTTCCGCCGTTCCCGTCATGACGCAACAACGTAATCGATAAAGAATCAGGAGTGCTTTCCCGTGGCCGTTAAAATCGACAAGAAAATCACCGGTTATTCCGTGGCGGTACCGGAGGACAAGGCGCGTGAACCCGTGCCGGTTCAGATTGTCGAGAAGGAACGGCATGCTGCCGATGTGATTCATATGCATGAGCGCATCGAGCGGCCGGAGGTGCTGATCGGATCCACCTATAAGATCAAATCGCCGCTGGTCGAACATGCGATGTATGTGACGATCAACGACATCGTGCTCAATTCAGGGACCGAGCATGAACTTCGGCGTCCGTTCGAGGTGTTCATCAACTCCAAGAGCATGGACCACTTCCAGTGGATCGTTGCGTTGACCCGGATCATTTCAGCGGTATTCCGCAAGGGTGGGGATGTGACGTTCCTGGTCGAGGAGATGAAAGCGGTATTCGACCCGCGCGGCGGCTATTTCAAGGCCGGCGGCGTGTATATGCCATCGTTGGTGGCCGAAATCGGCGCTGTCGTCGAGGATCATCTCAAATCGATCGGGTTGATCCACGATCCGGAAATGTCCGAGCATCAGCGCAAACTGTTGGCCGAGAAGCGGCGTCAGTACGAGGAGCGTTCGCAGAGGACCGGTGAGCCCACCGCTTCCGCCGCGATGCATTCCGAGGACATCGCTGTGACCGGCGACGGCGCAAGTTTCCCTCCCAGTGCGACGATGTGCCATAAGTGCAGCATCAAGGCCGTGGTACTGATGGACGGTTGCGCCACTTGCCTGAATTGCGGGTACTCGAAGTGCGGATAGACGCTCGTTCAGAGCGTTGAGAAGCGTACCGGGAAATGCCGCAGGCAGGCCGCGAATCGCAAGTGGATACCGGGCCGGCTCCGCCTTTACGACAGGTCGCGCTTCCGTTCGCGGATGGCTGCAGGAGATACGGGTGTTCCCGAATCGGAACGGGCGAACGCCGCCGATGTCATCGGGAAATCCGCTGCGAGCCTTGCGATCGGCCTATCGGCCTGATGCGATCCGTATACGATAATGGGCGATGGTGATCACGCGCGGCATTCCGGGAATGCTCGCGCACAACATGGGATATCGCGTCTGATGAATACGCTTACGCCGGCAGTGGCTGCCGGTTCCAACGTGTCGCTGGCACCGCACGAACGTTTGATTTTCGCTCTGGATGTATCGAGCGGAGCAGAAGCGGTGCAATGGGTGGATCGTTTGGGCGATGCCGTCTCTTTTTACAAGATCGGCATGGAACTGCTTGCGTCGGGGGAATATTTTCGTGTCATGGACGAACTGGCGGCGCGCGGAAAACGGATCTTCGTCGATCTGAAATTCTTCGATATTCCTGCCACCGTCGCCGCCGTGGTGCGCGGGCTGGCGCGTTGGCCGGTGACGTTCTGCACTATCCATGGCTGGCACGCGGCGATGATGCAGGCGGCCGCAGAAGCGCGCCATGGCGATATGAAGTTGTTGGCGGTGACGTTGTTGACGTCGATGGATCGTCAGGATTTGCGGGAGATGGGTATTTCGGCGGAGCCGGTCGATGTCGTCGTGCAACGCGCATTGGCCGCCCAGGCCAGCGGTATCGATGGCGTGATCGCTTCGGGTCAGGAAGCGCATGCATTGCGGCAGGCGGCAGGAACGAATTTTACGATCGTCTGCCCGGGAGTCCGGCTGGATGGCGCGGCCGGCGACGATCAGAAACGCACGGTTGGCGTGGCGGAAGCGCTCCGTGCCGGGGCCGACGCCATCGTAATCGGCCGGCCGATCCGGCTGGCGGCCGACCCGTATGCGGCGGCGCTATCGATTCAGCAAGGTATACAAGCTGCAATTTCTTATAATTCAATAAATTAGAGTAATTTATTTCAGTATTGCATTAATTGGTGGTGCGGGTTAGGATGCTGCGGCTGGTCACATCGACCGGCGACCGTGTCGCCATTAAGCACTATTGTCCTCCGGCACCGCCGGAATTCGGGAGGCTTTCGAGCCTCCTTTTTTTATCGCTGCCGATGGATATTTTCGGGAGTCATGCGTTTAGCTTGTAAAGGCTTGCCGGTAACGGACGATTGCCCCCAAACTGTACGGATTGGACTTCGGGGGAAAGTTCTTGGCTGGAATTTGCTCTCGCTGGCGGCAACCGGGTCTGCATACGGCAGTCGCGGCGTTGTGCGCAGTGGCGTTGACATTGGCAGCATGTGGCGGCGGTCCGGAAACGGTGCCGGCCGAACAAGCGTCCTCCGCCACGACGGAGCCGGTTGCGGCCGTGGCGGCACTGGCCAAGCATCTGCACGAGGGCGATCTGTTGGGTTTCGCTCGTACCGCATTGCCGCCGAAAGAGTATCAACATCTGCAGGAAACCTGGGGCAGCGAAGGCAATTTCTGGCCATTGACCGAACTGCCGCTCAAGGATCAATGGATTCCGCTATTGGCGTCATTGGCGGCACCGGGTTCGGAACAGCGTTTGCGGCGAAGTTTCGATGCACAGTTTCTCGGAGCATCGGCGGAGTTGCGCGATGCCGCGCGGACGCTCGGTCTGTTCGGTGTTCAATATTTGAATCACAACTTTGAATACAGCGAACAAGAGCGCGAGCACTATGTCCAGATCATGAAGGCGGCGGCGGACTGGGGAATGCATGCACCGCTGGCCGATCCGGTACTCGCTTATGCGGCGATCCCGCGACTGGCCGCCGCTGCACGGGCTGTTGGCTTGTACAGCGAAGCCGACTTCCGTGCCGCCGGAATGGAACAGACCTTGCGGCGAGTGGCGCCGTTCATCACCGAAATCAAGCGCGTAGTGGCGGACTATGGCCTGGACCTGGATCAAGCCTATGCCGGGATACGTCTGCAACTGGTCGATCAGCACGACAATACGGCCCTGGTCCGCGTGCGATACCCGTTGGCCGGCCATACCATCGATACGGTGCTGGATCTGGTCCGAATCGATGGCCATTGGTATCTGGATGGCTATCTGCAACGCGCGCGCGCTGCGATCGAGCAACGTCCGTTCGGTGGCGAAGTGCCGCCGATCCTGACATTGCCCGTACCGGAACCCGATCCGTCGGCTGGGCGATAATGGGCCATGTCTGAACAGAATCCTCTTCCATTTCCGAAGGAATCCTCTTCTACGGATAAGTCCGCAGCGGCTGAAGCGCCGGTCCAACCCGGAAAGGCCGGACAGAAACCGGTTCCGCCGAGTCTCGGGCCTGACGGGAAGCCGATCAAACGGCCGCTATGGGCGCGTTTTCTGCATTGGCTGTTGCGTCCATGGCTCGAATTGAAGATCGAACCGGAAAATCCGGCGCAGTATTTGGATGGCCATCCGGTTTTTTATGTGCTGGAGAGCTATGGCTTGTCCAATACGCTGATTCTGGATCGAGCCTGCCGGGAGACCGGATTACCGTCGGCGTTGATTCCGTTGCCTAACGATCCGGTTGGCCGTAAGCGCGCTTATCTGGCGTTGTCGCGACGCAGAAACGCCACATTGATTTCGGAAAAGAGCAGTGCCCGCAGTTACTCCGACTCGTTGGCCAAGTTGCTGCAACTGCACCGGACGCATCCCGGCATGGATGTGCATCTGGTGCCCGTGTCGATTTTCGTCGGCCGTGCGCCGGATCGGCACAGCGGCTGGTTTTCGGTGCTGTTTTCGGAGAACTGGGTGCTGGTCGGCCGCTTTCGCCGTTTGTTGGCGATTTTGTTGAACGGACGCCATACCATCGTGCGCTTCGCGCCGCCGGTATCGTTGCGCGTCACGGTCGACGAAGGATTGCCGCCGGAACGTACGGTACGCAAGCTCTCGCGCGTGTTGCGCACCCATTTCCGGCGCATTCGCGCCGCGGTGATCGGTCCCGACCTTTCCACGCGGCGCATGCTGATCGACAAAGTGCTGGCGGCGCCGCCGGTGCGGGAAGCCATCGCCGGACAGGCGCGCCGGGATGGTCACGGAATCGAGGAGGCTTGGAAAAAGGCGCATTCCTATGCCTGGGAAATCGCGGCGGACTATTCGAATCCGGTGGTGCGCTCGGCCAGTTTCATGTTGAAACCGATTTGGCATCGGATCTATCGCGGCGTGCTGGTCCATCATCTGGACGAGTTGAAGCGCCAGGCGCCAGGGTACGAAATCATCTACGTACCCAGCCATCGCAGCCATATGGATTATCTGCTGTTGTCCTATCTGCTGTACGAACGCGGCATCGTGCCTCCGCATATCGTCGCCGGGATCAATCTCAATCTTCCGGTGGCAGGAGCGTTGTTGCGTAAAGGCGGCGCTTTCTTCATCCGGCGCAGCATTCGCGGTAATGTGCTGTATTCGGCCGTGCTGGCCGAATATGTGGCGCGGCTGGTCGCCGACGGGTATTCGATCGAGTATTTCGTCGAAGGCGGCCGTTCGCGTACCGGCCGGCTGATGCAACCCAAAGGCGGCATGATCGCGATGACCTTGCGAGCATTCCTGCGCCAACCGACGCGGCCGGTGTTGTTTCAGCCGGTCTATATCGGCTATGAAAAACTGATGGAGGGCCGCAGTTACCTCGATGAACTGTCGGGTAAGCCGAAAGAAAAAGAATCGATCTGGCAGGTGATCCTCGGTATTCCCAAGGTATTGCGTTCGAATTACGGGCAGGTCGTGGTCAATTTCGGCGAAACGATTTCACTGAGCCAGGTACTGGCCGATCACGCGCCCGACTGGGATGGCAAGCCGATGCCGGAGGAAGAAAAACCGGCCTGGCTCGCCAGCACGGTGAACCTGCTGGCCGAACGCATTCAGATCAATATCAATCGCGCGGCCGACGTCAATCCGATCAATCTGCTGGCGCTGGCGTTGTTGTCCACGCCCAAGCATGCGATGGGCGAATCGGACCTGCTGGCCCAGATCGCATTGAGCAAGAACGTGGTGACCGAACTGTCGTATTCCAGCCGTGTCACGATGACGCCGCACACGCCGGAGCAGATCGTGGCGCATGGCGAGGAAATCGGCGTGCTCGAACGGGTCAAGCATCCGCTGGGCGACGTTCTGCGCGTGAACGACGAGAATGCCGTGCTGTTGAGTTATTTCCGCAACAACGTCATGCATTTGTTCACCAGTTCCGGCTGGATCGCCTGTTGTTTCCAGACCAACCGGCGGATGAGCCAGCGCAGCCTGGTTCAATTGGGGCGCAACGTCTATCCGTTTCTGCAAGCGGAGCTATTTCTGCCCTGGAACGAGGACGAATTCGCCGATCGCATCGAGCGTTCCATCGCGTTGTTCGTCCGCGAAGGATTGCTGCAAAGCCAGGACGGAGAGGATGGACCGATGCTGTCCCGCAGCTCGGGCCAGACCGATGAGGTGTTCCGGCTGCGCGCGATCGGCTATTCGCTGCAACAGGCGTTCGAGCGCTATTACATCACTATCGCGGTGCTGGTGAAGAACGGATGCGGGCGGCTCGGTGCGTCCGAGCTGGAAAGCATGTGTCAACAGGCCGCGCAACGGTTGAGCTTGCTGTACGCGCTGGCGGCCCCGGAATTCTTCGACAAGAGTCTGTTCCGCGGCTTCATTCAGAAGCTGCGCGAGATGCGGCTGGTTTGGCCGGACGAAAACAACAAACTGATGTTCGACGAGCGTCTGAACAGTTGGGTCAAGGATGCGCGTTTCATCCTTGGGCGCGAGATGCGTCACACGATCGACAGGATCAGCCCGGATGCGACGTCGCTGCCGCAGGCGTCGAATCCGGAGAGCACGCCGGACGCGCCGCCGCCGGAATGACCGGCCATCGGTGCGGACGGCCGATGACGAAATACCGCTGCCCGTTCGTTGCGAACGGCGGGCCAGAGGGACATATCGGGTAAAACCGGGACATGTACTGCCGCGTACCGCATTGCCGGCATCGGTAATGCCGTGAGCCGGCCAATCGGAGAGTAACGGCGGATAAAGCGTTGGACGCGAACGGTGATCACGAGTTATCGAATCGTGTGCGGGATTTTATCGCATAGATGCCACCTGTCAGGATGCACCAAGATCAAATGATCCAGCACATCCAAACGAATCCGGAATTACTGGCGAAAACGGCAAAAGCGCTGGATCTCGACTCGGTGACCAAGGAGCACGAGCGGAAGCCGAAACGTCGTTAGCGCACCGATTGAATACGGGAAATCTTAGGTCTGGGTCGTTTGCTGGCTTGCCAAAGGTCATATTTGACCTGCATTCCAGCCCACATTTCAGCGCTGGTTCCTAAAGCATCTTCCAGGCGTAAAGCCATATCGGCGGAAATGCCATTGACGCCGTTGAGGATACGAGACAGCGCAACCCGGCTGATACCAAGTTGCTTGGCTGCATCAGTAACAGTGATGTCGCCGAGGTACTCACGGAGTACTTCTCCAGGGTGTGCGGGGTTATGCATACGGTTCATACTGGTTTCCTAGTGATAATCCTGATAGTCCACGAGAATTGCGTCTTCACCTTCGAAAGCGAAGGTCAGGCGGTAATTGCCGCTGACCCATATTGACCAATGTCCTTTGAAGGTTGCTCCCTTGAGAGGATGTAGTTTCCAGCCAGGGGCGCTCATGTCCTCGGGCCGTTTGGCACTGTCGAGAGCCGTTAGCTGGAGACGTAGTTTGGTTGCATGTTTGACTTGGATTCCGGTGGTTGATCCCGTCGTAAAAAACTTTTGGATGCCTTTGTGACGGAAGGATTTAATCATGAAGTAGTTGTATCATGTAAATGATCAGTATACAAGTTAAACTGATCTTGTCCCTTCCCAGCGTAGGCCGAGAAGCCGGTTATTAAGCAGCGTCATTTAACTTGAGAGTCTTTGCATCATCATTGGGCGAGCGATAGCCAAGCGTGGAATGCAAGCGAATGGGATTGTAGAAACCCTGGATGTAATGGGCGATGGGCATGGGCATGAGAGGGATATACCGCCTTGGCTTCTTCATTTTTGAGGGTGGCGAAGAAACTTTCAGCCACGGCATTGTCCAGGCAATTGCCCGGCCGGCTCATGCTGGGAATAAAACCTCGTTCGGTGAGCGTCTGGATGAAGCGGTGACTGGCATACTGACCGCCGCGATCCAGTTGCCTAATGTTTTAACTGGCATATCCGGACGGCGGGCGGCTTCGGCTTTGCCCACCGACTGCGCCAGCGCCACCGCTTGATGTTTGAATTCGTCGGTATAGCAACGGCATGGAATCTTCTGCATCTTGCCCTCCAGAGTATGGGCTGAGTATCGCTTCCTGGCTTCCGTTGCAGGGGGAAAAGATCATAGATGATAAGAACGTACCTGAGAGTAAGCTCGCCACTTCAACATGCGCTATTCGAATACAGCGCGGCATATGGTTTCAAGCCTTTCGCGACTTGTACTAAAAGCTTGGCAGTGGCTATTTTTTCCTCCTTTCGAACACCCCTAAACACATTTTTTTGAAAAGTATTTTTTCACCGTTCCCGCTCCTGTAGCCGCGGGAACCTGTGATCCGGCTCGGCATTCAAGCGGTATCTTGGTGCCATGCGGTCCGGGTTCCCGGAGATCCGCATTGTGGCTGCGCTATCATCCTTGCCGATGTCATCCGAAATCGCCGCTGCCGTTCGCAAGATCATTCATATCGACATGGACGCGTTCTACGCGTCGGTCGAGCAGCGCGATGATCCGGCTCTGCGCGGCAGGCCGGTGATCGTGGCATGGCGCGGTCTGCGCTCGGTGGTTTGCGCCGCTTCTTATGAAGCGCGTCCGTTCGGGGTGCGCTCGGCCATGCCGGCATTGCGCGCCGAGCGGCTGTGTCCGCAAGCGGTTTTCGTGCCGCCGGATTTCCCTCGTTACAAAGCGGTCTCCCGGCAGGTGCGCGGAATATTCTTGCGTCATACCGATCTGGTCGAACCGTTGTCACTGGACGAAGCCTATTTGGATGTGACGCACGATAAGGCCGGTATCGGCATCGCCACCGAAATCGCCCGGCGCATTCGCGCACAGATTCATGAGGAAACGCAATTGACGGCATCGGCCGGTATCGCGCCGAATAAATTCCTGGCCAAGATCGCTTCGGATTGGAACAAGCCCGACGGCCAGTTCGTGATCCGTCCGCATCAGGTCGAACGATTCCTGGAAGGGATGCCGGTAGCGCGGATTCCCGGGGTCGGCCGAGTGATGCAAAGCAAGCTCAAAGCGTTGGGCGTGGAGACGGTCGGGGAATTGCGAGGATTGTCTCTGGAGGAATTGCAAGGCCGCTTCGGCGTCTTCGGTGCGCAGCTGTACCGGCGTGCGCGCGGGATCGATGAGCGCCCGGTGCAGCCCGATCATCCTGTGCAATCGATTTCCAACGAAGATACCTTTGCCGAAGACTTGCTGTTGAATGAGCTGGAACCGCATATCCGCCGGTTGGCGGAGAAAGTCTGGGCGACCGCCGTGCGCAGAACGGAACGGATAGGCGGCACGGTGGTGTTGAAATTGAAAACCGCCCAGTTCCGCATTCTCACGCGCAGTTTCACCCCGGAGACGCCGCCAACATCGCAACGCGAATTCAGCGAGATCGCACTGGCATTGCGCGATCGCGTCGGATTGCCCGCCGCCACGCGTTATCGTCTGGTCGGCGTCGGTTTGTCCGGTTTTCGCGATCGCGAGGAAATGCGGTCGAATCAAGGCGACCTGTTCGGGATGTAGCTGCATCGCGTGTCCGGGAGTGCAAGGCGCGCGGGCGTTCGATGCGCCCCGGCGTTTGCGAAGGTGAGGGCCTTTTTCAGCGAGGACTTTCGCGCCAATCGAAGTGCAGTGTCTCGTCACGGGCAAAGCGCCGCAGATGATCGGTGATGACCTGTTGAATATGCGCCATCTGTTCGGGCGCGGCATCGATTCGGATCGTCAACACATCACCGGCAACGGTGAAATCCGCGCCGATGTCGCTGGCGAAAGGGATATGTGCGTGATGGTCGTGATCGCGCCGTATTTCGAATTTATGGCGCCAATGGTTGCACAGCGTGCGTAGCAGGCGCACGGCGTCAGTACCGCGCAGATCGGCATGGGCAAGAGACATGGAACAGGTTCTCGAATGGGGGCATTGCGATATAGATGATGCCCGGCGGTTATTTTCTCAAGAATTTGGGAAGACACGATGTCCATCGGTGCGCCGTGCATGTCTTTGCGCTACCGCAGGACATACGAGGACATGTCGCCATCCATGCCGTCTGTGTCGATTAGTAATGTCCGCCCGGCCCCATTTGGCAGGAAAGAATCTGCCGGATGTGGGTTGCAATAATGCTTCGATATCACTTGCGTCCATGATTTGCGCCCAGAGTCGCGTACTACCGATCCGATGTCTGCCGTCGAGATCGGCCATGGCGGGCATTCTGCCGGTGGATGTTGCTACGGCGCCAGCGCCACGCAGATGACGGTTCAACCGTCATCCACGTGGATGGCGGTGGGAAGGTTTATCCCGACACGGCGGAAACCAACCGCGCTTCGGCCTCGCTCAATAACGCCAATACGCCGCCATGGGCATCATCGAAGGGCAGACCCTCGGATAGGGCGTGGGTGGCGGCTAGATTGATCATG
>JAITWM010000073.1 GCA_031285265.1 Lysobacteraceae bacterium
CCCAGCTTCGTCCGGACTTTCCCAGCCTGCCGCAAGGTACGCTCGCTGGCGGTCTCGCGGCTGCTGGCATAGGCGAGCCGATGACAATGTCGGCAAGCGAAGATCGTACCGCCGTAAAGGATGGCAACACGACGATGACAGCCACGCGCAGGACAAAGAAACCAAGGACGCCAACCGCCAAGACGGCAAGCGGTCCAAGCCAGATAGACCGGGTAGCGTTCCGACTTCCAGTCGCCGTCAGCGTGACGATGCCGGTAGCTCAGCCATATCCGGCTTCGTTCGGCTTGCAAGTCGATCGATGCAATACGTTCTTCACCCAGCATCCAGCGCCATCGCCCGGTGAAACCGGGTTCAAGCGCACCCGCACGCGCCAACTGCCGCACGTCCAATTGCCGATAATCGTCCGTGGTGGATTTCGCGTCATAACGCCAGCGGTGGCCGCTACCGATTCCGCCCATAGGTTTTTCCCGAAATCATTTGGCTAATTAACATGGAGATTTCTTCATTACTGGACGATTTGGATTCAATGCGGATGTAATGAGATAAGGCATAAGAACATATTAAAAATCATGTGCCTGTTTGATTTTTTTGGTCGTGAAATACGCATAGGCGGATATTGAATAATGCAGGAGGGGGCGGGGTAAAAGTTCAGCCGGTAAAAAATATAGAGCGTGCGCCCAAGCATTTTTTTGCGCGGTCAGTTTGGAAAAATTCGTTTTCAGCGGTTGCATGGCCATGTCATGCCGTCGATGAATTTCCATGCCATCCGGCTTCCTCCGTGTTCTTCCAGGTTCTTCCGGCTTGTTCCCGATTCCTTTCATTTGCTGATTTCTTTTTATAGAGGGCGAGCTCAACTCTGAATCGCAACATTGAGATTGAATTCCTCCGAGAATATCTCCAGAGGCGTTTTGAATTCCAATATCCTACGCGGTCTTGAGTTCAATCGGTGTTCGACCCATTTCAGATAAGCCAACGAGACCGTACTGAAGTCCATGTTTCGTGGCAGATACTGCCTAGTCAAGCCATTGGCGTTTTCATTGCTGCCACGCTGCCATGCCGAACCAGGATCGGCAAAGTACACGTCCGCTCCCAGTGCCAATCCGATGATCGGATGCTGGGCGAATTCCTTGCCGTTGTCCGCCGTCATCGTATGGACCACCTGCCGCAGACGCCCCAGTCGGCGCACAATGGCTTGCGTGACATGCTCGGCCGTACGATCGGCAGAGTAGGCAAGCAAGTGCAAACGGCTGCGACGCTCGGTCATGGTCACGATGACGGCTTTACCTTTGGCGCTTTGTACCGAATCGATCTCCCAATCACCCAACCGCGATCGCTGCTCCACGACCCCGGGTCGTTCCCGCCAACTACGCCTGCCGCATAACCGTCCCCGGCCATCTCGCAGACCACGCCGCCGCCGTTTCCGCCGTCGCCTGCGCAAATAGGTGTACAGCATTCCGCCTTGACGTTGATCGGCATAAATATGACGGTAAATCCACTCGTGGCTGGCCAGTCCGGTGGCGCCTGCAATCTGTTCCGGACTCCAATCCACTTGCAGATAGGCTTCGATCTGTTGAAGGCGTGTCCCATCGATCCTGCATCGGCCACTGGCCAGCGTGCGCCGCTTGGCGCTGATCTGCTGCGCCCGGTCTGGATCGTAGTGCCTGCCTGACAGATTGCGCCGCAGTTCGCGGCTGACAGTACTGGTCGCGCGACCAAGTGCGTGGGCGATGCTTCGCTGCGAATGTCCGGCTTGATACAGCGCGTGAATACGATATCGTTCATGCAGGTTCAGGTGACCATGACCCATGAGCAACTCCACTTGGCGGTGAAGTCACTCAAGTCGGGTCGCCTAAGCCTCTTCACCACTCGGGGTGTTGCAATTGGTAATTGAACTCGCCCCCCTATATCTGCCCACTGAATCTCACCCAATCTACTTTCTGATATATAATCTTCATTATCTTTGCTCATTACCCAACCTTATGTAATGCTGGCGAATCAAGTTATCGGGTATTTCTATGTTAAATAGATCAGGTTGATAAACTTGTGTCCACGGCGTCCCTGCTTTATGTGTAATAAAGGACAAAGAAATGCCATCATAGTTTTTGTATTTATTGAAAATACCAGTTAGGAAAGCATGGTCATCATGTGAAACAAATACATCTGAAGGGTCACCTATAATACTTTGAGGAATTTTTGATCTTCCATATTTCTTTGTTGCATGGTAAAGATCAGGGATAACTGGGCCGTATTGCCATGCTTCTATCCGATTATTAAACAATCCTGTTTTACGATTAGCCAAGCTCCACCCATGAGCGATATATGTGAGCTTCACAAGTTGCATAGGAGTCAAGCTTTTCCCTTGAGACTTGGCAATTTTCAGAATCGCGTCAGCGACAGTTATTACGTCATACATAGCTTCTCCCTTTTTGCCATAAGGCAATGAAGGTGATACTTGAAGTGGGAAGAAATGCGCACTAGGGCAATTAGGCTGTAGGCCATGATCTGTCCCCTTGAAATTACCCGTATTAGGGGTTGTTCGATCTTGTGCTGAACAATTTATGTACTAAACCAATATAGCACATGGGTGAACAACTTGTTTATAAAAGCGTGAACAACTTGTGGATAAGTCAACCATTAAACAGAAATGATCCACGTCTTTCGTCTGAGCGAATGATCTTGACTCCCCATCTTATTGATTGACAAAATCTATCAAATATGCTATAGTCAATAGCTTATAGAGCTATATGGGGGTAGTTCTTTGCGCGCTATTTTTGTCCATGAATACAAAGCTATTGATTACCTAGAGTCAATCCGCTGGAAACGCGGCAGGGTGTGTCCAAAGTGTGGGGCACGTAAGGGAACAAGCCCTGTCAACAGCAGCAACCATCGCTACGGTTTCTACTACTGCAATTCGTGCAAAAAGACTTTCACCGTCACTATTGGCACCATCTTTGAGAACTCACGTATCAAGCTCAACACATGGCTATATGTCTTTCATTTGATGGTGATTTCAAAGAAAGGAATTAGTGCAAAACAGATCGAACGCATGATTAAAGTCTCCTACAAGACGGCGTGGTACATGTGCCATCGTGTCCGGGAAGCTATGGAACATATCCCTACGAAGAAACTAGGTGGTGAAGGAAACATTGTTGAAGTCGATGAAACCTACTGGGGCAACAAAAGAAAGAAACCTTTTGGTGCTAGAGGATTCGGCCACAAGATGAAGATCGTCTCTATCGTTGAAAGAGAAGGCTCGAAAAGATCATTTCATGTACCCGACGTTAAAGCTAAAACCGTCATTCCTATCCTGAAAGCTAACATCGATAGGAACTCGCGTGTCATGACCGATGATGCAAAAATCTATAGAGGGCTATACGAGAGCTTCCAAAGTCATGAAAGCGTGAATCACAGTGCAAGAGAATATGCACGGGGCGATGTAACGACGAACACTGTTGAATCCAGCTTTGCCATCGTGAAGCGTACTTTGTATGGCACTCATCATCATGTCAGTGAGAAACACTTACCCCGATATTTGAATGAACTTGACTTCAAATGGGACAACAGGGGTATTAGTGACACCATGATGATGAGAAAGGCATTGAAAGGAGCAGAAGGTAAACGCTTGTCCTATTGGGAATTGAAGTCGTAACTAATCTTCCTGAAATCTTGTTGATAGCTGTTCAACTATCCGCACGATAAATTGCCTATCTAACATAGAAAGCGGCTCCAACAAATTAGCAATTTTGTCCGCCTGATCGATTGTCCTTCTACTTGCATCAAGAAGTAGGTCTTGAATGTTGCATCCAACTATGTCTGCGATTCGATATAGCTTGTAGGCGCTTGCAGCGACAGTGCCGCGCTCAATTCTGGACACGGCTTCGCTTCCTATATCTAGCTTCTCTCCAAGCTGTTCTTGGGTAAGACCGGCTGATGTTCTCTGTTTAGCGATCTCTTTACCAAGTCGCTTATAGAAAATGGATTCTCTCTTAGACAAAGCCATGCGCAATTCTTCTGCAAAAGCAGTCTGCATGGTTGTCTATCGACCCATTAAGTATAACACCCTAGAGGGTATTGCTTCAACTCATAGGGTTGAGTTACATTCTTTGAATCAACTCTTTAGGTTGATAGTGGATTCATAAGGTTGTGCATAGGAGTGGCCCATAGCTTGCTCCGAGCGTTTCGGTCAAAGGAGATACAAAGGACTATGAGAAGAATTAAGAGCATTACAAAAGACACCAGCTTCAAGGTTGCGGTATCTGCTGCATTTGCACAAAGAATGAAAAAGACAATCATGGCCACTTTGATATTGGCCGTTGTAGCACCTCCACTGGCATCAGCTCAATCCATTCCTGACGCAAGAAGCTACCCACTACCTGCTATCGTATTCTGGAGCCATTATATGAAAGCTGATAGCGATCTAAGTCATCAGGTGTCTCAATACGCTGACAAGCACAAGCTACGTGGATTTCCAAATTCTTATTCCCGTGTGCTGTCGAACACGACGACGTTAAACGGCGTGACCGTCTACACCGCAAGTCCAAACGACGTACTGTGCGGCGCACCAGTAGGTGCTATCGCTATGTTGTCCATCTATATTTTTGCGAAAGAAGAGGACCTCCTGTCACTACCGGAAGTTCAGGCCCATCGGTCTCGGGTATCCGCATTAGAGAGGGACGCCCGAGACCGAGCCGCACGCTCAACCCAACAACAGGAAAGCATCTTGAGGAACGCTCAAAGTGGGTATGAGAGCGAAGGTCAAAAGTACGTAGCGCAAATATATCAGCAGCAGTTGGCTGGCTCCTTATCTCAGCGTGCACAAGCGCAATCACGGGAAGCCGCCGTAACCAAGTATGCGTCTACGATTAATAGTGGCTTTGCTCAAATGTCAATGAAGGAACGGTGTGTCTGGGCAATGGGCGTATTCATAGCTCAGAACGCCAAGAGTCTGGATAACATCGTGGTGTCAGCACAAAAACAAGAGGCAGAACGGGTGCAATCAAGTTCCTTGGGCTTCGGCGGATCGACCCGCCCCCAGTCCACACTGCCGTTTGATGTGTTGGTGGCTACAAATACAGTGAAAGTCGCCATAAGTCTTGAACACCAAGCGTTCCAGTTAGGTAGTGGTACAGCAAGCTCACCTGTTTCGACGAATGACATCAGCAATGCGGGTCCTTAAATCCGCTAACGCAACATGACCCTAATAAAGTGGTTCTAACAACACGGAGTAGAATATGACTAGAGATATTGTTGCAATCAGCCCTTCATATCTAAAGCTAATAGTGCGTCACACATGCCACAAGTGTGGAGAACAGTACGAAATGGGTATATCTTGGCCGAAAGGAGTGAGCAAACTCGAAACTAGTCGCCCTGTTGAGGGTGCATCTTGTCCTAATCCTGAGTGCGAGACTCCAATGATGTTACCTCCTGGAAATTATCGGATTAAGAACGACAAATTAATTTTGGAGGAATTACAACAGCATTAGCAAAAGCCATCTGTTCACTTGGATCAGATATAAATTCCATTCGTCCGTTACTATACAATCTGACTTCACCAACGTGGGTAAATTTTGGTCCTGTACCATCTAAATCGTCAGGTGATGGATTTAAAGATAGCGATCCATCTGCGTTCCATCTAAGTGTAGTTTCTTTAATATCTTCAAAAATAATCATTTAAATACTCCTATTGATTTTATGCTATTGATGAAATTACAAAGGCTTCATGCTTTCCATGAAGCATCTTTCGTTATCTCTCGTGAAATAAACCGCTACGGTAAGATCGATTAGACCTAACTAGTCGGGGCGCAAAAGGGCAAAGGAAAAAGGAGAAATTTATGTTTGAAACACTTATTTGGTTCATGCGTGTAGTTCTGAATATAGCTGCATTCCTCGTAGTGCTAACCGGAATTTTGCAGGGGGAGGCAGTCGCTGCATCAATAGGTCTAGGAAATACCAATAGCGTTGTCTACGGTATCGCTGGGTTTATTGCTGGTGCGTCAGTAGCATCCATCTTATTCGGAGTACCAATGGTGCTTCTGAACATCGACAGAAAGGTATCAGAAATTGTCACGGCCCTTTTAAAGATCGAAAAGAACACGCGCGGATCGGGTTTTGCTAGCCAAGCAAATGTGCGCCAAGACGAAACAGCTACTTAAACAAATTTATTCAAACCCTCTGTGGGAGAGGCACATGCTTACTTTCCGCTTTGCATTTCTAGCTTTTGTTGTTGCCATGCCAGCATGTAAACAGCCGGTACCTGTTGCTCCTGTCATAGCAACGCATAGTGCATCACCCCATAACGACTCAGTTATCAATTCCGTTTCCGTCCACCAACAAGCCGAGCAATTTTTCTCACCACTTCAGCCAAATGGCCAGATCGACCTTGGCCGCTGCCATATGGGTTATTGCTCGTGGGCTAAATGGATAGCTGTTAAGTCACTCCCCTCATCCGGTGCACAGCAAGCACTTGAAATCAAGTTGCTTGGTGGAGAATCTGAACACGAAAAGGTAGAGGACTACCCAAGATCGCCTCAAGGTGTGTCTATAAAATGGAACTTAGAACCGCACATAGTGAAAGTAATTTGCTCACGCACTGCACCATCCGTTTCTAATGAGATTTTGTTGTTAAACCCGGAAACCGGCATACCTGGTGTCCAAGAAAGTGCTGCGGAGCTTTACTTTGTTGCATGTCACTCTCACTTTGACGGCTATCCTGAGGGAATTCAAAAATTTTCTTACAATGTCAAAGAAAGACCATAATCCAACCACGGCAAAGACTCAACGTTCAAAGTCGAGTAGAGACTCAACCTTTAGGGGCTACTTTAGTTAAGTACATAATTCCGTAACTAAAGCTCCTATGGATTGAACCGTCCTCGCATGTCTATCCTTTCCATGTAGATAAAAAATGACTTGTTTTCAAGTGTATTCACTAGATAGCCTGGGTAGACGCTCGACCTTTTATGTGGAGCTTTAGCCAAGCACATAATTCCGGAAAAAGTCCGTAAAGATGCATAGCGCGGTTTACAGACTTTCTTTCACAAACGCCGCCAAATGCTGCCGGTAGTAGCGCAGTTCATCGATGGACTCGTAGACATCGCTCAAGGCAGTGTGCGCTGAACGCTTTTGATACCCTGCAAACACATCCGGCGCCCAACGTCTCGCCAACTCCTTCAGCGTACTGACATCCAGATTCCGATAATGGAAGTATTTTTCCAGACGCGGCATCCGTCGATACAGAAAACGGCGATCCTGGCAAATCGAGTTTCCGCACATCGGCGATTGTCCAGTCGGAATCCACTGCGACAAAAACGCAATGGTTCGCGCCTCCGCTTGCTCCAGACTCACATCGCTGTCCAATACGCGCTGCCATAGCCCTGAATGCCGATGCTGATTGCGATTCCACTCATCCATCGCTTCCAGCACCTGGAGCGGATGCGTAATTGCTAGTTCCGGCCCTTCCGCGAGTACATTCAATTGCGAATCGGTGACTACGGTAGCGATCTCCAGGATCGAGTCCCGATCGGTATCCAAGCCGGTCATCTCCAGATCGATCCAAATCAAAGGATCCAGCCCTGAAACGGGGATAGTCATAATCATGCCGCCGAAAAAGAAACCATCCTACCCGTTATCGCCGCTCTGCAAAATCCGCCGGCACACCGGACAAATCCGTTCTACGGCACGTACCCCGTCAACGCCATCGACCCATTCATAGACAGGCCACAGCAAGGGACACGGCCCGTTCTATCGATCCTGTCCGCCAGTGTATTGCTGGCGCGCGAAGCGTTGCTGACCGTCACGGCGATCAATGAAGAGATGGATCATCGCCATATCCGATCGGCATAGCAAGCCATCATCCTGATACATCACGAAAGTGGGGACTTGCCGCGTTTGCGCCGAAAATAATTGCTCAGACGAATTCCCGCCTCCTCGCCCAGCACCCCGCCAGAAACCGGCACATGATGATTGTGGCGCGGATCGTTCAACAGATCGAACACACTTCCGGCGGCACCCGTCTTGGGATCATAAGCCCCGAATACCAACCGTTTGATTCGCGCATGCACCGCTGCCATCGCACACATCGCACAGGGCTCCAACGTCACATACAGCGTACAACCCGGCAACCGATGATTGTCGATACGTCGGCCGGCATCGCGCAATGCCACGATCTCGGCGTGCGCACTGGGGTCATGATCGGATATGTTGCGATTCCAACCCTCGCCCACTACCACCCCGTCACTATCCACCACGACGGCGCCGACGGGTATTTCATCGTATTCACGTTCGGCGCATACAGCCAACTCAAGGGCGCGACGCATCCAAAATGCATCGTCGGGAACGTTTTCCAAGCACCTGCTCCCTTCGTTGAAAACAGTATTGTATCGACCCGCGATTCACAGGTTTCGACGGCAAACGTGAAATCGCCAGTTCCGATGCCATTTCCCCCAGCGATACCCATCATCCATCGCAAACTTCTTCTCTATGTTCGATCCACTGTCCGCCGCATCGCGGACCCGCACAGATACGGCCCGATTTCAAGCACGGGGATTGGAAAGAAAAGACGGTACCATCCCTAATCGCGCCTGTTTCCCCGACGGCATGACGGAACACACGGCATGCCGGATACCGCCACCGACGCACTTTCCCGCTACCCGACAAACACGTATCATCCGATGCTTCATTTACCGCCGCAGCCGCGCGTGACAGGCATTCCCGGCGGCCTGCATGACGACCGCAACAGGAATCGAAATGGAATCAACCTCCATCCTGCTCGAAGCCAATGATATTCCGACACATTGGTACAATATCGCCGCCGATCTGCCCAAGCCGCTGGCTCCGCCGTTGGGCTCCGATGGGCAACCGGCCAAACCCGAGCAGTTGGAAGCCATTTTCCCGGCGGCCATCATCGAACAAGAGATGAGTACCGAGCGCTGGATCGCGATTCCGCAGGAAGTCCGTGAAATCTATCGTCTGTGGCGGCCGAGTCCGCTGGTCCGCGCCGTTCGTCTGGAAAAGGCGCTGGGCACTCCAGCCAAACTGTTTTTCAAATACGAAGGCGTCTCTCCGGCAGGTTCGCACAAACCGAATTCGGCCGTGCCGCAAGCCTATTACAACCATCAGGCAGGCATTAAGCGCTTGAGCACCGACACCGGCGCTGGCCAGTGGGGCTCCTCCATCGCATTGGCCGGACAAATGTTCGGGCTCGAAGTGCGCGTCTACATGGTCAGGGTAAGCTACGAGCAGAAGCCCTACCGCCGCCTGATGATGCAGACTTGGGGTGCCGAGGTCTATGCCAGTCCATCCACGATGACCGAAACCGGACGCCATGCGCTCGCGGACAATCCCGATAATCCGGGATCGTTGGGCCTGGCGATCTCCGAAGCCGTCGAAGAAGCGGCTGCCCGTGCCGACACCAATTATTCGCTCGGATCGGTGCTCAACCATGTCGTGTTGCATCAGAGCATCATCGGTCTGGAAGCAAAAAAACAGTTCGAAAAGATCGGCCTGTATCCTGACGTGATCATCGGTCCCTGCGGCGGCGGCTCCAGCTTCGGCGGTATCGCTTTCCCGTTCCTTGGAGACAAGGCCGCAGGCGACAAGCGCGCCGAAAACCTTCGCTGTATCGCCGTCGAGCCCACCTCCTGCCCGTCGCTCACCAAAGGCATTTACGCCTACGATTACGGCGACGCTTCCGGCTTCACGCCAGCGATGATGATGTACACGCTCGGGCACGATTTCATGCCGCCCGGCATCCATGCCGGTGGACTGCGCTACCACGGCGCCTCACCGCTGATTTCCATGCTGCATCACGAACGCCAGATCGAAGCGGTCGCCGTACCGCAATTAGCGACTTTCGAGGCTGGCATCCTGTTCGCACGCAGTGAAGGCATCATTCCCGCTCCGGAATCCTGCCATGCCATTCGCACCGCGATCGATGAAGCACTCAAATGCAAGGAAACCGGAGAAGCCAAAGTGATTCTGTTCAATCTGACTGGACATGGCCATTTCGATATGACGTCGTTCGAACGGTATTTTTCCGGTGAATTGAACGACTACCATTACCCCGACGAAGCCGTGCGCGAATCGCTGACGCATCTGCCCAAATTCGACTGAACGGCCGTTTTCACAAGATCATGCCACCCGCTGCATTGGTCGCATTATCTGTCACATCGCGCGGCCTTATCGCGCACACCAAGGAACATCCCGATCTGCCGCCGCCGGTACGGCGCACAGCGGCAGATACGTTATCGCCGGGAATCCGTCCTACTCCACCGTCCGCAGCACCGTCATGGTCTTGGCTCTGACACTACGAATACCGTCTTCCTGCTGAGCCAACTGTTCCGTGCCCTGGGTCCAGGAAAGCGCTGTATCGCCACGTTTTAGTGTGGAGATGTGTTCAACCGTCGCCACCGATCCACTGCTGGAAATCGTAATGTCTCTGATCTCGAACTCCACCGTTGGCGGCGGCAAGCCAGCATCCGCGTCGTCATCGATCCGCTTCCATTCCGCCATCAACTCCGTCAACGCGGCGCATGCGGTCGATTTATTCAACGTCAACGCCACGTGTTCGTGGCCAATGTAACGATCATCGGTTCCCTCGAAATCCTCTGCCAATTGGGCGCATAGCCCAACCGCATCGAATCTTTTTTGCAAGTCCCAAGTTTCCTGATAATGGGCACGGACCGCCGCTTCATCTATCTGGCGGTTTTTCCTGGAATGCCATTGGTTCAGCATGGCTAACATGACTGTGCCCAACAACAGTATCGGCAACACGATCAGCACGACTTTTTTCACGAGATTCTTCTTTGTGTCTGTCAACAGGGAAGAGCGCCATTCAAACACGATCCGGCACGAACCGAAAGAAATCAGCGCCGCCATCAATCACACCGGCCGATATTGCAACAGTTAGTTTCACATCACTGTCTCCGATCGTCTCTGCCTGAATCGCCCCCCGAACTGCCATGCTAGGTATTTCATCCGATCGCCATGTTGTTGAATCAACTCTGACAAACGGAACGGAGCGAAGAGACACAGCCGGTTCCATAAGCGCCGACATCTTCCG
>JAITWM010000075.1 GCA_031285265.1 Lysobacteraceae bacterium
GCAGTCATATGGATCGAGCGAGAAAGCCAAAAAGCTATCGTCATCGGTAAGGGCGGAGAACGATTGAAGAATATAGGCGCCAAGGCGCGGCAGCAGATGGAGCAGTTGTTTGATGCCAAGGTATTTTTGGAAACCTGGGTACGGGTGCGCGAAGGCTGGTCGGATGACGAAGCGGCGTTGCGTGCGTTCGGTTATTCGGAATAAAGTGAGTCGGACGACGGATTGGTTCGGCATACGGGAGAGATATGAATGACGGGTTTGACTCAAATCAGTGGCAGTTGCTTGTGCGGCGGCGTCCGTTTGCTCGTTGCCGACGTCGATCCGCGCTTGGGAGCATGCCATTGCGGCATGTGCCGGAAGTGGAGCGGCGGTCCACTGTTGGCGTTGGATTGCGGTAGCGAAGTCGTTTTCGAAGGAGAAGCCGATATAAGCGTTTTCGCCTCCTCCGCTTGGGCTGAGCGCGGATTTTGCTCACGCTGCGGAAGCCATCTGTTCTATAAAATCAAAGCGAATGGACAGCACTTCATCCCGGTCGGTCTTCTGGACGACTGTGATCGTATAACTTTTGAACATCAGATTTTCATCGATCGTAAGCCGGATTATTACGACTTCTCCAATGTCACGAAGACCCTGACAGAGGCTGAAGTATTTGCCTTGCACGGGGCGTGATCCGACGTCTTAGCGCCGGTTCGGACATGAGAGAGTTCGGCAATAGGAAGTGGCAGTCGTATTGCCGCCGGTTTGACGAGTGGCCGTAGTGGACGATTATGGGTACGACTGGCTGATCATGCCGGCAGGGCTTGTCGTATCCGGTAGCGGGCTTTGGCCGTTTGGAAGTCCAGGGGGCTATCGGAATAATTCGGATGGTGCGTTGGCGGCCGTTCTGTTATTTCAGCGTCCGGATGGAGTCATCGACCGTTTCGGCGGTTGCTTCAATGTCGTCGCGATAAACGTTATCGTGACGCGATGTCATTGTCCGGTTGAAGAATGCGTTTTTTAGTGGAGCCTGCTTTCGTCTTGCATGCGCGCCCTTGGAGGGAGAGCAGTCTGCTGGTGGATGTGCTGAGCGAGCAGCATGGTCGTATCGGCTTGATAGCGCGCGGCATATGCGGCCCGAAGCGACAGCATATGCGAGCGGCGTTGCAACCGTTGCAGCATATTCGTCTGGATGCGACGTTGCGCGGCGAGTTGGCGCAGTTGCGCGCCGTCGAGGCGCTGGATACCGCGCCCCGATTGACGGGAACGGCAATGCTGGCGGGATTCTATTTAAACGAATTGGTGCTGCGTTTGACGCCGCGTCTTGATCCGTTACCGTTGCTGTACGCCGCCTACGAACGTACGCGCGCCTGTTTCGGCCGCAATGAGTCGTTGGCCTGGACATTGCGTCGTTTCGAACGCGATCTGCTGGATGCTCTGGGAGTGGGATTCCCGCTGCACCACGATGGCGAAGGCGAACCGGTCGATCCGAATGCACGCTATCGCTTGGAACCTGAATATGGGCCGCGGCGATCGCTCGGGAACGACAGGCATGTCCGCGACATGATGGCGACCGGTAGTGCATTGCTGGCGCTGGCATCGGATCGAATGCCGGTGCCCGACGATTTGGCCAGCTTGCGGTTGCCGATGCGTATGGTGCTTGCGTATCACTTGGGAGCGTACGGGCTGAAATCATGGGAAGTGTCGAGCGATCTGGGGCGATTGGAGCGGAAACCATGACATCGGAGGGTTGGGTCAGGTGTCCGATAACCGGCCAGGTGCCGGTCTACGCGGGAAAATGTGATCGTTTCATCTGATGTCTCCGACCGGTTCGTCATCGTCGAATTCGGCATTTTCCTTGTCGGGATGGATCGGTCCATTTTCAGTCCGGTTGGAAGAGATGCCATCGACTGCGTTGGGATTGATGCGATCAGTTGGATGGCCGGTCGACTTTGAGCAACAATTCGCCGTCACGAACACGAGCGCGCAAGCGGTCGCCCGGTGCAGCCTGTTCGACGGAATTCACCAATGTGCCGGAATCGTCTCTGGTCAGGATGGCGTAGCCTCGTGCCACGGTCGCCAATGGACTGACCGCTTCGATGGCGCGGCTTAGTGCTTGTAATGCCGCCTGTTTTTTTTGCAACGCGTGTCCGGACGCATTGCGCATGCGGGGAGCAAGCATTCGTAAACGGTCCTGCGCCAACGCCAGCCGCTGATGTGGTCGCGTAGCATGCAATGCTGCCTCGACGCGCTGCAGACGTGCCCAGTATCGGTGCAAACGCTCGCGCCAGACTGCTTGCAATCGGCGATTCAGGTCTTGCTGTCGCTGTCGTTGCACGGTCAAACGCGTGCGTGGGTGATATGCGCGTAACTGTAGCGCCAAGCGATCGATGTGTTGCATCTGTTGCCGCAGGATATGCCGCGTGCGTTCTTGCAGACGGGCATGGTCGGCCCTGAGCCGGCGCTGCAAGTCCAGCCGGTCGGGGACCAGCAGTTCGGCGGCGGCCGATGGCGTAGGCGCGCGGACATCGGCGACGAAATCGGCCAATGTGAAATCGGTTTCATGGCCTATCGCCGAGACCACAGGTATCGAAACGGCAGCGATGGCACGAACCACGCGTTCGTCGTTGAAGGCCCAGAGATCTTCCAGGGAACCGCCGCCGCGCGTCAGCAGAACCGCGTCATAACGACCGCTATCCGATGCATACCGCAGTAAACGAGCCAATTGAGGGGGTGCGGTTTCGCCTTGTACCAGCGTCGGTAGTATTTCCACATCGAGCAATGGAAAACGCCGCGAAAGTACGCTGAGCACGTCGTGGATGGCCGCGCCGGTGGGGGAAGTGATGATGGCCAGACGCCGCGGCCAGGCGGGGAGCGGCTGTTTGCGAGAGAGGTCGAAAAGCCCTTCCGTGGCCAGTTTGGTTTTTAGCTCCTCAAAGGCGCGTCGCAACGCACCTTCGCCCGCTTCTTCCGCGTGTTCCAATACCAGCTGATAGTCGCCGCGGGCTTCATACAACGTTAAACGGCCGCGGGCCAGCACACGCAATCCTTCGCGCGGCACGAATCGCAGCCATTGGCTTTTAGGTTTGAACATTGCGCAACGTATCTGCGCGCGTGCATCTTTCAGCGTGAAATACAGGTGTCCAGACGAAGGGCGGGTGATATTGCCCAGCTCTCCTTCAACCCAGATCGAGGGGAAACTGTCTTCCAGCAGATTGCGCGCCAGCGTATTGAGCTGGCTGGGAGAAAGAACTTCGCCGGGATCGATGGTCATGGGGAAAGCGTGTGGGAGATGCCGTGACGGCGCAATGCCCATTGCACATGTTCACGGACCAGAAGGGAAGGGTGATCGCGGCGAGAGTTCAATGCCGTCAGTGTTTCCAGCGTAGTCGGCGCATTGCCGAGCGCGATGGCGATATTGCGCAGCCAGCGTTCGTAGCCGCTGCGGCGGATCGGGCTGCCTTCCGTGCGTTGCAGGAACTGCGTTTCATCCCAAGCGAACAACTCGGCCAAGGTGGTGTTATCGAGATTGTTGCGGACGCGGAAGTCGGGCTCATCGTTGCGCTTGGCGAACTTGTTCCAAGGGCAGATCAACTGGCAGTCATCGCAACCGAAAATCCGATTGCCGATGGCCGGCCGCAGATCTTCCGGGATCGGACCTTCGTGCTCGATCGTGAGATAGGCGATGCACCGGCGCGCATCCAACTGGTAAGGAGCCACGATAGCGCCGGTCGGACAGATGTCGATGCAACGGACGCAACGACCGCAATGCGCGCTTGCCGGCGTGTTGACCGGCAACGGCAGGTCGACGTAGATCTCTCCAAGGAAGAACCACGATCCTCCATGCTTGTCGATCAAACAGGTGTGTTTCCCGATCCAGCCGATTCCCGCGTTGCGCGCCAGTGCGCGTTCCAACACAGGTGCCGAGTCCACGAATACCCGATATCCGAAT
>JAITWM010000147.1 GCA_031285265.1 Lysobacteraceae bacterium
TAATCGATGACAGCGCGTTAGGATCCGATCGCAGAAGCACGATATGTCGAAACTGAAAGAATGCCCATCCGAACCAGCCGAGGAAATGTCGTTGACCAATACGCATTTCATCCACGGTCGTCCATTGCGTGGAAATTTCGCCGATCTATCGATCGTGGAATTTGGTATGGGTTGCTTCTGGAGCGTGGAACGAAAGTTTTGGCTGCAGCCTGGGGTCTATACCACCGCCGCCGGTTATGCCGGCGGCTATAAGCCTCATCCGACTTACCAGGAAGTGTGCTCCGAAACCACGGGACATGCCGAGGTAGTCCGTGTGGTCTACGATCCGCATGCGGTTTCATTCGAAACGCTGCTTCGGATGTTCTGGGAAAATCACGATCCTACGCAGGGAATGCGGCAGGGCAACGATATCGGTGCGCAGTATCGTTCCGCGATCTATTGTCATACTCAGGCGCAATACGAGGCGGCCATCGCCAGTCGCAATGCCTATCAGCAGCGTCTGAATCGCGCCGGTTACGGCGATATCACTACGGAAATCCGCTATCCGGCACTGGTGTTCTATTACGCTGAAGATTATCACCAGCAATACTTGGCGAAGAATCCAGACGGATATTGCGGACTCGGCGGCACCGGGGTGAGTTGTCCGCTCGGGACGCCTGTCCGAAACGGATGAAGTGATGTGACAGGTCGGGCCGATCGCTGCCGGCCGTTCGACGGAAGAAATGCCAGATACGGCTCGGATACGACCAAACCGAACCGGTGCGCGATGTCGTCGTGCGAAGGTCCGGCAATGCAGGGATGGGCCGTCAATTGCGGCTGATCGAGCAGACCAGGATCAGCTCGCAGGATTCGCTACCGGTATCCTCGCGCGTCGTCGAGCTGCGATAGCGCCAGCCAGTGTGCGTGGTCAGCTCGACCAGCCAGCCTTGGATGTGAACGGAATCATTCTGGCGGATCGCCGCGAACTCTCGGGCGACAGCGGCATTGGCGGGGATAAGATGCATATTGGCGCTGCTGCGGATGATCTCTCGCGGCGGCAGCGGCGGCGTACCGTGCCAGCGATAGAAATACCAACGATTGGACTGGCTGATATGTAATCGGGACAGCACATCATCGCGCCGCATATTCCCCCAGCCCAGTGCCAGATCCAGCGGTACCCAGTCACTCATGGTGTCGGCGCGGTAATCCATCCGCGATAATACCCGGGCGTCTACGCTGAAGCCGGCCAAAGGCTTCAACGTGGCGCCGCGCAGAGTGACAGGTTGCATCGAAGCGGGGACCGGTGTCTGCAATGGCGGGTCGCCCGGTTTCACTCGCGGGGGCGGCGGGCAATACACCTCATGGCGGCTGGCCGCCGCCGGCGATTCCGGCGCGGGAGAGGGAGTAGTGGCGGCATGCCGCCAGATCAGTAGGCCAATGACAACGGCAAGGAGGAACCAGTAGCGGCTATTCATTCCGCGTGACCGTAAAGCGGATGTCCGTACAGAAGACGGAAATCGATGGCGGCGCGGCATGACCGCCATCTTCGGGTACAGATACGATCGGGCTGGTCATGAGAACGGTTGATGCGGCCCGATGACGCGTTTTGTTGGCGATGGATATGCTTTCCGAAGCAGTAGACATCACCGGCCAAGCTCGCAAGTGAAATCGAAAAACGGAACGTCATCGGCACATTGCTCAGCGGTCCAGATCTCCGGCCGCTTCCGGTTGATAATGAATCTTGTTGACGCGCAGGTTCAGCTTGCGTCCTCCGGGCGCATCCCATTGGATGTTTTGTCCGACCGAAAGACCCAGCAAGGCGCTGCCGACGGGGGCCAACACCGATATCAGGCCCTGCTCAGCATCGGCTTCATTGGGATAGACCAATGTCAGCGTGTGCAGTTCGCCGGTCAGCATGTCCTCGCATTCCAGACGCGAACGCATCGTGACGATGTTGTCGGGCATCGATTCCGGGGGCAATACCTCCGCCCGGGTAAGCTCATCCAATAATGCCATTGCCGCTGGTTGGCCGCTGAAAGCCGGTGACTCGAGCAGCGACTCCAGACGCGCCAGATCCCGAGTGGAAACGAGAATGGGGGGAGGAGATCCATTGGGAGGTTGGATGGGCATGACAGAATCCTTGAAACGGGCAAAAACGAACGAAAAATGGGCGGCACGTTAATTGTGCCGCCCATGGTATCGCACCATTGCACGTAAACTAGCTTGGAACCGGGATGGGTTCAAGCCACGTCTAATCCTTTAGCGATGTCAAGCAATGTATTGGACAGTATCCGCGAACTGTTTAACCGTTTTTTTCGCTGAATGTGACGACGGCGTCGGTTCGCTCAACGGTGCCAGCAGTTCTGCCGGAAGGTTCTTGAATGTTTTGGTCAATTCAGACAGGAAGCTGGACATTGCCGATGTGCGTCTCCAGACCATCGCGATCTTGCGGCTGGGCGTGGCATCCGTGAACGGCAACAACTGGACGTTGTCCGCATGCATGGCCGGCGGTTTTGCTGCCAGCATCGGTATCAGGGTGATGCCGACATTTGCGGCGACCATTTGTCGCAACGTCTCCAGGCTGGTGCCGCGAAATTCGGCCCTCTCCTGAGCACCGGCCAGTCGACAGACTTCCAGCGACTGATCCCGCAGGCAGTGCCCATCCTCCAGCAGCAGCAACTGCTGATGAGCGAGATCCTGAACGCTCAACGACTCCCGCCGTGCCAACGGATGGTTTCCCGGTACTGCCAGTACGAATGGTTCCTCGAACAGGAATTCAGCATGCAATTGGTCGTCATGGAGCGGCAACACGAGTATCGCGGCATCGAGCTTTCCCTCACGGAGACGGGTAAGCAACACATCGCTTTTGTCCTCGGTCAGCAGCAATTCCAGTTGCGGGAAGCGCGTGCGAACCTGCGGAATCACATGCGGCAGCAGATACGGCGCCAGAGTTGGAAAGATGCCCAGACGTACCGTGCCTGCTTCAGGATCCTGGCTACGGCGCGCCGCTTCTTTCATCTGCTCCACTTCAGCCACGATCTGACGTGCGCGTTCCGCCGCCTCATGTCCGGCTGGCGTGAGCATTACCTTGCGAGGCGCACGCTCGACCAGTGCGACTCCGAGTTCATCTTCCAGTTTTTTGATTTGTGTGGAAAGCGTGGGCTGGCTGACATGACTTGCGGCAGCCGCACGACCGAAATGCCGATGATCGGCAAGCGCTACTAGGTATTTCAGGTCACGAAGATTCATTGGAAATTTCTACTAAATAAAAAATCACGGTTGTTTTAAAACCGGAAAAATTCGTGAAATGCGGCCCTCCGCCGTCCCAACCCTGGGTATGTCACGAAAGCGAAAATACGAAACATATGGTTCTAGTAAAGTGAATTCATGGCATCAATCCCCCCGGATTATTCGTTTGCAGGCGCGCTAGTTCGAATTAAGTGATCAAAAGCGCCCAATGCCGCTTTGGCGCCCTCACCTGCTGCGATGATGATCTGTTTGTATGGAACGGTTGTGCAATCACCAGCGGCAAACACTCCGGCTACCGATGTCTGGCCCCGGCCGTCGACAATGATTTCGCCAGAGCGGGCGAGGTCCACGGTGTCTTTCAGCCAGCCGGTATTCGGCAGAAGGCCGATTTGTACGAATATCCCTTCCAGGTCCAATCGCTGCGTCCCCCCCGTCGCGCGATCTCGATAGACCAGTCCTGTTACCTTCTTGCCGTCACCCAGCACTTCAATCGTTTGCGCGTTGGTGATAGCAGTTACATTGTGCAGGCTTTGGAGTTTGCGCTGCAATACCGCGTCCGCCTTTAATTCCGTAGCAAACTCAATCAATGTGACACGGTTCACAACCCCTGCTAAATCAATTGCCGCTTCCACTCCGGAATTACCGCCGCCGATCACAGCAACGTCCTTTCCTTTGAATAATGGGCCGTCACAATGGGGGCAATAGGTGACACCTTTGGTGAGGTATTCTTTTTCTCCCGGAACGTTCATATCGCGCCAGCGCGCGCCGGTGGCAAGGATGACGGTCTTGGATTTCAATGAGCCGCCATTTTCGAATTGAACCTCGATCAGGTCGCCGGGGATCAACGCCTTGGCGCGTTGCAGGTCCATGATGTCGACGGGATAGTCGCGGACATGCTCTTCAAGTGCGGCGGCGAGCTGCGGCCCTTCTATTTTATTGATTGAAATATAATTTTCGATCGTCAATGTATCGAGCATCTGTCCGCCGAAACGTTCTGCGGCCAAGCCGGTCCGGATGCCTTTGCGTGCCGCATAGATGGCAGCAGATGCACCAGCGGGACCGCCACCGATCACGAGCACATCGAATGGCGCTTTTGACTTCAATCTCTCCGCCTGCCGTTGCTCCGTGGAAGTATCGAGTTTGGCGATGATCTGCTCCAACGTCATCCGGCCTTGTCCGAATGGCTCGCCGTTCAGATAGATCGTGGGCACGGACATGATCTGTCTGGCGTCGGTTTCTTCCTGGAACAGGGCGCCGTCGATTGCGACATGTTGGATATTTGGATTTAGCGTCGTCATCAGGTTCAATGCCTGTACGACATCCGGACAGTTCTGACATGAAAGAGAAAAATACGTTTCGAACCGATACTGACCGGGGAGTTGCCGTACTTGTTCGAGCAGATCGGCCGATTCCTTCGAAGGATGCCCTCCGACTTGCAGCAGTGCCAGTACCAACGAAGTGAATTCGTGTCCAAGCGGAATGCTGGCGAATCGGAGATGAATATCCTGTCCCGGACTATTCAGTGTGAATGAAGGTTTACGCTCGTTGTCGTCACGGCGGATTTCCACCCGGATCGAATCTGATACCGATCGTATGTCGTCGAGCAGCGCGAGCATTTCCGTCGATTGCTCGCTGTCGTCGACCGAAGCGACAATGTCGACCGGGCGAACGATATTTTTCAGATGAGACTTGAGTTGAGTTTTCAGTTCGATATCCAACATGGCGACAGTTCCTGAAAATAGGCAAATAGAAAGCACGACACCGCATCGCGGTGTCGAAACATCGACAGCGTGTTAAAGATGAACCCGGATGAACAATGCGCGGCGGTACTGGCGCGGGTTCACTCCATCCCTGTCGATCGCAGGGATGGAGGTGACGGCTCTCAGATCTTGCCGACCAGGTCCAGCGACGGTTTCAAGGTTTTTTCGCCCGCTTCCCATTTCGCCGGACAGACTTCGCCGGGATGGGAGGCCACGTATTGCGCCGCCTTGACCTTACGCAGCATTTCGGAAGCATTTCGGCCGATGCCGTTATCGTGGATTTCGTAGAGTTTGATCACGCCTTCCGGGTTGATGACGAAGGTGCCGCGCAGTGCCAGACCCTCCTCTTCGATCATGACATCGAAATTACGGGTGATCGTACCGCTGGGGTCACCGATCATGACGTATTTGACCTTACCGATCGCATTGGAGGTGTCATGCCATGCCTTATGCGAGAAGTGCGTGTCGGTGGAAACGCTGTAGATCTCCACGCCAAGCTTCTGGAACTCCGCGTACAGGTCGGCGAAATCTTCCAGTTCGGTGGGGCAGACGAAGGTAAAGTTGGCCGGATAGAACATGACGACCGACCACTTACCCTTCATAGTGGCATCGCTGACTTCAATGAACTTGCCGTTTTGATAGGCATTGGCTTTAAAAGGTTTGACCGGGGTATTGATCAATGACATGTAAGGAATTCCTGTTTTTAAGTTGATAAATTGAATGACAAAGACATAGTAAGGATCTTTTGCAATAGTTCAAATTGAAAGGGTGGATAATTTCAATAAGAAACATGCATTCATCATTGAGGGAACACTTTTGTCAGAAATTCGTCGAAATCACAGAAGATCGCAAAAGTTAGTCAGTCTAGAATGAAGATGGATGAAATTCACGCAGATTCAAGGATTGAACTGTCCTGTCGCTGAATCCACGCCTAGAATGCAAAGGGGCCAACATAAACGGCCGGATGACTTTTTCCTGAATCTCGTCGAACGGAAAACGGCGAGGCGAGCTACTGACGGTATTTTTCAAAGGGCATGATGAATGTTTGTAACCTGACTATGATGACGATGGTCTTTAGCGCTTTCCCGAAAGTGTTGCGTCGATGAATCGGATTACAGAAATGCTACGCCAGGCGGCCATGCATCTTCCCGGCAATGGCCACCATGAAGCTGAGCAACTGCTGATGCATGTTCTGCGGCGTGATCGTGCTTGGCTGTTTGCGCACGGCGATGAGCGACTGACGGTGGAGAGCGCCCGGCGTTTCATGGAATTGGTGGTCCGGCGGATCGCTGGCGAGCCGGTCGCGTATCTGACGGGTATCCGCGGGTTTTGGACGCTCGATCTGGAGGTAACGCCGGCGACATTGATTCCGCGTCCCGAGACCGAACTGTTGGTCGAACTGACGCTTGCCAAACTGCCGGATATGCGCCGCCCGTGGCGTGTTGCGGATCTGGGTACCGGTAGCGGCGCGATCGCGCTTTCGGTTGCGATCGAGCGTCCTCGCGCCGATGTCGTCGCTACCGATATCAGCGCGCAGGCGCTGATGCTGGCGCAACAGAATGCGGAAAGACACGCAGTCGACAATGTCGAATTCCGATGCGGCGATTGGTTCGCGCCGTTGGTGGGCGAACATTTCGACCTGATCGTCAGCAATCCGCCTTATATCGCCCAGAACGACCCGCATTTACGACAGGGCGATTTACGCTTCGAACCGTTGCCGGCATTGATCTCTGGTGCCGATGGTCTGGATGCGATCAGAGCGATCGCGGCGGATGCGGCGGCGTACTTGTGCCCGGATGGCTGGTTGCTGCTGGAACATGGATGGGAACAGGGTCCTGCCGTTCGCAAACTGTTGCATGCGGCGGGTTTGGTCGATGTGACATCGGTACGCGATCTGGAAGCGCGCGAACGAGTGAGTTTGGGGCGCTGTAAGAGTCGGCGCTAAATATTAATCCGACAACCATGGATCGCGCGGTCGACGCCGCCGGCCGGTTCACATCGCTCGATACCGGTATTTCGTTACACTGCTTGGCCTTTCGGAAGAATTATGGCGGACATGCGCAAGTTATATCCCGATATCGAGCCGTTCGATACTGGCACATTGCAAGTGGATGATCGGCATGTCCTGTATTACGAGCAATGTGGTAACCCGCGAGGCAAGCCAGTAGTCGTATTGCATGGAGGCCCAGGCGGCGGCTGCAATATGAAAATGCGCTGTTTCCATGATCCCGCACGTTACCGGATCGTATTGTTCGACCAGCGCGGAGCCGGCCGTTCCACGCCGCATGCGGACCTGGTGGACAACACGACTTGGGATCTGGTTACCGATATCGACAAATTACGGCAAAAGCTGGAGATATCCCGTTGGCAGGTGTTCGGCGGTAGTTGGGGATCGACGCTGGCGCTGGCCTATGCCGAGACCTACCCGCAGCATGTGGCCGAACTGGTATTGCGCGGGATCTTCTTGTTGCGCCGTTGGGAATTGGAGTGGTTCTATCAGCAAGGCGCATCGCGGTTGTTTCCGGAGGCGTGGGAGCATTATCTTGCTCCGATCCCGGAGGAGGAACGGCACGATCTGATAGCGGCTTATCAGCGTCGGTTGACCCACGAAGATGCATCCGTGCGCCTAACCGCCGCGCGTGCCTGGAGCGTCTGGGAAGGGAGTACGAGCTTTTTGCGGACGATGCCGGGCACGATCGTCAGTCACGAGGACGAACACTTTGCCTTGGCTTTTGCCAGGATAGAAAACCATTATTTCGCCCATGGCGGATTCTTCGAAGTGGAGGACCAGTTGTTGCGTGATGCGCATTGGGTCGCTGATATCCCGGGCGTTATCGTGCATGGACGTTACGATGTGATCTGTCCGGTTCAAAACGCTTGGGATCTGTACCGGGTTTGGCCGCGAGCGAAGTTGGAAATCACCCCGACCTCGGGGCATTCCGCGTTCGAGGCAGAGAACGTGGACGCACTGATACGCGCTACTGACGCTTTCGCATGACGGCCGTTCGGCAGTACGTTGTAATCGGCGGTCTTTCCCGCCCTGCGGACCGGCAGCCGGTTTGTGTCTGTGATTTCGCAGTAAAGCGTGCCGGTGAAGGAATGCTGACGTAGCGGCACCCTGTCACGGAACGGCGATTCGGCCGCTTTGTGGTCAAGGGTTTGAAGGTCAAAGGCGCACTGATCGCGCTCAGGTGCGGCACGCCGGTCCGGAATACCCGTCTGACCGACGATGCCGGGGAAATCGAGTGCAATGCCGGGAAAGTCAAAAGACGGGTGCGGAAGACGGTTTCCCGGGAAAGCAGGATGCGTTCCGCCTGCAATGAAGGATTTTCTCGCGGGAGATCGCCCTGGCCCGTGTTGAAACGGTCCGGGATATCCGTTGTACGAATTGCAGGGGCGCCTCGTGTTCTCTGGTCGTTGCAGGGTACGTATGTCCGTATGGCGAATGTGGAATGAACGATTGATAGTGTCTCGTGGCATTGTCGCGGCGGTTCCGTAGAATGGGCGCGCCAAACCGCCGGATCGGGCCATTTGCGGCTATCGTGGTTTCAATCTCTTGATATATGTCATATCGACCGATGACGAAAAATGCATCGAAAACGTTGGGATGGATGATCATGCTTGCCTTGATGGCATGGACGGCCGTTGCTTGCGGCCGGCATGGCCCGATGGAAGCCGAAGAATATCTTCGACGGAATATCGCAGTTTGGAATCGTTCGAATGCAGTGCTCGGGGCGAGCATCAGCGGCTACTTCGCCGTCATGAAATTCGACCAGGCGCTGCAAGTGCGCGAAAATCTGACATCGTTCCGGCAGGATCTGATGCAGGCCGATGACGAGATAACTCGTTACCGGCGCGAAATGGAGGATTACCCGGTGCCGGAAGACGCTGTCGATTTGCATGCCAAACTGATCGATTATCTGGCGACATCGTCGGCCGTGCTGTCGATGATGATGCGTGCCATTGATCTGCCGGATGATGGTGAAGAAGCGCAATACGGTGAGATCGTCGGGGAAATGCATCGGCTGTCATCGACGCTGGCGCTGAACGTCGCAGAGTTGGATCAGGCACAGGACGATTATGCGCGGCGGCATCGCATTTCCGTACGTTTCCGGGGAGCGGTGGACGAGGAGCCGGGAAATTGAACCGCGGGCTTGTGAATGCCAGTATGGGGTCGCAGGATGTGATCCGTACGTTTATGTGAACGTGCGCGTTCGTGTCGTACCTTCATCCGGAACGGAAATTCGATGAAGGTATGTCACCTTATCCGATGACTGTTCCTTTCGTTTGTTCAAGCGGGTATCCATGGCTTTCGATGCGTTCGCACTGATTCTTTCCATGATTGGATTGGGCATGTTGTTCGCGCGCTTGCGCGCATTGCCTGACAACACGGCGGACGTGTTGAATCGGATCGTGCTGTATCTTTGCCTGCCGGCGTCGATTTTGACTTATGCGCCACGGCTGCGTCTGGACATGACGTTGGTGGGATTGATGGTGACGCCGTGGCTGTTGATGCTGGCGGTATGGGCGCTGCTCAGCGTATCGCGCCGCGGGTTGCGGCTTCGCCGCGACGAATACGCGGTCTTGCTGGTCTGTGTTGCGTTGGGTAATACCAGCTTCATCGGTTATCCGATGGTCAGTGCGTTGCTGGGGGATCGCGCTTTGCCGTATGCCGTGATCTACGATCAGTTCGGCACGTTCATCATGCTGTCCACTTTCGGGTTGTATGTGCTGGCGCGCTACAGCGGCGATGCCACACCGTCGACTCGGCGGATCGTGGCGAGAATTCTGCGTTTTCCTCCGGTATGGGCGTTGTTGTTCGGGTTGACGCTGATGCCGGAACAGGCGCCCGTCTGGATCGCATCGGGGTTGAAAAATCTGGCCGACGCGATGCTACCGCTGGTGATGCTGGCAGTGGGGCTTTCGCTTCGTTTGAAATTGCCACGCGATGAAATAAAACCGCTCGTGGTCGGACTGTCGCTCAAATTATTGTTGTTGCCGGCATTGGCATGGCCTTTGTCGCGATTGCTGGGATTACGCGACGGAATGCTGCACGTCAATGTGCTGGAGTCGGCGATGCCGACGATGATCACCGCGGCGGCATTGGCGATTACGCATAATCTGGCACCACGGTTGGCGGCGGCGTTGGTGGGTTACGGTATCTTGCTGTCGCTGGCGACATTGCCGGCCTGGGCATGGCTATTGCATCGTTTTGCCGGATGAAACGATGGGTCCGGATACCGATGCGAACTGGAATACGGCTGCGGAGGCGCTTGTATGCTCATTGCTTCGATGCGAACCGTACTGATGGTCGTGGGTTTGTCGCTTTCCGTTCCGCTTCTGGCCGGGCCATACGATGTCACCGATCCGCAGCTACCGCGACAGTTGCCGGATTCAGGACCGGTGCAGGTCGCTTGGACCGATCCGGCCGAATTCTCCGATATTCGTTCCAGCGGCAATCGCTGGGAGGCGCGGCGCGGTGATTGGGTACGGCAATTGGCCGTTTATCTGCGCAGCCGTGCAAGCAGGCAATTGGCGGATGGCGAGAGGCTGGAAGTGACGATTACCGATATCCAACGAGCGGGAAGATATGAACCCTGGCTTGGTTCGGCGGTGGGCGATGTGCGGATCGTGCGCACTATGTATCCGCCGTGGATCGAACTGGATTTTATATTGCGCGACGCACAGGGCACGGTTTTGTCCGAGGGGCATCGCCGCCTGACCGATCTCGCTTTCCTTCATCGCAATGCGGGCCGGATCAGTAGCAGCGATCCGTTGCGTCATGAAAAACGGCTGCTGAACGATTGGGTGCGACGGGAATTCGGTCCGATGCGCATGCGCACCACTGCAGCCGGCGATTGAGCCGCTGGATTATTACCCTCGATGAATCAGCGGCACGCGCTTGACGCCGCACAACAACTCATAGGCGCTGGTGTGGCAATGGGCGGCCAGTTCGGCAACGGAAATCTGTTTTCCCCATAGTTCGACCCGGCTGCCCAGGCCGGCTTGCGGATGGTCGGTCAGATCGACGGTCAGCATATCCATTGAAACCCGCCCGATCAGCCGTCCCGGCTTGCCATCGATGGCTACCGGCGCTCCGTTGCCGGCGAATTGCGGATAGCCATCGGCATAGCCGATGGCGACGACCCCGACACGGGTCGGCCGGTCGGTCACGAAACGTGCGCTGTAACCGATCGGTTCGCCCTCGCCCAGTTCGCGTGTGGCGATGATTTTCGATTCCAGCGTCATCACCGGCTCCAGTTCGATGGCGGCGGGAAGGCGTGTCTGAAATGGGAGAACTCCGTACAGCATCAGGCCGGGACGTCCCCAGTCTGCCCGGATTCCAGGCCAGCCCAGCAATGCGGCCGAGTTGCACAGGCTGGTCTCTCCGAACAGATCGGAGGTGATTTGGGTAAATGTGGAGGCCTGCTCTTCCGTGCGCGGACAGTCCAACTCGTCACCGCGTGCGAAGTGGCTCATCATCACCAGCGATGAGACCTGTGCGGAGGCCGATAACCGTAGATAAGCGGCGCGGCCTTCGCGGGACGACAGTCCTAGCCGATGCATACCGGTGTCGAGTTTCAGCCAGATTCTCAATGGTCGCGGCAGGATGGCGTTTTCGATGGCCCGTACCTGCCACATGGCCTGTACGACGCACCAGAGATCGTGTTCGGCGATCAGCGGCAGTTCGTCTTCGTCGAAAAACCCTTCCAGCAGCAATATGGGCGAGCGAATGCCAGCGGTACGCAGCGTCAGCGCCTCCTCGATGCAGGCGACCGCGAAACCATCCGCTTCATCCGCCAACGCCTGTGCGCAGGCGACCGCGCCATGTCCGTAGGCGTCGGCTTTTATCACCGCCAATGCTTTGCCACCGGCCAGTGCGCGGGCCAAATGGTAGTTGCGGCGAAAAGCATCGAGGTCAATCAGGGCATGAGCGGGGCGCATTATGTATCCGAGAGTAGCGAGGGGAGCCGGATCATTCGACAAATAGACCATGTCCGGAAAACGAGTCTCCGGAGCGGCACGGTTTTCGGCAAACGATTTGCCGGCGCGGCCAATCTCGGGCCAGTGCGCCGGACGGTTCCTGGACCGGTGATGTTAGCCGATCTCTTCGCCGTCGCCATCACGTCGGGTTGTCGGCAAGTCTCTCCGAGGTCTGTGGCGGCATACGCCGCGTTTGCGTGATGCATCAATCCAAGCGTGTACGTTGTTCACGCAATCCGTCGAGCTGAGTGTTCCAATCATTCAGACGGGCGCGCTCCTGTTCGACGACCGCTTCCGGGGCGTTCTGCACGAAGGTCGGACTATCCAGTTTGACGGTGCAGCGGCGGACTTCGCCTTCGATACGCCCGATCTCTTTGTCCAGGCGAGCGCGCTCGGCGTCCAGATCGACCAGTCCTTCCAACGGCACCAGCAATTTCAGATCGCCAACCACGGCGGCGGCCGAAATCGGCGCGTCGGCCGTGCTGGCCAGCCATTCGATGTCTTCCAACTTCAATAAGAAACGCAGTTGCGATTCAAAACATTTCAGGCGGGTGCGGTCCTTGGCGCGGCCGGCTTGCAGCAACAGGCGGATCGTCCGCGAAGGCGGAACGTTCAATTCGCTGCGTACGCGGCGCAGCGCCGAGACCATCGCTTTGAACCATTCGACGTCCGCTTCGGCAGCAGCGTAATCCTGCTCAGCGAAATCGGCGGGAGCCGGGTAGGGTTGCTGCATGATGGTGGCGGCGGCGATGCCGAGTTTCGGCGCCACTTTCTGCCACAATTCTTCGGTGATGAACGGAATCAGCGGGTGCAGCAGCCGCAATAGCGTTTCTACGACATGGAGCAGTGTGTGCCGAGTGCTGTCGGCCGCGGCGCGGTCGCCGCCGTTCAAGGCGGGCTTGGCCAGTTCCACGAACCAGTCGCAGAATTCGTTCCAGGCGAATTCGTACAAGGCGTGCGACAACAAGTCGAAACGATAGGTCGAGAATTGCGTTTCGGCCTCGGCGGTCACACTGGCCAGGCGGGCGAGTATCCATTTCTCCGTGTCGGTCTGCGGTTGCGGGGCGCCGTCGAAATTCGCCTCTTCCGTGTTGATCAGCACGAAACGCGTGGCGTTCCATAGCTTGTTGCAGAAGTTCTTGTAGCCTTCGCAGCGGCCGAGGTCGAATTTGATGTCGCGGCCCGGACCGGCCAGTGCGGCCATCGTGAAGCGCAGCGGATCGGCGCCGTGGGTGGCGATACCGCGCGGGAACTCCTTGCGCGTGTTCATTTCGATCTTGCGCGCGTCTTGAGGCCGCATCAGGCCGGTCGTGCGTTTGGCGATCAGCGCATCCAATGCGATGCCATCGATGATATCGAGTGGATCGAGGATGTTGCCCTTGGATTTGGACATCTTCTGTCCATCCTTGTCGCGTACCAGACCGGTGATATAGACATCCTTGAAAGGAATGTGCCCCGTCAGGTGATCGGTCATCATCACCATTCGTGCGACCCAGAAAAAGATGATGTCGAAACCGGTCACCAGGACGGTGGAAGGCAGATAGCGCTCATAGCCGCGAGCGTCCATCATTGCCGGATCGGGCCATCCCAGCGTCGAGAACGGCCACAATGCCGAACTGAACCAGGTTTCCAGCACATCGTCGTCCTGGCGCAAGGCCGGCGCCGTCGTGGTGGCGTCGCTGCTGAGTTTCATGCCCATGCCCGGATCGCCGCCGCCGTCCAGTTTCAAGCCGCCGTCCAGTTTCAGTCCACCGACGGGTTTTTCGGCGATCGAGCCCAGCATGATGCCGCCGCTGGCATCGCCGCCCAGGTGCATGCCGCCGTCCAGTTTCGGTTTCGGCTTTGCAGGGGTGGGCTTGCCGCCGGCCAGTTCCATCGCCTCTTGTTCGGTTCGGGCCACATAAACGTTGCCGTCTTCGTCGTACCAGGCCGGAATCCGGTGTCCCCACCAGAGTTGCCGGCTGATGCACCAGTCCTGGATGTTCTCCATCCAATGGCGATAGGTATTGATCCAGTTCGGCGGAACGAAGCCGATGGCGCCGTTCTCGAACAGTTCCAGGCCGCGTTTGCCCAATGCGTCCATTTTCACGAACCATTGGTCGGTCAGGTACGGTTCGATGACCTGGCCGGTCCGATCGCCGCGCGGCACTTGCAGCTTGTGCGATTTGGTCTCGACCAGCAGACCGAGTTCGCTCAGGTCGAAAAGAACGCGCTCACGCGCTGCGTAACGATCCAATCCGCGGTATTTTTCCGGCACGGCGTCATTGAGGGTGGCGGTGTCGGTGAAAATATTGATCATCGGCAACTGATGGCGGAGGCCGACCTGGTAATCGTTGAAATCGTGCGCCGGAGTGACCTTGACGACTCCGGTGCCGAATTCGCGGTCGACATAGGCGTCGGCGATGATCGGGATGTCGCGATCGGCCAGCGGCAAGCGGACGGTTTTACCGACCAGATGCGTGTAGCGTTCGTCGTCCGGATGCACCATCAACGCGGTGTCGCCGAGCAGAGTTTCCGGGCGCGTCGTGGCAACGATCAGGCGTTCCTCGCTATCGTTCAATGGATAGGCGATCGACCATAGAGAACCATTCTCCTCGACGTTTTCGACTTCCAGATCGGAAATCGCGGTCTTGAGTACGGGGTCCCAATTGACCAGGCGCTGGCCGCGGTAGATCAAGCCTTCCTCGTACAACCGCACGAAAGCTTCGATCACAGCGCGCGAGGGCGCTTCGTCCATCGTGAAGACACGGCGCGTCCAATCGCCGGAAGTTCCGATCCGGCGCATCTGGCGTTCGATCGTATCGCCGGATTGCGCTTTCCATTCCCAGACCTTGGCGACGAAATCTTCGCGGCCCAGCGCATCGCGCGTCGCATTCTTGTCGGCCAGGCCGAGGTTGCGGGAAACCACCATTTCGGTGGCGATGCCGGCATGGTCGCTGCCCATCTGCCACAGCACATCGAAGCCGCGCATGCGATGGTAGCGGATCAGGGCATCCTGCAACGTGTGTTGAAAGGCATGCCCCATGTGCAGGGTGCCGGTGACATTCGGCGGCGGCAGCAGAATGGTGTAGGCGGTTCCCTCGCCGCTGGGACTGAAGTAACCGGCATCCTCCCATTCGGCATAAAGGCGGGATTCGAAGGCGGAGGGATCGTAGCTGGAAGCAAGGTCGGTCATGGCGGAGGAAAACGTTGCAGTAGTGGGAAGCGGGGATCGGAAACAATCAAGAATAGCGTGATATGGCGTCGGCCTGCGTGGGTCGTTCATTCTTGCTTTCGCAGTGATCTTCGCTCGTGCCGAAGAGCACGCCATATGCCCGGGGGCAGTCCTCGGCGGTGATCGATTCATCGCCGTCGCGGGTTTTGATGAGGGCGGACGCAGGAGTCGAAGGTTCGCCGTCATATTGCATGATCCGGTCACCGCCGGCGATGGCGGCGATAGGGAAAGCGGCCTCGCCGGTGGTTTCGGACAATATCCGCTTGCCACCGGCGCCAGTGCGGCGCAGCCCATTGCGAATGGAAGCGCAGGCCTTCTGCGACGGTGGTGTTTGCAGCCACTCGAGTCTTTCGGGATCGGAATGAATTTTCATGATCGGTCGCGGAGCGAAGCCCTACATATCGTGCTTTTTCAGATCGAAACCAAGCGCCTTGTATTGTTTCCAGCGCTCGCGCAAAGGTCCGCGCGCGGCCGGATCGGCCGGGACGACTTCCAGCACGCGATCGCAGACGCCCAGATGAATATCGTCGCGCAGGTTGATCACCAGCGGCCGGGACGGCGCATCGAATGCCGGTGTCGCGATCAGTACGGGCGTCAGTTCGTCCTCTTCATCGGTGCCGGCGATCTGATGCGGAACGTAGGCATCGTCGTCGAAAGCCCATAACAGTTCATCGAGCGCTTCCGCCTGGGCCTCGTCGCGCGCCAGGATCAAGGTCCACAGGTTGGCGTCGTTGGCCTTGCGCGCCAACTCGCAGACCAGGCGTAACGGCTGCTCCAGGAAACGCGGTTTGGCGATCAGGTAGAAATCGGCGCGTGGCATGTCGGACACCTATGTGCGTCTACGGATCGCTGGCCCGTCCGGTGTCATGCGCGATCGGGTCGATACATGGCGGCGACGTTGCCATGACCGTTCGGACAGAAGATCATTCACGGCAGCGATCCATCAACCATTGCATCAGTAGCCCTACCGGCCGGCCGGTGGCCATACCGCGCTTGCCTTCGCCGCTGGCGACGCCGGCGATGTCCAGGTGCGCCCAGCGCTGGCCTTCGACGAACCGCGACAGGAAGCAACCTGCGGTGATCGCACCGCCCCAGCGGCCGCCGGTGTTGTAGATGTCGGCGAACGTCGAATCCAGCAGACTCTGGTATTCGTCCCACAATGGCAAACGCCAAGCGCGATCGTGGACGGTTTCGCCGGCAGCCAGCAGTTCTTCGGCCAGATCGTTGTGCGTACTCATCAGGCCGGCCGCGGCTCTGCCCAGTGCCACCATGCAGGCGCCGGTCAAGGTGGCGACGTCGATCAGCGCGGCAGGTTGGAAGCGCGCCGCATAGGTCAGCGCGTCGCATAGGATCAAACGGCCTTCCGCGTCGGTATTGCCGACCTCGATGGTCTTGCCCGACATCGAAGTGAGAATGTCGGAAGGGCGATAGGCATTGCCGTCGATGGCATTCTCGACGGCAGGCACGATCGCTACCAGATTGATCGGCAGTTTCAGTTTCACTGCGGCGGCGAATGCGCCGATCACGGCCGCGCCGCCGCACATGTCGTACTTCATTTCTTCGATGCCGCCCTGGACTTTCAGGTTGATTCCGCCCGAATCGAAGGTGATTCCCTTACCGACCAGGACATAGGGTTTGGCATGATTGATATCGGTTTCAGGCGATCCATCCCATTTCATGATGATCAGACGCGGACGGTTGGTCGCGCCGCGTGCTACCGCCAGCAGAGCGTCCATGTTCAGCGCCAGCATATGGTGTTCGTCGAGTATCTCGACATTGGCGCCATCGTGTCCGGCGGAGATTTTCCAGGCTTGCTCGGCAAGATAGGTTGGAGTGCAGATATTGGGGGGCAGATTGCCCAGTTCTCGCGCCAGTGCGACGCCGGCAGCGATAGCCTGGCCCTGCGTCAGTGCGTCGTCGAGAAAGCCGGAGAATGCCAGACGTTTCAACGCCGGATCGTCGCCGCGTTTGTCGTGCAGCGTGGCGCTGTACCGGTAAGCGGCGTGGTCGGCGGCGACGACCGCCTGGCGGGTGCACCAGGCGGCGTCGCGATCGATGACCGGCAACTCCGTCAGTGTCAGCAAGGCATCGGTGCAAGAGCTTTTCTTCAACGCGAGAACGGCTTCTGTGACGGCCTTCAGATATTGCGATGCACCGAATGTGTCCGGTTCGCCCAGGCCGACCGTCAGGACACGCGGTGCGGTGATGCCCGGCAGGTCGTGCAACAGGGTCGTGCTACCGGCTTTGCCGTTGATATCGGCGCGTGCCAGGAGACGGGAGAGACTACCTGTACTGGCGTGATCGATCGCTTGTGCCGAAGGCGATAGCGTTTGGTCGGCATAGAGGCCTACCACAATACAATCGTAATCGGCATTGGCCGGCGCTTCGTGGTTCAGTGTGAATTCCAGAGACATTGATCAGATTCCGTCGGCAAGTTCCGTACAATGACAAACTGCTGTTGCGGCACCGGAAAGCTGCAGCCGGGCCACAAACGAATTCCACAGTCTAAAGCAACCTATCCGAATGCCGAAGCTCGACCGCTATCTGCTGAGCGATTTCACCCAGAGTTTTCTGGCGACGTTGACGGTTCTGCTGGTGGTCAGTCTTGGAGGGGTCCTGGTGGACATCCTGGGCAGTATCGCCGATGGCAAGCTGCCGGCGCGGCTGATGCTGTCGCAATTGGGGCTGCAGTTGCTGGTTTACTTTCCAGTGGTGCTGCCGTTGGCATTGATGCTGGGTCTGTTGTTGGCGTTCGGACGTCTGTATCGTGATTCGGAGATGGCTGTACTCAATGCGATCGGCGTCGGGCCCAAGCGCATGTTGCGGCCGCTGATGATGATTGTCGTACCGGTGGTCGTTGTGATCGGCGCCTGTTCGTTGTGGCTGGGGCCGTGGGCGCAACGCACTTCCGAGCGATTGATCGAAGAAGCCAGCCGCAGTCTGGTGATCGCCGGTCTGGAGGCCGGGCAATTCACCAGTCTGCCGAACGGCGGCATCATTTATGTCGATGCCGTTTCCGAAGACGGTGCGCAAATGCAGCGCGTGTTCGCCCAGCGTTGGGATGGAGAACAGATCGATGTGGTCACCAGCCAGACCGGGCAGATATGGTTGGAGGGCGAGCGTAACCGGTTTCTGCGTTTGGAGCATGGATTTCGCATATCGGGCCCGAAGTTCGATGGACTGAATTTCAAATTGATGCGCTTTGTCAGCAATGATATGGCGTTGCCCGAACGCGCCGATCGCTATGACAAAGATGATCCGCAAATGCTGACGACGGGGAAGCTGTTGGGGGACGCGCGCGCCAGCGCCGCGGCTGAATTGCATTCCCGGATCACGCCGCCGCTGCTGGCGTTGGCGTTTGCTTTGCTGACATTGCCGTTGTCGCGCAGCTCGCCGCGACAGCAGCGTTACGGGCGGGTCATGTTGGGGTTCCTCGCTTATCTGGTGTGCATGAATCTGAGTTTCATCGGTGCCGATGCGCTGGCCAATGGTAAATTGCCGGCCGTGCTGGGATTGTGGTGGCTGACATTGCCGTTGCTGACATTGGCGCTATGGTTTTACCTGCGCGACGGAAGGCTTGCGCGAAACCGACGGAAACAGCCGATATGAGCTTGCGTCCACGTTTGTACGATCTGTATGTGGGGCGTGTCGTGCTGGCTGCTGTCGTAACGACCTGGTCGGTACTGCTGGGATTGGATGTGATGATGGCGCTTTCCAGCGAAGTCGGCGACTTCGGCAAGGGACGCTACAATTTCGTCACCGCATTGGCGAATATCGCCTATACCGTGCCGCGGCGTGCGCATACCTTGTTTCCGACCGCGGCAGTGATCGGCTCGTTGATGGGGCTGGGACGGTTGGCGGCGACCTCCGAACTGACCGCATTGCGTGCTTTGGGTCTGTCGCGGCCGCGGTTGAGCATCTCCGTGGCGATCACGCTGGCGTTGTTGACCGGGCTGATGGTGATCAGCGGCGAGACGCTGGGCCCTTGGGGGCAGCGTCAGGCGGATGCCTTGAAACTGGCCGCCAAGACCAACAATGCGATGACCATGGCCCGCTACTCCGGGCTATGGGCGCGCGAAGGCGATACGTTTCTCAATGCGCAAAGCGGCGAAGAGCGTATCGAGCGTGGCAAGCGCTATGTCCAATTGTCCGATGTGCGGCTGTACCAATTGTCCGAAGACGGGCATCTGCATACGCTGACGCATGCCGCGACCGCCGAACACCATGAAGACGGTTGGCGATTGCGGGGCGTGCGGCGACTCGAGTTTGGCGATCGTTCGGTGACCGAACAGCGGATTCCGGAAGAACACTGGGAATCGCGGCTGGATGCGACCGAACTGGCGTCGGGCGTAACAAAGCCGCGCAATCTATCGTCCCGGGATTTGCGTGCCAGTATCGACTATCGCACTCGCAATGGACTCGATGCCCGCGAATACCAGGATATGTATTGGAGCCGGTGGTTCTATCCGTTCAATGTGCTGGCGCTGTGCCTGGCCGCGATTCCATTCGCTTTCGGCAGTCTGCGCAGCGGCGGGTTCGGGAAGCGGCTGTTCCTCGGCATCATATTCGCGCTCGGGTTCTGGCTGTTGCAGATGCAGTTCGGACGGTTGGCCGGTGCGTTTCACATCGACTATCGGATCGCCTATGCGATTCCTCCGATCCTGATGCTGACGGTATCCGGTTGGTTGTTCCGGCGCCGTTCGAGTTGAGCAAACGCCATTGATGGCGCTTTCGGTGCAGCACCGTTTCATCGGCCAAGCGGATTACCCGAATCGATGTGCAAATCGATTCGCCGATCGGTTCATTGTTGGCAATACGGTACGTAGATGACGCTTACGTTACGCTCACTGCCCACCAATACCGGACGATATGGAAAAAAATCGGCGCGGAGAAACTCACCGAATCGACGCGATCGAGCATTCCGCCGTGGCCTTCGATCATATGGCCCCAATCCTTGATGCCTCGGTCGCGCTTGATGGCCGAGAGCACAAAGCCTCCAAAAAATCCCAGTATGTTGATCGTGAGCGCAATCAGCGCGGCCTGCCACCAAGTAAATGGCGTGATCCACCAAAGCGCCGCCCCCACGGCGGTCGAAGTCAGCACGCCGCCGATGAGACCTTCCAGCGTTTTCGAGGGGGAAATTTCCGGGGCGAGTTTGCGGCGTCCCAGAAGCTTGCCCCACATGTACTGAAACACGTCGCTCGACTGGACGATAAGCAGCAGAAAAATGATCAATTGCAGATTACGACCGGTGAAACCAGGAATATTGAGCACCAGCAATGCGGGCACATGCGAGAGGCAATAGACGCAGATCATCAACCCCCATTGCACCTTGGCGGCACGCTCAAGAAAGCGCGTCGTATCTGCGCCGAGCGTCGATGAGATGGGAAGCAGCAGGAAAGCGTAGACCGGTATCAGAACCGCGAACAGGCCATACCACGCTGTGGCGATCAGCCAGTATTGCAGAGGCAGGAAAAAGAAAAAGCACCAGAGAAGCGCTCGATAGTCGCCTCGCCGGGTGTATGTGACCGAGAAATATTCACGTAGCGTTTGGAGGGAAATCAAGGCGAAGAGCACGATGACCGCCGTGTTTCCTATCCAGAACGCCAATGCCAGGATCAGCACCATGACCCACCAGGCATTGATGCGTGCATTTAGATTGATGATGATGGGATTTGTTCGTCCCCCGGCCAGACGTGCGCGCAAGACCAGGCCGATGAGACTGGCAACGAGGAGAAATCCGGTGATTCCCGCGAAGATGAGCAACAAGGTATGCGACGGAGAATGTTCCAAGATGGTCATGCTGGATTTACTCGGCAGGTTCCAGTGCGAGCAGGGCGTCCTGGCAGCGGGAAAGGAAATTGGCACGGTGTTCGCCCGGTTCAAGCATGACCGGCGCACCGATTGTCACAGTACACAAAAGCGGCACGATCAGCATTCCGCCCTTGGGCATGGCGCGCCCGAGGTTCTCGATCCAGACCGGGATGAATTCAGTCTCGGGACGTTTCTCTGCCAAGCGATGAATCCCCGGCTTGAAGGGTAGGATGCCGTCGCTCTGATTGCGTGTGCCTTCAGGAAACAAGATCAACGATTCGCCTGCCGCAAGCGGTTCAAACATGGTGGAGATGGGATCAGTGTCACTTTTCTTGAGTCGATCGACGAGCACCCCGCGAAACACGCGTTCGATCAGGTAGCGCCGCAGGCGGCCGCAAAGCCAGTAATCGGAAGCGGCAACCGGCCGGGTGACAGCCCTGAGCATCGGCGGCAATATCGCCCAGATGAGGACGAAGTCGCCGTGGCTGCGGTGATTGGCGTAATAGACCCGCGCCCGCGCTTCGGGCTGTGTGCCGCGCCAGACCGCCTGCGCGCCGGTCAATATTCTGATGATGCCGCAGAAGGCGGATGCCAGTGTTTTCTCAAGCATGACGGGGTATCCATAACAAGCTAACCATCAATATCAAAAGCGTCAGAGCTTGCCCGAACAGAGCGGCAATCTGGAGCAGATGCAAGCGCCGTGCCCCCGTGACGCGATCAAGCATAAGACGGGTTTCGCTTGCCGGGTTGCCTTTTTTTAACAGCGTACCCAGTGCGATATCGAACGCGCGCATGGCTTCCGGGAGCGATTCGTTTCGTAGTCGCGCCCATGTGGCGAAAACCTGCCGGTCGAAGGCCAGACGCCACGCAAAGTAGATCTGGCAGCCTGCCGGGACGAGGCCCAACATGAGCAATGGAAGAACCACATCGCTGTTCGAGGAGCTCAGCAAACCCGTGACGAAGGTCAGACACAGCAATGTGAGACTCCAGCTGTGGACCCGGCCCGAGGCTTCGCACACCGAAAGCCCTAGCAGCGCAAAAGCACAGGGAGAGACAGATTCGTCGGGCAGGGGGGGTGATTCATCCGGCAACTGGGTTGTCATCGCGAAACAGTCTTTTACAGAACTCTTCAAGGCACGCGACACTATTTTGACCGATCACTATGTGTGGACGCGAGAGCCGGACCTGCTCCACGGTATCCTGGACGTTGGCGGCTTTTTCCATGGAGGAACACTGCCATGCGACCACGACGCTGGCGCTGCGCGACACTCCCAGAGCGCATGCGACCCATATCTCGCAATCCGGATGGCCGCGTTTCAGGGCAGTCAGTCGTTGCATGGCTTCCAGCAGATCGCCTCCCTGCCGGGACGATGCAGGAACAGGTACGAGGTCGAGGCAGGGCATGCCATCGTAGGCGGTCCCGGCGGGAAGATCGGGTGCGGGCAGTTCGGCCGTCAGATCGAAAAGTGCGGTCTTGCCGTTGCGTTGTTTTGCCCAGGCGGCGAGTTCGCGTGCCGTGGGAAGCCGTCCGAGCCAGATGCCGTCGCCCATCGGGCTGGGGTCGGGATAGCGCCGTGTCCAAAGCCGTGAGTTGATCCAGGCGCCCAGGGTATAGGGCGCGAAAAGCCACTTTGCCGCGAGCGAGTATTGCCCTTCCTGTTTCTGGAATCCTGCTGCGCCGGCCCACGCGTAGTTGAATGCGACAAGCGCGAGGGAGAGCGCAGGCCAGCATAGAAGCAGGCCGATGCCGCCCAGTGCGATCGCGGCGGAAAAAAACAGGGCCGCTCCTAGGAAATAGGGCAGGGCGAGAGCAGGGCGGCGTACCTCGGCCTTCTTCAAGGGGGTCTTGCCTTGTTCCGGCCAGAGCCAGAGACAAAGGAGTCCCGCAGCGAGTCCCGTCGGCACGTCGATGAAATGATGCTGCCATGTGGTGAGCACCGAAAGGCCGATCAGCAACGCCCAAATGTGGATTCCCCACTGCGCGGCGCGCACGGTCGCAAATGTTGCGAATTGCCTCCAGATGATGACGAGCAAGGCGACGTGCAGTGAGGGAGCCTGGTTGTAGGGCAAATCGAAACTCGTCAGCGCTTCGAAAAGCGCGCCAGACACTCCTTCGATGGCAGGACGTTCGAATGTGAACCGTAACGGCCACAGGAAGAAACAGATCACGCAGATCAACTGTGCGCTCAGTAGTCGAAAGGCGAGACGGTTCGTTGCCGCCTTGTCGCGGCAACAGAGGAACGCGAAGCCGTAGAGCAGGTCGATCGACCAGTATGGAATGATCGTCCAGGGCCACAAGGGAATATGGTGTTCCCAGTCGAAAACCAGACTTCCCACCCCATGAACGGCATCCATCCGGGCGGCATGCTGATTGGCGAGGCCGTAGGTCAAGAAGAAAAACGGCCCGAGAAAAAGGAGCCAGAGCGCTCCTCGCCCAAAAGCTTTGCGTAACCAGCGAGCGTCTTCGATCGTGTGGGAAGGAATGTTCATTTACCCTTTCGTCGAGCGAGCGAGACGCTGAAGATCCCCCACTCATCAATTCTCTGCTCGATTTTCTCGAACCCCGCTTCCTGCACCAGTTGATCCATCTCGGCCTGAGTCCTGCGGCGCATCACCCAGGCCACGCCGTCCCGATGACTCGTGAGCGCGCGGGCGATCATTTCAAGCTGAGGATGCCAAGGCTGGCCGGTATAGATCAGGTAACCGTCCTTCTCGATGGCATCGTGCAGGCCGCCCAGAGAAGCTGCGACCCTATCGTTGTCGGCAAAGAGTTCGTACAGGCCGGAGACGATGCCTACCGTGGCTTTCGGGGCGATCGCCGCAAGATTCTCACGATCGAAAGCGTCCCCTTTCTCGAAACGGGCAATGTCTTGCAGGCGGCGTTCCGCGATCAGGCCGTTGCCTTTTTCGACGTTCTCTTCGCTGAAATCGCGTAACAGGATGGACTCCGGGCGTATGCCGTATTGCAGCGCGTCGAGCACGTAGCGCCCGTGCCCGGCGGCAATGTCCAGAATACGCACGGGGCGCTTTTCCTGCTCGAGGTCATTCATCACTTTTTTCAGGATTTCTTCGAGATGGCATTTGCGTTGGCGGATGCCGCGCCAACCGATGGCATCGAGATAGATGCGGTCGATGATCTGTCCGAAGAACCCTTTGCCGGAAGGCGTGTTGCGATAGATATAGTCGAGCGAACTGCCGGAATCGAACCCGGTGGCATGCCCAAGCCTGACGCCATCGGAAAGATGCCCCACGAGTTTCAGCACGAACCTGTAAGTGCTCCAGTAAAGCCCCTTGGGCGAAAAGGGCGGAAATGGAATGGACAGATTCTTGGCCTCTTCGAACGTATGGCCATGCTGGTGCTCATCGCGCAGGCTGGGCCGGTTGAGCGGCGCGTCGAACTGTCGCAGGATGAAATCACGCGCCTTGCCGACTGCATCGGCCCGGTACATTTCGCCAAGGGTGTCATGGTAGAAACCCGGCAGCACGTGTTTTTCCTTTTTCGTCGTGCCCAGACGCGCGAAAAACTCGTGTTGCGGCCAGTGGTGCACTACCCAGTCATCGCTGGAAATCAGCAACTGGGTCGGAATGGCGATCGCTTCGGCATCCGATACCACCCGTTTGGCGGCTTCATCGAGGCCGAGCAGGATGTTGACCGAGATCGCGCGGCTGATGAGCGGATCGGAGTCGAAGGATTTCTGACGTTCCGGGTCGTGTGTCAGGTACTTCGATTTGACGTAGCTGTTGACGAAGAAGTTGCCGCGCAGGGCGCGCAACAGTTTCAGGCCCGGGCGTGCGAAAGGCACGTAGAGCTTCACCTTGAAAGCGGGCGAGGCGAGAACCTGGCAACGGATACGCGGTGCATAGTCATGCGCCCAGGCGCTCGTCAGCACTGCTCCGACGCTTTGCGCGATCACGGCAATGTCGGATTCCTGGAGTTCGAACGTATTGCAGAGATGATCGACAAAAGTCTGAATGTCGCGTACCGAATGCCCGATGCCGGGCGAATCGCCCCGCTCGCCGGGCGACAAGCCATGGCCGCGCGCATCCCAGGCATAAAAATCGAAATCGGGCAGATCCAGTTCGTCGACCAGATGCGCCATGCGTCCGCCGTGTTCGTGGCCGCGATGGAAAAGCACGATCGCGCCACGCCGGGCCGGAGTGCTGGCAGGCCAACGGCGATAAAAGAGGGAAACACCATCATGGGTGGTGAAAGAGAGGTTTTCCGCAGTGCGTGTCATGAGTCTTTCCTTGATGAAATGGCGGCCAGGCCGCTACGGATACGATTGAAGATATTGAGAAGGATGCAAAGCGGCACGGCGACGGCCATGATCCAGAAAACCCAATCCGGCAGTCTACCGCCGGTCAGGCCCACCCAGAGGCCCAGGATACCGAACAGGAAAGCCCGATCGCTCTTGCCCATCGGTCCGTTGTATTGACGTGGCGCGCCGACCATCGGTCCGAGCGCTCCTGCCATCTCGGAGATCACGGACAGTCCGATGACGAGGCATACGGTTTGCCAGCCAAACGGAGCGACCCACACGAAAGGCAGATAGAGTGCGGCATCCGAAACGACGTCCGACAACTCGTTGAGGTAGGCGCCGAGCGGCGTTTTTTGCCCGAACTCGCGCGCGAGCATCCCATCGACGGCGTTCAGAGCCATACGCAGGAGCATCCAGAGCGGTACAAGCAGATACCAGGCGGGAGCATCGCGCCCAACGATGCAGAGCCACCCTCCGATGAGCAACGAGACGATCATTGCCAGGACCGTCACCGCATTAGCAGTCGCGCCAGCCGCCGCGAGGCGGCGCACTAGCGGGCGCAGCAACCCTTGAAAAGCAGGTTTCAACTGATAAATGGAAATCATGCCGCAGGAAAAAGATGGAGGAAGTATCTGGTCAAAGTAGCAGAATTCTACTGGTCATTTTTGAGCAAATTCATGGATGACACCTGCCGGATAATGTCTCAGTGTGAGATTTCCGGATTTGGCATAAACCGCGAATCATCGGGGCGTGCTGCGGATCGCGATGACTGTTTGACCTCGATTTTATAGAGAAAAAAGATGTTTTCCCCTATGTGATTGATGGAGCAATGGCGGCGATCGACAACCTCATCGAACTCCTTCGCCCTACGGGTGAGAATGCTGCGCTTGTGTAAGTCGGGCACAGTCAATTTCAAACCGGAACGCTGCCCATCACTGCCGTTGATTGACCCGTGCCGGTAACGGCGCGATAGTGTTCATTGGCTCACGGAAGATACGTTTTGGATGGAATGTCATTTCTATTGAAACACTTCAGTATGATCCGGGAGAGTTCCGATGCGTGGTTTTTGTCTCTGGTTGTCGACCCCTTGTCTATTATCCATTGCGCTGACGGGTGTGACGGCTCATGCGCAGGAGTCGGGAGATTCCCTCGTTTCCGGCTATTACCAGATCAGCGTGAACAGCTTGATGACCTTTACCAATGGCAAATCGGTGCGAACCACGACCGATGGATTAACGGGCGATACCGCCGTGACGACGTCCGTCAGTAACAGCAGCGTACAACGCTACAAGGGTGAAAGACCGGTCCGGTGGTGCGTCAGTACGCAGAACCCGCCCAATTTCCGGCAGATTTGTGCCGATAGCCTGAGCAGGACCGGACACGCGGATGCCGATGCAATAGACACGATGTGTCCGGATGCCGATGCGCCGCTAATGGTCCGGAAGCTGGGTGGGAATCAGTGGGAGATGCAGTATCAGACGGACGATCTCGAGCAAGAGAAATCCGTCCGCGCGCTCGGCTCGATTCTCGGGCCGGAGGATCTGACCCAATTGCAGAACGCGATCGACGCTGCGTCTTCCTCGGGCGAGCAGAGCGGCGCCAGCGGTGGCCGTGCGTATTTCGGTCTGGCCGTCGGCGTAGTCAGCAAAATTCCTGCGATCGCCGGTGCGGCGAATGCTTCGCCCAAGGCGGGAGTGCGGCTGGAGTCGGTCCAACATTGGACCCGTATTGCCGATGCCTGTCCTGCCGAATAATCGCTGGTATCCCGGTATCGCTGCTGATAGCGGGGTGTGAGGATACAGCCGCCGGATCGATACACGGGCGGCTGGTCGCGTCCGAAGCGTTCCGGGTCTTCGGGGAAGGCGCGTCTGGCGGCCGCGATGCGGTCAACGCCGTTTCGGCAGCCGGATCGTCCGGGTGCGGCTGGCGCGGTCGTGCCAGGTCAATCTATCGCGATCGAACCATGCCCACCAGAAACCCAGCCCGCCAACCGCCAGCGATAAGGTCGCTACGGCATAGCGGACCCAGAGCGTGGACCAGGCCGGCGCATTGCCTTCCACCGTGCATACGCGCAGCCGCCAGGGACGCATGCCCAGTGTCTGGCCGCCGCGCCGCCAACTGGCGGTAACGTAGAGGCCCGCGATCGCCCAACAGACTAGCCATAACAGCCATTGCAGCAGACTGAAGGGTTTGATGTTTTCCCGGAGACCGTGCCCCGCCAGCCAATAACCGACCGTGAAGACCGCTGCTACCGACATACAGATCGCCAGTACGGGCCAAGCGTCGTACATCATGGCCAGCAAGCGCCAGCCGATCAGGGCACGGGGCTTGTCCGTGCCGGTGAATTGAGAGGAAGAAGTGACGGGGACCATCCCGACAGCATAACGGGTCGAACCGTGGGCGGGCGATTCCCGTTATCCTGTCGCCGATGAACACGCAGACGCCAGCCGAGCGCCGCCGCCGAATCAATACCTTGCCACCGCTGCGCGATGTCGACGCCACGGCGATCCAGGCGTTTCTGGACGTGGTCTGGGCCGAAAGCGGTTTGGCGCGGCAGACGCTGGACAGTTATCGGCGCGATCTGCAAGCGCTGGCACGCTGGCTCGATGGCAAGAGCGGCGGTCTGGCGGCGGCCGACCGCGGTATTTTGTTCGACTATCTGACCTGGCGGTCACGGCAGGGCTATCAGCCGCGCAGCAATGCGCGACTGCGTTCGAGCCTGCGGGCATTTTTCGGCCATCTGCTACGCCGTGGCGAACGTGCCGATGATCCGAGCGCGCTACTCGACCCGCCACGCCTGCCGCGGCTGTTGCCCAAGGCGTTGACGGAAACCCAGGTCGATGCTCTGTTGGCGGCACCGGATACGGCGTCGGCGGAAGGGTTGCGTGATCGCGCCATGCTGGAACTGATATATGCCGCCGGGCTCCGGGTCAGCGAATTGGTCGACCTGCCGGCCAATGCGATCAATCTGCGCCAGGGCGTGCTGCGCGTGCAGGGAAAAGGCGGCAAGGAGCGTCTGGTGCCATTGGGTGAGGAGTCCCTGCATTGGCTGGAACGGTATCTGTCCGAATCGCGTCCGGTGTTGGCCGCGGGCAAAGCGGTGCCTGTCGATTCCAAAGGGCGGGTTGCATTGTTCATCAATGCGAAACGGCGCGCACTGACACGGCAGGATTTCTGGCATCTGGTGAAACAGATGGCGGTGGCTGCCGCCATCGATCCGGCCCGGGTCAGTCCGCATGGCCTGCGGCACAGCTTCGCCACGCACCTGCTCAATCATGGCGTGGACCTTCGTACCTTGCAGCTGCTGTTGGGTCATTCCAGCCTGTCCACCACGCAGATCTATACCCTGGTCGCGCGTCAGCACTTGCAGCGTCTGCATGCCAAGCATCATCCAAGGGGATGAGGGTGATGTCATCGGCCCGCATCGCTGATGAATCCCATCCCTTGTCACGCGAACCGAGCAAGAGCAAAAAGAAGTTGCCAGGGCTGCCATCGCTCGGATTTCAATCGGATTTCAATCGGGGATAGCAACCAAGTACGGAGCTTTTGGCGGCGATATGCGACAATCTCCGGCCTCGGCGACTCTCGGATTCAGTCAGTTATGTATCGTTATTTCGTAATCGCGTTTCTGAGCGCGTTCAGTTTATCCGCTTGTGCACAACAGACCACAACACCCGAGCGTTCGGCAACAACAGCAACAACAACAGCAACGACGACGGCGCAGGGTGCGGAACAGCGGGTACGTGCGACATTGACCGGCTTGTTCCCGGGCGTGCAGCCGAACTACGTCGGCGCTGCGGCGTTCGGCGGTTTCCAGGAGGTGCTGATCGGGGGGCAGGTGCTCTATATCTCCAACGACGGGAATTATCTGTTGCAGCAGGTACAGGCGATCGATGTCAAGAATCGCACGATCGCCTCCAGCCCCGGTCTGCTGAACTATCGCCGTGAACAGCTAGCGCAGATTCCCCGGAGCGAGCGCATCGTGTTCTCCCCGCCGAATCCACGCTATACCGTCAGCGTGTTCACTGATGTCGATTGCGGTTATTGCCGCAAACTGCACCAGGATGTTCCCGAATTGAACCGCCGCGGTATTGCGGTGGAATATTTGGCGTTTCCACGCATGGGGCTGGACGGCCGCGATTACCGCGATCTGGTCTCGGTCTGGTGCGCCAGCGACCGTAAGACCGCGCTGACCGATGCCAAGTCCGGAAAGCCGGTGCCCGCCAAGGACTGTGCGAATCCGGTCGCGAAGCAATTCCAGCTCGGCCAGCGTCTGGGTGTGAATGGCACGCCAGCCATCTTCGCGTCAAACGGCGTGCAGTTGGGCGGTTATCTGACCCCGCAACAGATGCTGGAGGCGTTGAGCGGCAAAGGCGAGGGCGCAGCGAACTGACGTTGCGATGGTATTCGGACAGGGTGGCAAAAAAGAAACGATCCATGTCTGTGCATGGAATGCGCGTTTCTTAAGTTCTCAGGTGTCATTTCCAGCTTCCGCCCGGATCTCAGGTTTAACGCAGGATCGGTACGGCTTGGCCGGCTACGGCGCTTTCCCGAATATCGAGCAGGTATGGAAACCGATGGTATCCCGAGAACGGCGGTGCACGGCGGGCCGTCTGCCATGTGGCGGACTTTCCCGCGTTGGGTGGATGGTCATCATCCAGCGGCTTGAGCCGGTGATAGGTAAATGACCTTCTATCGTTCAAAGATCTTTGGGGAATGGTAGCCTGGAGCGGAATGTCCTCGTCTTGGGTTGTACCGGCTCTCTGTCCAGACGAATACCGCTGACCTTGCTTGGGTCTTGTTGGTGGAACGGCGATGGCCGATCAATTCATGTTACGGATTGGCGATGGCGTTATCGCTAGCATCCTCGGCGCGGCTTATGGAGAAACGAACGCCTCGCTGCCGATCATTATGTCGACCAAACGGGTGGGGATGAGAATGGGAGTTGACAATCAAATGAGATTAATTATCATTTGCATATAGTCCTCTGGCGAATAAGGTTCCATCATGACCGTCCATATGGTTGCGTTAACACGATTGCCCAAGTGCACTATCGATGCCCATCCCGTATCTGCCGTGACGCGAACGACCGAAATGGTCAGCAGTGTCGATCTGCTCAAAGGGCAGCGTGAGGTATTGATTCGCCACGGCGATAACATTTATCACTTGCGGCATACTCGTAACGACAAGCTGATTTTGACCAAATGACCGGGGATACAGGGAATCGCCGCTACCCTGGCGGTTTTTCCTGATGCGGGACTTTCCAGCGTTGTGCCGATTTAAACGGGCATCTTCAAACGGGCATCAGTCCATTGCTTGCAGTTCGATCGTTACGCGCTGCATTTCCATTGTGCGGTGTGCTTCTTTCCAGTGCCTGACCTGTTTGATGAAACAGGCCGCAGAGAGCTTCGAAAATACGTATCCGATCCACGGAGGCATCGTAAACAGCCGGGATCCCGGCGGAAATCCTGGTGCCGTTGCGGACATCGACGAGGTGGCGCAATGCAAGAGGGATGGCGGATAACGTGCGGTGTGGTCCGTACCGGCGGACGCATTTCTAAAGAAAACAGCATGCACGGATAATCCGTAATCGAGCGGAAGATGTGCGCATTGATGCTGATATACAACGGTGGTCTTCTTTATCTATGTGAAGAAGACGGCTTCCGGTTGTTGTATCCGCGCCGGCTGGTGGCATTGAGCACAGTGCCGCGTTTGTACCAGCCGTGCCGGAAACACGAGCCGGATGAGAACTGGCCGTAAGTTTGATACCTATATCGCCTTTCGGGATGAAGACCACGCAGCGTAGTGTCATGACATGCGAATTGACATGAGGACGATGTTCAGACAACAGCTACATGCATTGATTGCGTATAGGGCATACTACTCCGAACGTTTTACACGCATAATCTGCACCTATTGCATGATTTGGCCGTGATGGTGACCCGGAAGGTGAGCATGAAATCATTAGTGATGGCTGTATTGGCAGCGAGTGCAGTGGCGGGTGCGGCGCAAGCGCAGAACGCAAATGTGGGACGCGATCGACAAAGTATCTTGAAGATGCAGGGCGAATATGTCGCCAGTTCTTCTTATGAAGAAACGGTATTGCTCAAGCAGGGATACGATCGCGCTTTGCCGCAGCTTGATCGTGTCAACGAGTTGGTCGTCGTGGTCCAAGACACTCCGACCAAAGTCGTTTTGCAGCATCTGGCGCTGGATCCCAGAACCGGGGATGTCAGTAAATCGGTACGTCAAGACTGGACTTACGAGGCATCACGGCGGACCGAATTCTCTCGCGACCAGACGTGGTTGAATGAGGCGATTCCCACATCGAAGATACCGGAAAGCTGGACGCAGTGCGTTTACGACGCCAGTGAGGCGCCGCTCTATTGCACGACGGGTTACTGGTTCTACGCGGACGGCATTGCGACATGGGCCGGCGATGTGGTGTGGCGCCCGTTACCGCGACGCGAACACAGCATACGCAGTGACTACAATGCATTGCGGACTACGAATCGTTATACGATCACGCCGAATGGCTGGGCGCAGGAGCAGTTCAATACCAAGGTTCAGCGCAGACCCGATGGCACAGCCGAGCAGGAAGTCGCGCGAGAAGTGGGGTTTACCGAATATCAACGCACGAACAAGGTGGACTTTGCCCCCGCTCATGCGTATTGGGATGCTACCAAGGCGTATTGGGCGCGCGTACGTGTGCAATGGGAGCCTTACCTTGCGTCTTCGCCGCGCGCGCGCGGGGTAAGGCTGAAAACGAGAGTCGATGGAATGGCCTTGACCGAGCCCTTGCTCAATCAGGCGGAGAAAACGCGCAATGGAGAGCAGATCGTCGATGAGGAGATCGTCCGAGTGCTCAATCGCGTGCTGGGGACTCCGTAAGTAAGGGTGCTGCCGGGTTTCCAATGGCGAGGTACGAATGTATGGAGCGCCATATGGAAACCTCTCGGGCGGAAGCACCCCTGACGGTCGCTTGTGCGCCAGGTACAGCACTGCGCAGGACGGATACGTTCGTTCTTGTGCGTGTTCCAACGGTACCCTGATCATTTCGAACGATCGTTGTCGTTGATGCCGCGGTCGGTGCTTTTTCGCCACCAGGACTTCTTGCAGCCGGATGAGACTTCGAACAGGTTCTAAAGGAACCGGTATGGAAATGGATTATCGAGCGGAACGGGTGCGGCGAAGATTGTCGCGTGCTTGTTACTCCAGCCGGTCATGGAAATAATCCGTGCTGTAGATGCGGGAGCGCGCGATGAAAGCGCGAAGCACGGCACGGCGTCTGCGCCAGAGCAGCCAGTTCGGTATTCGGGCATATTCTTTCCGAATTTGTGATTCGTAGCGCGGCCCACGCCGTCCGTGGCACATAGGTCGAAGACTTGAGGAAGTGACCACTGCAACGGTGGTATCGAGGAAGCGGGAAATGCTGCCTGTTGCCGTTACTGCCGATGGTATTGTCCAGCACCCGTATGCACGTCACGCAACGTCATCCTGAACCCGGTCAATAATATTCCTCCGGATACAATTCGGCCCAGGCATCGGCCAGCAACTGATCGTATTTGTTGTCTTCGACCTCGAGCCGCCAGATATGTGCATCTTCCCGCTGCGTTTCGAATGCCGCTTTTCCACCGAGCTGCAAGGACTCGCGAATCATTTTGATTGCTTCGTCGTTGCGTCCGATCAAGAACAATGCGTAGCCCAGGCGTCCGGCGATACTGATGCGGGACTCCTCATCGCCGCATTGTCCGATGACTTGGCGAAGATCCACGATTGCGGCGTTCAGGCGCTCGTTGGCAACGATGGCTTGCTCCCAATCGCGCTTTGCCAGAGGAATGCGGATATAGGCGGCAGCGATACGCGCAGGAGTGATAAGCGCCTGGACGCTTGGTATGTTTTCTTTTCCGAAACGGGCGATCAATGCTTCGTAAGTTTCGATCGCTTCTTCATACCAATAGACCTGGTTCAGCGCGGTGGCTTTGTTGTAGAGCGCCTTGGCGATGCTTTCACGAATGGCAGGGACCCGTTCCTGTCCGA